>SVQP01000017.1 GCA_015065285.1 Oscillospiraceae bacterium | reverse complement strand
TTGAGCATGGCGATACGCTCGATACCCATACCGAACGCAAAGCCGCTGTATTCCTCGGGGTCAATGCCGCACATGGAAAGCACGTTGGGGTGCACCATGCCTGCGCCCAGAATCTCGATCCAGCCCTCACCCTTGCAAAGTCTGCAGCCCTTGCCGCCGCATGCGAAGCAGGAAACGTCAACCTCTGCGCTGGGCTCGGTGAAGGGGAAGTGGTGAGGACGGAAACGGCAACGGGTCTCTTCGCCAAACTGTGCCTTTGCAAAGGTCTCCAGCATGCCCTTAAGGTCACCCATGGTAATGCCCTTGTCTACAACAAGGCCTTCCATCTGGTGGAACAGGGGGCTGTGGGTTGCGTCCATGGCGTCGGAGCGGTAAACGCGGCCGGGGGAGATGATGCGGATGGGGGGCTTTTGCACTTCCATGGTTCTTGCCTGAACGGGAGAGGTCTGGGAGCGCAGCAGAATGTTCTCGGTGATATAGAAGGTATCCTGGGTATCACGCGCGGGGTGATTTTCCGGGATATTCAGCTTCTGGAAGTTGTACAGGTCGTACTCTACCTCAGGACCCTCGGCAATTGAGAAGCCCATGCCGATAAAGATCTCTTCCATGTCTCTCTGTACACGGGTCAGGGGATGAACATGACCGACACGGGTAGCCTTGCCGGGCATGGTAACGTCCAGTCTCTGGGCCTTGAGCTGCTCTGCAAGCGCGCCTGCCTTGAGTGCCTCTGCCTTTTCTGCAATGGCAGCTTCAATGTCAGCACGAACCTGGTTTGCAAGCTGACCGATCACGGGTCTTTCCTCGGCACTCAGCTTGCCCATACCGCGCAAAACTGCGGTCAGCTCGCCCTTTTTGCCAAGGTACTGGATTCTGATCTGCTCAAGATCTTCACCGGCAGCGATTTTTTCAAGCGCTGTCGTGCGAATTTGATTCAACATTTCTTTCATGATGAATTCCTTCCTTTTATTGTTCAAAAAATTATTTGTAAAAATATAAAAACCGCCCCACAGACATGGGACGGCAAAATTACCGCGGTACCACCCAACTAAAGGCGTGATGCACAATTGCGCACAAAGCCAACACTCTGCCGACCGATAACGGTGTCTGCCGTGTCCCACTACCGCATGCGGCTCACAGGACCTGCTCCGAAGGGAAATGCAACACACGCCACGCAAGGTCGCTTTCAGCCGCGCCGACCCTCTCTGTGTACGCTTTTTCGTGTGCGCTGACTTCATCATCGCATTTACCGTTACATTATATCATATATCTTTCTTATTTGCAAGAGGTTTTTCAAAGAATTTTGCATTTTCGATCGAACGTATTGAAAAAAATTTTGATAAATGCTATAATAAATGCAAACAAAAGCGGACGTGCATTGTTATATAAAACAGATCTTGCAAAGAAAGGGGACGGCTATGAGTAAAGGAGCAAAAATTGCCATTATCATCATTTATTCCATGGTGGTGCTGGCGGCGCTGGTATTGATCGTGGGCGTTTTCTCCTCTGTTGCAAAGCATGGCTGGATCGGTGCCTTGGAACAGGTTTTGGAAAGGCAAGAGCTGTTTGTCGGCACGGATAATCAAGCACAAGAACAGCCGAGTCTGATGCAGGATATCACAAGTGGCGAACAGGAATTGGAAACACTCCCCGAGCAGCAGGAGCTTTCCTTGTTTGATTACGAAAAGACGCACAAGCCGCTCTACGAGGACTATCTCAAGATTGCAGAAGACATGCCCATTATAGAGGCTGTCGCAATTCTTGGCAAACCGCATTATATGGATTGCGCTGCGGGAAACAGATATTTGGTCTGGGAAACGGCGGACGGTGGAGAAGCTGTGATCCGAATGCGTTTTCCCGGCTATGACGGAACTCAAATCTTGGATATAAACACCCCGGATTACGGTGGTACATACGTCTCTTACTTTTACTATAACGGACCGATGGAGGACGAGCCTGAAATCGAGCAAGAAACCAATAAATTGCAAGAAAAGTTTGGCTTTGAGCGAACTCTGGAATTGGAGAGTATTTTTGATTTTGACAGAACCCATGAGCCTACAAATCAAGAGGTCCGGAGCATCAGGAAGGGCATGAGCTATGCAGAGGTGATTGCCATAGCCGGAAAACCGCACGGATATTACGAGTGCGGTGAATTTGAGGACGGAGATTATACCGTGTTTTGGTGCACGCAAGAAGGATATGAGCCTTATTCTATTTGGGTTAGCTTTACGCTTTCGGACGCATATGAATCCGAGCAAGAACGCTGGTCAAACGCATGGGTATCGGATAAAAACGCAGGATGAATCAGAATCCTTGCCATAAAACGAAAAAGGGGCGCACGTCGTGCGCCCCTTTTATATATTCAGATAATTCCGAATGCAATGACAGCCGTTATACCGATCAACGCTACCAGCTGCAGCACAAGAATGATCGGGATCACGATCATCTGCCAGTGCTTGGTTTTGTGACGAATGAGAAGCATGGTCACAAGCATGGCAAGCGAGCCACCCAAAAGGGGCAGAGAGGTAAACAGCACCTTTTCGGGGATGCGCAGCACCACCTTGCCGGTTTTGGAAACCACCTTGTCGTAGATACAAACGATTGCAGAAATGATTGAAATGACCACCAGCCATGCTGCCAGAATGGCGTAGGCAATGGCATACGGGGTCAGATTTGCCAGCATCTGTGCAAAATCCATAAGAGCACCTTAAGCCTTGAAGCTGTCACGCAGACCCACGATGCGGTTGAAGGTATCCGCATTCTTGGAGTCCTTGCAGAAATAGCCTACACGGACAAACTGGAACTTGTCACCGGGGGCTGCATCAGCAAGGCAGGGCTCAACCATTGCGCCCTCAATCTTGGAAAGGGAATCGGGGTTGAGGAAGTCCAGATAGGTCTTGCCCTCGGGCACGTCAGCCGTGTTTTCAATGTTGAACAGGCGATCGTACAGCATCACGGTCACAGGGCGCGCATACTTGGCGGACAGCCAGTGAATGGTGCCCTTGATCTTTCTGCCGTCAGCGGGCATGCCGTTACCGGTTTCCAGATCAGCGGTTGCGTGGATCTCCTTGATGCTGCCGTCAGCATTCTTGATAATCTCACCGCAGCGGATGATATAGCCGCCCATCAGACGAACCTCGCTGTCGGGCTTGAGACGGAAGAACTTGGGAGGCGGAACCTCTGCAAAGTCATCTGCGTCAATATAGATCTCACGGGTCATGGGAACGTCACGTCTGCCAAGCTCTTCCTTCTGAGGATGGTTGGGCAGGCTGATCATTTCTTCCTTGTCCTCGGGATAGTTGTCAATAATGACCTTGATGGGGTTGACGATGGCAACGCGACGCAGTGCGTTTTCGTTGAGATCGTCGCGCACGCAAGCCTCGAGCTGGCGCACGTCCACAGTGTGGTCGGTGTTGGTTACGCCCGCTTCTCTGACAAAGGTGAACAGTGCCTCGGGGGTATAACCGCGACGGCGCAGACCGCAAAGCGTAGGCAGACGGGGGTCATCCCAGCCGTCCACGTGACCTTCTTCAACCAGCTGACGCAGATAGCGCTTGGACATGACCGTGTAGGTAATGTTCATGCGACCGAACTCCCACTGGTGGGGCTTTTGCGCAAAGCCGATCTTGTCAACCACCCAGTCGTACAGAGGACGGTGGTTTCGAAATTCACTGGAGCAAAGGGAATGGGTAATGCCTTCCAGCGCGTCCTGAATGGGATGCGCAAAGTCGTACATGGGGTAAACGCACCACTCGTCACCCTGACGGTGATGGTGAATGTGCTTGATTCTGTAGATAACGGGGTCACGCAGATAGGGGTTGTCGCTGGAGGGGTCGATCTTGGCGCGCAGCGTGCGTGCACCGTCCGGGAATTCGCCGTTCCTCATTCTCTCGAACAGATCCAGATTCTCTTCTACCGAGCGGTTGCGGTAAGGGGATTCCTTGGAGGCAACAGAGCGGTCGGTGCCCTTGTAGTCGGCAAGGTCATCCTTGGAAAGGTCGCAAACGTAAGCGTCGCCCTGCTTGATCAGCTGTACGGCAAACTCATAGCACTTGCCAAAGTAATCCGAGCCATAGAACACGCCGCCCGTGGGGGTAGCGCCCAGCCACTCCAGGTCCTCGCGGATCGAGCGTACAAACTCGTCGGATTCCTTGGCAGGGTTGGTGTCGTCATAGCGCAGGTTGAAAAGTCCTGCATACTTGTTTGCAACGTCGGTGTTGATGCAGATCGCCTTGACCGAGCCGATATGCAGATATCCGTTGGGCTCGGGCGGGAAGCGGGTGTGGATCTTGAGCTCGGGGTTAACGCTCAGATCCTCGTTGATAATATCAAAAATAAAGTTGTTGTTGGTTTCTGCCATGATAATATTCCTCAATTAATTATAGAGTTTACAGGGTTTCGAGCATGCTCTCAAGGCGCGCGACCGTGCGATCGTAGCCAAGGATCTGCATGACCGTCCAAAGGTCGGGCGCGTTGGTCTTGCCGGTCACAGCCAAGCGTAGGAACATGGAAATATCAGCCACGCTGCCCTTGAATGCAGTGGGATCAGCCTTGTAAGCCTTCATGTCTGCGGTGTAACCGAGACCTGCACCGATCTCCTTGATCTTTTCAAACCAGGTGTTCATATCGTCCGAAATGTCAAAGGTCTTGATAAAGCCTTGCAGCGTTGCCTTGATATCGGCTTTGTCAAATTGCTCGGGATACTGTTCGGTCAGGGTGAACAGCTCGTCGTAGAAGAAGCCCATATAGGGGCGCGCATCCTTCCACACAGCCAGATCCTTACGGGGCTTTTTGCCGCCGCGACCGATGGCAAAAATGTTTGCGGCATACGCGGGATCACGAGCCAGCAGCGCACCGAATTCGGGATCGTAGGTCTGAGCCCACTCAGTGACAGCCAGCGTGACCTTCTGTGCACTCATGCGGGAGATGACGTTCTTTGAAACGTCGTTCAGCTTGCCGAAATCAAACAGGCAGCCCGAAGCGCTCATCTTCTTGATATTGAAGGGGAACTCGGTATAGGGCTTTTCGGGATTCTGTGCGTGCCACTCCTCGTAGTTGGAGTTGAGCAGGGTCATGACGTACTCGCAAACGCACTCAGGGGCATATCCCATGGCTGCATAATCGTCCATGTTTGCGCCCATATCGCGCTTGGAAAGCTTCTTTTTATTGCCGTTCTCATCCAGACGCATGATCTGGGAGATGTGCATGTATTTGGGCAAACGGAAACCAAGATAGCGGAACAGCTGAATGTGCTTTGCAAGGCTGGGCAGCCATTCCTCACCGCGAATGACGTGGGTTGTGCCCATCAGGTGGTCATCCACTGCGTGCGCAAAGTGGTAGGTGGGAATACCGTCCGACTTGAGCAGCACGAAATCCTCATCGTTTTCGGGTACGTCCAGCTTACCTCTGACAAGATCGGTAAAGGGCGTTTTCTTAGTGGGATCACCGTCGGCTAAGATGCGAAGCACAAAGGGATTGCCTGCGGCAAGATTCTCCTTGACCTCGTCCATGGTGATCGCACGCATCTTGAGCGTTTGCTCGCGACGCTGCTCCGCCTGTGCCTGCCAGTCGGTATTCTTGATCTCTTCCTTTTTATTAACAGCCTGCAGTGCCTCCAGCTCTTCCTCAGTGGTAAAGCAGGGGTAAGCCAGTCCCTTGCTGACAAGATCCTTGGCATAGGTCTGGTAGATCTCGGCACGGGCACTCTGCTTGTAAGGGCCGTAAGCACCCTGGTCGCTGACCTTGCCGGTCTCGTCCAGAATGGCGCCCTCGTCAAAGTGAATGCCGTAGTGTGCCAGCGTCTTGATCAGACCCTCGGCTGCACCGGGAACCTCGCGCTTGGCATCGGTATCCTCAATTCTCAGATAAAATACGCCGCCGCTCTGGTGTGCCAGACGCTCACCAACCGTGGAAGGGAACAGACCTCCGAAATGCACAAAGCCTGTGGGGCTGGGAGCAAAACGGGTGACCTTTGCGCCCTCTGGCAGCTGACGTGCGGGATATGCCGCCTCGATATCGGCAGGGGTTTTGGTGATCTGCGGGAAAAGCAGATCGGCAAGAAGTTGATAGTCCATCATATTTTCCTCAATATATTAATTAAATAGATTTACAGATAAAAAGCCACGTCCAAAGCATGTCCCAGCTGTGCGGATTCTCCGTGTCCGGGATAAATGGTGACGTTCTTGGGATATTGCCGCAGAGCGCAAAGCGAGGTGCGCAGGGTGAATGCATTGCCACCGTGTAAATCGGCTCTGCCATACCCTTGGGCAAACAGCAAATCTCCCGTGAACATGGTGCGCTCACCGGGAATATAGTAGCAAACCGAGCCCTTGGAGTGACCGGGCAGGTGAATGACCTCGATCTGCATGCCGCCAAGGTTGATCGTGTCGCCACCCTCTAACAGCCGTTGCGCGGGGGCATAGGAAATATCCTGACCGAAGAACAGGGAAAACGCGTTTTTGACGCCATCCTCCAGCATTTCGGCATCCTCCTTATGGATCATGAGCGGTGCTGAAGAGATGCGGCGCAGGGTATCGATCGAAACGATGTGATCAAAGTGCCCGTGTGTCAGCAAAATGCCCGTCAGCTCAGCTCCTTCTGCATGCACGCGCTCCAGAATCGATTTTGCGGATGCGCTCGGGTCAATGACTAGCGCCTCTTTATTGTGCACCAGAATATAGCAATTGGAGTTGTATGAGCCGGGGAACAGATTGATAATTTTCATATCTTCCTCCGCTTTACATAAGAATACATCATATTATACCACAATTTGTTTTGTTTGTCTACACTTTACAAAGAAAAATAGCCCTGCGATTTGCATCGCAGGGCTGAATTTTTTTGATTTATTCCTGTTCGTCTGCAAACAGGAAGCTGTAGTGAGAGGTTTCCTTCTTGAAAGCCTCATAATCAAATTCGCCGGCACTGTATACCTTGTCATTGCCCTTGAACTTGTTGTACAGGTAGGACTGTCTGTCAGAGGTGTAAGCCTCGAAGTTAGCCTCCAGGAAAGCCTCGACCTTGTCCAGATAAGAGTTGTAGGAAACACCGGAAACGTTTGCCTTGGTCAGAACCAGAGGATTGGTGTAGGTGTCCTGAACCTTCTTAATGGTGGAGGAGGAGAGAGATGCGTACTGGTTGGTTACGATGGGGGTTACGGGAACCTCTTCCATCAGGATCTCTTCAGCTGCACGGAGCAGAGTTGCGCGATCTGCATGGTAGGTCTTTTCGGAAGGAGTAATGCCGTACTTGTTATATACTTCAGTGATTGCAGCGTAAACGCTGTCAGCAGCTTCCTTGGTTTCGAAGTAGTCGGTACCGTATGCGGTATTGTAGAAGAACTTGTTGAAGTTATCGTAATACTGCAGGAAGTAAACGGCATTGATCAGATCGTTGTATTCCTCATTGTCAAAGCCGGAGATGTGAGGAGTGAGCTGGTAGTTCTCGGAGTCGGACATATCCATGCCCTGACCGGAGAATGCCTTTGCGAAGGGAGCAAGCACGGAGTAGGGATCAGCGGTAAGAGCACCCAGATCCAGCGCGATAACCTCGAATTCGCCTCTGCGCAGGTCTTCACCGTACAGGTCGTCACAAATATCCTCGGGAGTGGATTCTGTCCACTTGTAGTAGTCGTTGTTGGTAATGGTGCCTCTCTTGTTGACCGAAACGTCAAAGCCAAGATCGCTCCACTGATCTGCAACCATCTTTGCAATTGCTACGTGTACTTCGTCGTAAGCAGCAACGGTGATGGAGAAGGAGTACTTGCCGGGCTTAATGCCTGCTGCGGAAAGCTCGGACTTCAGGTCATCGATCGAAACAGTGCTCAGGTTTGCGTAGGAGGTCTCAACAGCATCACGGAAGGTGGTCTTCTTGGAGTTGGACTCAAATACGCCGTTGGGCACGATACCGGTAGCAGCCTCGGCATAAACTACAGCGTCGGCAATTGCCTGACGGTCGATTGCCTTGGAAAGGACCTGACGAACCGTTTTGTTGGCGAACAGATATTCACCCTCAGCGCCGTCATCGATCAGAGCATTCTGATTGAAGTAGTAGGTGTGGTTGGACATTGCATCTGCCACGTCTACGTCCTTGAGCAGATCTGCATAAGCATCATCATGGCGCCAGGAGTAGGGGATATTATCGATGTACAGAATTGCGCCGGCCTCATAAGCCTGTGCAACCTGCTCGTCGGTCATGGAGAAATCTACAATAATTCTATAAGGAGTAACGTACTTATCCAGCTTTTCTTCCTTTTCAACGTCGCGGTAGTAGTAAGCGTTGCGCTCCAGAACCAGGAACTTGATCAGGGATTCCTTCTCGTCCTTACCTACCTCAATGGTGCCATCGGGCAGCTTGGTCTCAGCGTAAGCATCAAAGTACTTGGTGGAGTTTTCAACAAACTCTACTCTACCAAGCTTGAAGGGACCGGAGCATACGATGGTAGCAGGCTTCTTTGCCCAGTCGGGCTTTGCAGAGATGTCCTCACGCAAGGGAGCAAGTGCTACGCTGGTCAGATTGAGAATGAACTGGTCATAATCAATGGGACCCTCGAATTCTACCGAAATCATCAGCTCGCCTTCTGCGTAGATAGCAAGGTCGTCGATCGACATGTCGCCTTCCTTAACGGAGCGGGCATTCTTGATATCGTAGAGAAGAGCAGCAGCCTCGTAAGAGCTTTCAACGTCCAGAACGCGCTTCCACGCGTATACAACGTCGTTTGCGGATACGTAAGTACCGTCAGACCAGCAGGTGTTGTTCAGGTAGATGTCCATGGTGTACTCGTTAGCGGTAGCGTCCTCGTTGATGACGTACTTCTTAACCAAAGACTTCTTGACCTGACCCTTTTCGTTGACCTTGAACAGGGTCTCGAACAGCAGGTTTACGATGCTGGTTGTTGCATCGTTGTAGTAGGCGTTAGCGGGGTCCAGATCGTATACCTGATCAGACAGATACATGGTCAGGTACTGACCCTTATCTTCGTCGTCAGCGCTGCAAGCACTCAGGCAAGCCAGAGAGCAGACCAGCATGACAAGACAAAGAACGGAAGCAAGGATTCGCTTAGTCATAGTTGAGATTTCCTCCTCGTGCATTTGAAAAATCACGGCTGCGTATCGGGGCAACCGTTGGAGTATCGGAGAGCTCGGTTTGCGACGCCAATCGGAATTTGTGCACCTGCACAAATCATGGCGGACAATCCTGTACAATGTGCACAGAACCCCCACGCATGAGCCGAAACGCAAGCCCTTTCACTCGCATATTTACATATAGTATAAACGATTTTGCAAAAAAATGCAAGAGTATTAGGAAAATTTTAATATATAATTTATAATTTTTTTATTATGGGCAAAAAACTTAATCAGACGGCTTGGCGTGCATTGTGTGCGCTGCGCGCATATTTGGAAGGTGCGCGTCATACAATGCAGCAAAGAAACAGACGGGAGGAAATAAAATGGACGAGCATCAAACAAACGGCATGACGGAATTTCTCAAGCGCGAGATCCGCGCATGGGATGGAATCGCGGTGGATGGAATCTACAAAAAAGGGAGGAGGAGACGAGTCTGGCTGATGCTTGCCACGGCGGTGGTTGCGCTTGCCATGATCATAGCAGCTGTTCTCGTGTGGGCTCCGTGGAGTCGCAGCGAGCCGCCCGTGCAGCAACCGGGTGGCGCAGAAAATGAAAGCGAGCAGGGCACGGGTACTGTGCAAGAGGAGCAGACGGGAGAACAAGAGAGCACGCCCGGGACACAAGGGATGGCGGGGAGAGATCCTTATGCGTATGATTTTTCCGCAGTGCCCACAGGCGCTGTGCCGATCGTGCCCATGGATATCACAGCAAAAAATCACCCCGTCAATCAGACTGACAGGGTGATTGATATGCAAGAGGTACTGGCGGCTGCCTGCAAGATCCCGGCGGCACGCGGGCAGGTCAGCGTGCTGATCATCCACACGCACACGGGTGAAGGGTACAATCGGGAGGGCGCGCTCTACTTAGAAGAGGGCGACGGTGAATTTGCCAGAAGCACGGACGGCTCGGACGGTGTGGTGGCAGTAGGGGAGCGCGTGGCACAAATACTCAACCAAGCGGGCATCGGCACCATTCACTGCAAGACCGTGTTTGACGGAGAGTCCAACAGAGATGCGTACGCGCGGGCTGCGGATGCCATTGCCGCGTTTCAAAAAGCATACCCCTCGTTGATCTGCGTCATAGACCTGCACCGTGCAGCATCTACCAATCAAGAGGGGCATATCGTGCGCTCGCTTGCCGTGCAAAACGGGGAGAGCATTGCGCAAACACAGCTGATCTGCGGCATGAGCGCAGAGAGCACGAGCAAGACAAATCTTGCGCTCGCCATGCGCTTGTACGAGCGCATGAACCAAGCGTTTGGCGGCAGCTGCGCAGGCGTGATCTGCAAGGAGCAAACGCTCAATCAGGACTGCGCCCCCTTCTGCCTGACGCTTGAGGTAGGCAGCAGCGGCAACACTCCAAAAGAGGCTCTCGCGGGTGCTGAGGTCGCAGCGCGTGCGCTGTGTACGCTATTTGAAAAGAGCTGAGCTTATTTTCTCAGGCAGAAGATTTCAATGACTACCAAAGCCACGGTCAGAACAGCGCCCAGACCAAAAGTGATCAGCCCTGTTTCAATGCCGCCCACGATGCCAAAGAATGCGAAAATGCAGAAGGTCAGGGAAGCGCCCTTGAACACGCGCTTGACGCCAAGGGAGCACAAGAACTGCCAGAGTGCTGCGGGCAGAGAGAGCAGCAGGGAAAGAAGGGAAACGCTCTCGCTTTCGCGAACGCTTACGTTTGCATTGGTTGCTGCGGATTTGTTATAATATGTCATGATCATTCTCCTTTTCTCTTGGCGCGCTCTTGTTTCCGAGAACGGAAAAGGACGCGCGATGTGTGGGAACCGAACCCCCGAATGTTGTCGGGAAAGTTCCGAAAATGGAATATCGTGACATGATTATAACACCCAAAATCGGATTTGTCAACCCCTATTTTTCAAAAATCGGAAAAAATTTTCAAAAACCTCTTTACAAAACGGAAAAACCGTGTTATAATGAGACCGTAAGAGAAAAACACGGGATTTTTGAGAAGAAATCCCGGGATACGGAGGGAACATGTCCGAACTTACTTATATTGACAGAATCAAAAAAATCAAATCCGAGCGTCGCATCACAAACGACAAGCTTTCCGAGATGACCGGCATTCCGCTTGGTACACTTTCCAAGATCCTGGCAGGCATCAGCGATTCTCCCAAGCTCTCCAATATGCTGGCAATCTGCCAGGCACTGGATTGCTCTTTGGATTATATTGTAAGCGGCGTACCGGAAAATCATCATAATTATACCTTGGCTGAGGGTGAGATCGCGCTGGTCGAGCACTATCGCAGATTGGATAGCCACGGTCAGGAGCTTGTCGCGCTTGTGCTGGACAAGGAATACGAAAGAGTCACGGCGGACAGCTACCGCGCAGCCACGGCAGCTCCTGCAGCGACAATCAGAAAGCCCGAGATCAAGCCATCCAAGAGCGGCTTTACCCGCGTGGCGGGCGGACTTGGCAAGCGCACCATCGCGCTGTATGACCTGCCGGTTTCCGCAGGCACGGGCGTGTATCTGTTTGATAGCGTAGCGACAGATATTGCAATTCCCGATAACGGCAAAACTGCCGATGCGGACTATGCACTGCGTATCAGCGGTGACAGTATGGAGCCCAAATATCACGACCGCGACGTGCTGCTCATTCAGGAATGCGAGCAGATCGAGCCGGGAGAGCTTGGTATTTTCGTGCTGGACGGAGAGGGCTATTTCAAGAAATTCGGCGGTGATTGCCTGATCTCGCTCAATCCCTTCTACGCACCCATCATGCTGCGCGATTTCAACGATATCCGCTGCTGCGGCAGAGTCATTGGCAAGCTGCATAAGAAATAAGCAAAACAAAAATAAAAGGGTCTGCCCGATGAGGCTGACAAATTAGCGGAGAATTTCGCAAAAAACAAGGACTGTATCGTTTTGATGCAGTCCTTAATTGCTTTTTTATGAATAGTTGCCGCAGGAGCGGGCGATCACTGATCGCCCCTACAAGTGTCTGTGCTGTGGCTTTCATACGTAAAACCCAAACAAAAATAGCCGTAGGGGCGATCAGTGATCGCCCGCACCTGGGGCAATTACTATTTGAAAGTATTGGTTTTTGATAATTTTACCTTATTTACGCAGCCCATGGAGCTGCCCCGTTTTTTTTATTATTGGTAGCCTGTGGAGTTATTCCACGGTGGGAGGAAAGCCTTGGTTCATGGCTCCGCCCGAAGTACCTCCGCTTACGTTGTAGGCATAGATTGCAATTGCACCGAATTCACCGTAGGCGCTTTTCTTGATCTCTGCGGTCATGTAGGTTCTGCGAACGTCCATGATGGAGATTTCACCGCTCGTATTGTCAGTGCTGATCTTGACCACGGCTGCCAGTGTTTGGATATCCTCTCCTGTCGCGCTGCTGCCCGGCAGCTCAGTACTTGGACCTGACACAAGACCTGCCAAGCCAAGCACCTGCTCGCTCTGCAGATGATGGAATCTGATCAGTACCAGTGAGAATTTCTCAAAATACGTTTCTTCATAGGCAAACAGGTAGGTCAGCTCCTGATTGGCGGTCTGCAGTGCCTGCTTGACTTCCAGATATTCGGCATAAGTTTCGATCAGCATGACCTCGGGCAGACTGCCGATGTTTTGAACGGATCCCAGCACGGTTTCCTTATGGAAGGGAATATAGTCAAACGGGCTGTCTGCCACGATGGGATCGGTTGGACATACCATCAGCTCGCAGGGATGCCCGTGCCATTGGGAATCGGAAAAGCCCTTAGCATCCGGGTAATAGTAAACGGAATAATCAGGGTAGAAATCGATCGAGGGAATGCCATCATCGGGCAGAGTTGCAAGCTCGCTGTCATCGGTGAAATATCCATTCGGATGCAGCACAGTGGGTGCATCCTTGGCAAAAATGAGCTGCTCAAAATCCCGACAGCCGTTAAAATTGACGTCGTACATCTCAAGCACCGTGGCGGGAACACGCAGAGATTGCAGTCCTGTTCTCGCAAAAGCATCTCTGCCAATCGAGATCAGTCCGTTTTGCAGGGTGACGTCGGTTAAACTTTCGCATCCTTCAAAGGCGTACTGCTCAATCACCTCTACCGAGGCGGGGATTGTGAGATACTGCAGGCTCTCGGCATTGCAAAAAGTCATTTCCGGAATTGTTTTCACGCCCTGCTCGATCTCTGCGGTCTGCAAGCCGGAGGAAGCAAAGGTGCACCCCTCCCACGTGCGCAATGAAGCGGGAATACGTATCTGCTCAAGTGCCCTGCAAGAACCGAATGCACGATAGCCAAGTGTGTGCAGTGTGTCCGGCAGGTCGATTTCACAGAGTGAGTGGCAGGCATTGAAGGCGCATTCGCCGATGATCTGAATATTGCTTGACATTTTCACGCTCTGCAGATTCAGACAACCCACAAAAGCGGAATCATCGATCAGCACCACCGTGTCGGGAATGACCAGGTGTACCATTGTCAGATCCTCGGCAAAAGCAAGCTCACCGATCTCGGTGACCATCATGCCGTTGATGGTTTCGGGAATGATCACAACGTCCTGCTTACCGCTATATGCAACAATGCGTAAGCTGCTTTGATCAATTTCAACCGTTTGGAAAACCGATTCTTGGGAATCCTCGTTTTCCTGACCGCCCAGTACGTCAAAAAATTGCTTCCAGTCGGGACCGCCCTCCTCGGTCAGTGCGTCACCAAGGGCATTCCAATCCACGTCAAGCAGCGAGGAATTCAAAAGCCCTCCATGGTCCTTGTCCTGCAAGCCGAGCAGCTTGTCAAGCGCCTGTATGTGATTGCCTTTGAATTCCGGGTGTGTTGCCTTATATCCGCTCGCCAGCGCAAATGCACCCGCTATGGGAGAGAGCAGGATTGCCAATGCAAGCGAAGCGGCGATCAGGCTGATCTTAAAGCCGCGCTTGCGGTAATAGGGAATCGATACGTCCGCATTCATGATGTATTCGGAGTCGATTTCACTCATCAGCTCAAAAAATTTTTGTTCGTTCATGTATTCCACTCCATATCCAAGTAATTTTTCAGCTTTTTTCGGGTTCTTGAAAGAATTTTCAGAACGTTGCCCTGTGAGATGCCAAACCGCTTGGCAATGTCAGGTGCAGCGTCCGCAAAGAAATAGCGACGTACAAACACGTTTCGGTCACGGTCGGGCAGGGTACCCAGAAACGCATTGATCGTATCAATAAAATCCTGCTCGCGCCATGCGTCCTCGATCCTGTATCCCGAGGCGGTGATTTCGCTGATCTCATCGAAAGCGACCGATATTTCTCCATAGCCCCGCTTTTCCCGATGCTCGATTCTGTACTTGTCTATGGCAAGATTACGCGTGATCTTGGCAACGTAGGGCTTGAGCGGAATCGGCTTTGCAGGCGGAATGGAATTCCAGGTGCGCAGCCAGGTGTCGTTGACGCATTCCTCCGCGTCCTGCAGATTCTGAAGAATGTTGTGTGCGATGCTTTTGCATAGGCTGCCGTATTTCGCTGCGGTTTCTGAAATGGCGCGCTCATCACGCGCCTCATACAGCTCAATGATCTGACTGTCCAGCATATCTGCATTCTCCTTTCGTTTTTGGTCTTCACCCAACAATACGCTATTTACGCGCGATCCTGACAGCATTTTAGCATATTTTTTGCAAGTCTGTCAAATCTGCTTGGTTATTGCCCCTAAAAAACGCCCGCGGCAGCGCCGCGGGCGATGATCAGTTATTTTTTCTTTATTTCCTTGTAGCTTTCGTGATATACGCTGCCACCGTATGCAAAATCGCTGACACTATAGGCGAATACCTCGCCCTCTCTGATCACGTTGTCGGTACGGATGTCCGAGCGTTTTACGTCAATGGCAATATAGGTGTACAGCTCGTCATTGGTGTTTGCCTTGGGTGTGTCCATGATAACGACCGGATACAGCGCAAGATACCAAACGCCACCGACGGTATAAAGACTGGCAGCAATGCCGCCCACGCCCAACACCTGCTCGGTTGAGGTATGCTTGACCCTGACCAATACTATGGCGTACTGTCTGAAATACTCGGGATCATAGCGCGTGGAGTTGAGGACCGCTGCGTATTGCTTGTATTGCGCATAGCTTTCAATGACAGTGACCTCGTCCTCGCTTTCCCAAAGGTTGAGCTGACCAAGTATTTCTACGTTGTACATGGGAACCGTGCTTTTGCCCAGTTTTTGGACATATTGCTCGGTAAGCACCTCCATCATCTCGCAATTGTGTCCGTTCCACTCACTGCGACCAAAGCCGTCTGCGCCCAGAAGGTAATACACCGTGTAATCGGCAATACGATTGCGATCTTGCTCGGGCGTGCCGGGGCGAGTGAATATTTCGGGCGCATTGCCTGCAAACACAACCGCTTCCAGGTTGGGGCAATCGTAAAACATGCCTTCTTCAAAGCTGATCACGGTGGAGGGGATGGTGATGGAGGCAATGGCGGTGCTGTCAAAGCAGCAGGCGTCCAGATATTCAAGTCCCTCGTTCAGCGTCACCGATTCCAGCTTGGTGCAGCCGAAAAACGCGGCGTTGCCGATTCTTGTGACAGAGGAGGGGACGACGACCTTGGGAAGCTGTTCACAGCCCGCAAACGCAAAGTCCGGGATCTCCTTTATGCCATCGTCAAAGAGAATCTGCTCAAGTCCCGAGCCGCTGAAAGCACATACCTTCCACTCTTGAAGCGAGGTAGGAATGGCAACAAAGGTCAACTTGCGGCAGTATTCAAAGGCGTAAGAGCCGAGTGTGTGCAGGCTGTCGGGGAGAAAGGCGCCGTATGCTTTTGAGGAAAAGTTTTCCATGATCAGCTGGTCTAGGCTGAAGCATTTGGCAAAGGCATAGTCCTCGATTACGCGCAGCTGTTTGGGAATGCGGACGGATTTGAGACCGGTGCAGGCGCAAAACGCGTATGGCTCAATGGTGGTGACGGTCTCGGGCAGGGAAACGCTGTGAATCTCCGTATGGTTCGCAAAAGCGCTCTCCCCAATGACCGTAACAAACTTTCCGGCAATCTTTTCGGGAACGGTTACGTGCTCCTCGTTGCCGTTGTATGCCACGATCTTGGCAGTGCCATCGGACAGAAATTCTGCTTTGAATGCAGAGGTCGAAGGATCAATGGGCTGCTCTCCCTGCAAAATGGCAAAAAACGCATCCCAATCCACGTTTCCGTCCGGGGAAACGGTATCTGCCAGCGCGCCCCAGTCCACGTCAAGCAGACCCGAGTTCAAAAGCCCACCGTATTCCCGATCCGGATCGGTGGCTGCAGAGTCAAAGTTTTCAATCATCTGATTCAGCGCATCTACGTAGTTTCCTTGGTATCCCGGGTGTGTGATCTTATAGCCGGCAGCCAGCGCAAATGCACCCGCAATGGGAGCAAGCGCAATCGCAAACGCAAGCGTTGCGGCGATCAGTATGACCTTCCAACCGTGCTTTTTGCGAAATGGAACCGGCTTATCTGCTGCGGCAATGATCTCGGGATCGATATCACCGAACAGCTCGTAAAATTTATCTTCTCTCATACGTCGCTCCAATTCTCATCCAAGTATTTTTTCAGCTTTTGTCTGGTTCTGGAAAGGATCTTGAGCACGTTGCCCTGCGTGGTGGCAAACCGCTTTGCAATGGCAGGCACGCCATCGGTAAAAAAGTAGCGGCGCACAAACATGTTGCGGTCACGCTCGGGCAGGGAATACAGAAAGGTGTTGAGCAGCTCCACGAATTCCTGCTCGCGCCACGCGTCCTCCACCTCGTAATCCGAGGCGGTGATCTCACTGATCTCGTCAAACGCTACCAAAAGCTCACCGCAGCCGCGCTTTTCGCGGTGCGCAGCCTTGTGCTTGTCAAGCGCTACGTTGCGGGTAATTCTTCCTACGTATGATTTGAGCAGCGCAGGCTTTGCAGGCGGAATGGAATTCCAGGTGCGCAGCCACGTATCGTTCACGCATTCCTCCGCGTCCTGCAGATTCTGCAGAATATTG
Organism: Oscillospiraceae bacterium; assembly: GCA_015065285.1. Classification (GTDB taxonomy): domain Bacteria; phylum Bacillota; class Clostridia; order Oscillospirales; family CAG-272; genus SVQP01. The sequence goes on along the minus strand of SVQP01000017.1, from coordinate 22,214 downwards.
AGTGCAATGCTTGTGCAATAGTTGCCGTATTTTGCTGCAGTTTCGGCAATGGCGCGCTCGTCGCGCGCGTCGTACAGCGCAATGATCTGACTGTCCAGCATGCAAGCACCCTCCCTTCGTGTTTTGTCCTTCATCTATCAAGGACGACGTCCGTGGCTGTTTCTGACAACATTTTAGCATATTTTTTGAGAAATTGCAAGAAAACCGCAAAACACACGTGAGGCGAAACGCTATCCCTACGATGACCCTGCAAAAATTAGGTGTAGGGGAGGATATCATCCTCCCGTACGAAAAAGGTTTATGATCGTGACATTCGAACACATTCCATCCTCATCGCGTGCGGGAGGATGATATCCTCCCCTACGACATTATAAGCAAAAACGCGCCCGCGGCAGCGCCGCGGGCGGGAAAGGTTATGGGTCAATCCGAGGAAAGCTGAATTTCACCGTCTGTACAAATCACCGTGCCATGCGTCATAATCTGGTTCATGAGATTCACAAACTCTGCCTTGGTGCCGTCGTAATAAACGGTGCCTGCTGATGAAAACGCATATTGGGCAATATTTGTGACACTGCTTGGAATGGTCAGAGGCGTTGTTGCACGAGTGCTTGTGTAATTGTAAAGTGCGTATTTGCCAATGGTAAGCACGCCTTCCGGAATTGGATTGCTTGGCAGCTGTTTGCCCTCAATGCCCCAATACGCTCCTGCTGCAATATGCTTGATACTGCCGTCATTGGGCAGGGTAGCGTTCCAGGCTGCTCGCACAAGCGTGCCGCTTTTTTGCTCAATCAGACAGTTGCCGGTCGAAATGAAATTGGGATTGCCTTGCTCTACTGTAATTTTTGAGAGCATAGGCGCTTTGTTAAAGGTGCCGGGGGTAATGTAAGTCACGCCTGCACCGATATTCAGCTCTGTGAGGCGATCCAATGGGCCAAAGCAATACTTGCCCATGTATAAGTTGTCGCCCAGAATGGTCAGACTGTTCAAGCTTTTGAGATTGCTTTTCTCGCTTTGAAAAGCAAAATCACCGATATATCTGACCTTGGCGGGGACCGTAAGGCTTGTCATTTTTGGAGGGAATCTTTCATCTATGAACGCCTCGTCCGGAATGTAGCACGTATCCTCGGGGATATTGTCTGCCAAAGTGCCACCCACCAGAATCAAATAAGGATTCTCCGCATCACCGACGTAATCGTATCCGGTTCCAAATTCACTTGAGTTTGTTATGGCTGCGCAGTTAAAAAATGCATTCTTTCCTACAAAACGCAAGCTGTCGGGGAAGGAGAAGCGTGTCATGGCCTCTGTTTTGGCAAACGCATATCGTTCAATGGCGCTTATACCCTCGGGAATGACGACCTCAGTCAGCGCAGACGTATAAAACGCACCACCGCCAATGATTTTTGTATCGGGATGAATCTCGCAGCTTGTCAAGGCAGTGTCCTTAATGCGTACCAACACGTGATACGGATTATTCTCGTTTCCTAAGTAGTACGCGTTGTTGTATTCGGTGACGTGTGGGAAGGTTTTTTCATAGGTGGTATCGGTGTTGGCAAACCCAAAGGGGTCACAAAATCGGGTGACATTATCCGGAACGGTAAATTCCTCAATTGCACATCCGGAAAAAGCGCAGTTGCCGATGGTGAGCGGTTGATCACCGGATTCAATGATTACGGATTTGAGCGAGCTGCACTTGTAGAAGGCAAAATCGTTAATGTTTCGCACGCTTGCGGGAATGATCAGCGATTCGATGCCGGTATTTCCTTCGAATGCATAATTGCCCAAGGTGCGGTTGTAATAGATCTCCGTAACGGGCAGACCGTTATATTCTGCGGGAATTACCAGATTCTTATCTCTGCAGGAGCCCATGCCCATGACGCGATAACCATTGTTATCCTCATTGAGCTCCAGTGCCAGTCCCTTGCTGGCAGGCGGCATCACGAATCCGGGGTCGGGTTCGGACTCTGCTTCGGTTTCATCCTCACTCGGCTCCTTTTCGCCCTTGAGCGCATCAAACACAGAGCCTAAGGTATTCTTGACACCGTCGGGGAGCAGGGAAGAGAGAACGTGATTTTCGTCCTTGATCATGGCATCCATGACATAGACAAGACCGCCCTCGATCTCGGGGTGCGCATTTCCGTAGGAAACCGCCATAGCTACGGGCGAGGCGATCATGGTGATTGCCAGCAAAGCAGCCACAACAGCGGCGGCAAATGCTGCGCGGAAGCGCGGCTTGCCAAACAGCGGAACGGGCGCGTTGGCGCGCAGCAGCAGTTTCTCGTCAATATTGCCCATCATTTCGATCAAACGAAGCTCTTTCATACGGCATACCCCTCCTTTGCCAGATATTCACGCAGCTTTGCGCGTGTGCGGGAGAGGATCTTTTGCACGTTGGAAACGCTCAGACCGTATCGCTTGGCGATTAGCGGAATGGGGTCAAGATAATAGTAGCGGCGAATGAAAACGTTGCAGTCACGTTCGGGGAGCGACCACAAAAAGCGGTTGAAAATCTCGGAAAACTCCTGCTCGGCAATTTGCGCGGTCACGTCCGTATCCGATGCGATCACGTCGTGCATCTCATCCAATGCCAGCACAAGCTCACCGCCGCCGCGCTTGGCAGTATTTAGGCGGCGATATCTGTCCAGTGAGATGTGGCGCGTAATGCTGCCTAAGTAAAGCTGCAAATGGTCGGGTTTGGCAGGTGGGATGGAATTCCAGGCGCGCAGCCACGTATCGTTGACGCATTCCTCAGCATCCTGCATATTATGCAGAATGTTCATGGCAATGCTTGTGCAGTAGTAGCCGTATTTGTCGGATGTCTCTGCAATTGCTTGCTCATTACGGGCATTGTAAAGTTCGATAATGTCTTGATCTTGCATACAAAGCAAACTCCTTTCGGAAAAATTATTTGGCTCTACCTTATAGGTCGCAAAAGCAGTGCCTGCGCTGACAATATTTTAGCATATTTTTTGAAAAAATGCAAGAAAAACGCCCGCGGCATGTGCCGCGGGCGGTTTTCTGTAGGAGATTATTTTCCGTCTTCTTCAAAAATCCCCATATGATAAAGACTGGCTTTGTTGGTCGTGATATCATAAGTGTAGACGTCGCCCACTCTGATGACGTCGTCCGTGCGAATTTCACTGCGTTGCACCTCAGCGATCAGATACGTGTGAAGCAAATCGTCGTTATGGAGGCCCTCAGGGCTGTTCATCCGCACAACGGGGTACAGGCCCAAATAATAATTTCCACCGGTGGTGTAAAGCTGTGCGCCCAGTCCGGAAAGTGCCAGAACATCTTCAGAAGATGCGTGCGTAACACGGATCAGTACGATGGCATATTCACGGAAATACGTGGGGTCATAACGCTCCGAGGTCAATACGTGCGCAAATTGTTGGTACTCTTTGTAGGAATCCAACACAGTGACGTCACTATCCACGCCTGAAAGGTTCATTTGTCCGAGAATTTCTGTGCGAAGTATAGGGATTGCTGAATATCGAAATCTTTTAAACCGATTCAGTATCGATTGGTCGGTTATGGTTTTGATCAGCTGACACGTGTAGCCGAACCACTGACCCTCGGAAAATCCTTTTGCTCCAAACATATAGTAAACGGTGTATGCAGGAGCGCTTTTATCATGGGTAGGAGTGACCTGCACGGTTGGGGCATTCCCAATAAAGGTCACGTTTTGCAGATTCCAACATTCTTTGAAATCAACGTCGTGCATGTTGGTAACGCTTTCGGGAATGAAAAGGTAGGTGATCGCTGTTGCGTCAAATGCAGACGCACCGATGCTTTCCAATTGCGGCCGAATTACCGTGCTGGTTATGCTTGAGCTTGCCGAAATACTTGAAGGATCAAATGATACGTTTTCCAGATCATGACACTGGGCAAATGCATAGTCACCGATGCGTACAACCGAGGGCGGGATAAAGACGCTTTTGATTGCTGTGCCGTAAAATGCATAATCGGGGATTTCCTTGATGCCTCCGTAAATATTCAGGCTTGTAAGAGCGTCACAGTTTGCAAAAGCATATTCACCGATCCATTGCAAGGTAGCGGGCAGATCCACTTCGGTCAGCGAGGTGCAGCCTGAAAAAGCGTGTTCACCGATCCATTGCACGTTTTCGCTGAGATCTACGGTCGAAAGATTGGTACAGTCACAAAATGCACCGTTTTCAATGGTGGTAACGGTGTTTGGAATGGTGACGTGCGTAATATCGGGATTGCCCTTGAATGCGCCTTCGCCGATTGCCGTAACCTGTGCTCCCGCCAGCGTTTCGGGAATCTCAATGACGGTTTGCTCACTGTCTGTGATGATCTCCACGATCTTGACCGTGCCGTCCTCTTGCTTGGCTGATTTGTAAACGTTGCCCTCCAAAAGGTGGTCGTTTCCGGAATTGTCCTTGCCTTGCAGAGCTGCCAGCACGTCCTGCCAATTGAGCGCTCCGTCGCTTCCGAAAGCGTCCATCAGCGCACCCCAGTCCACGTCAAGCAATTCTCCCGCAAGTCCGCCGGGCTGTTTGCTCGGGGGGGCGTTGGTGTCTGTTTGGTTGTCATCGGTTCCCGAATCCGGGCCGAGAACGCCCGAGCCCAGTGCCAGCGTAAAGGCACCGGCAACAGTGGTCAGCGCCACAGTGCAGGCCAGCACTGCCGCAATCAGTGCAATTCTGAAGGATCGCTTGTGATAAAAGGGAATAGGCTTGTTGGCTGCAGCAATCATGTCGGGGTCGATGTCACCGAGCAGCTCGTATAATTTTTCCTGATTCATACGTTGTTCCACTCCTTGTCTAACGTGTCTTTGAGTCGAAGGCGGACCCCTGACAGAATCTTAAGTACGTTTGCCTGTGAAATGCCGTATCGCTTGGCAATATCCGACACACTGTCGGTATAAAAGTAACGGCGAATGAAAATGTTGCGCTGTCGCTCGGGAAGCTTTCGGAGAAAACGATTGATCAGATCCATGAATTCCGCCTCACGCCAAGCGTTTTGTACGTCATAGTCCGAAGCGGTGATTTCTTCAAGCTCCTCCAATGCCAACGGAATCTGACCGTTGCCACGCTTTTGGCGGTGAGAGTTTTTATATCTGTCAAATGCAAGATTTCGTGTGATCCTGCCAACGTAGCTGCCAAGGGACGAAGGTGAGGCAGGCGGAATGGAATTCCACGTGCGAAGCCAAGTGTCATTGACACATTCCTCAGCGTCTTGCATGTTTTGCAGTATATTCAATGCGATCGAGGTGCAATAATCACCGTACTTTTCAGCTGTTTTTGTAATCGCATTCTCATTTCGTGCTACGTACAGTGAGATGATCTGACTGTCCTGCATGCTCCGACCTCCTTTCTGTCAGGTGTTCTTCACTAATAAAGACGACGTCCACAGCGAATTCTAACGCTATTTTACCACTTTTTTAAAAAATTTACAAGAAAAAGTAACGGGAGGCGAAACGCCTCCCCTACGACCTTTGATCAAAATTCGGTGTAGGGGAGGGCGCTCTCCCTCCCGCTAAACGGTACAATATTATTCTGCAATTACCTTGACAAAGGTCTTCTTGCCCTTGCGGAACAGCTTGCCTTCTGCAAAGTCAGCCTTTACGTAAGCGGTCTTGAAATCGGTGATCTTTTCACCGTCAACCGTCACGCCGCCCTGCTGGATGGCAGTGCGCGCCTCGGATTTGGACTTGACAAGTCCTGCCTTGACCATGACCGAGCCGATATCGATCTGACCCTCAACCATGCCACCGGTGAAATCCTCATCGGTCAGGGCATGTACGGGAGCATCTGCAGCACCGCCTGCAGTAAACAGGGAACGTGCCTGCGCCTGTGCCTTTTCGGCTTCCTCCTCACCGTGCACCAGCTTGGTCAGCTCGTATGCAAGAATTTCCTTGGCGGTGTTGAGCTGTGCGCCCTCCCAGGAGTCCATTGCGTCGATTTGCTCAAGGGGCAGGAAGGTCAGCATACGGATGCACTTGAGCACGTCTGCGTCACTTACGTTTCTCCAGTACTGGTAGAAATCGTAGGGAGTGGTCTTGTTGGGATCCAGCCAAACTGCACCCGATGCGGTCTTACCCATCTTCTTGCCCTCGGAATTGAGCAGCAGGGTAATGGTCATAGCGTAAGCGTCCTTGCCAAGCTTTCTGCGGATCAGCTCGGTACCGCCCAGCATGTTGGACCACTGGTCGTCACCGCCGAACTGCATGTTGCAGCCATAGGTCTTGTACAGATGGTAGAAGTCGTAGGACTGCATGATCATGTAGTTGAATTCCAAGAAGGAAAGACCCTTTTCCATTCTCTGCTTGTAGCACTCAGCCGTCAGCATCTTGTTGACAGAGAAGCATGCGCCAACGTCGCGCAGCACGTCAACGTAGTTCAGCTGCAGCAGCCAATCCTTGTTGTTGACCAGAATCGCCTTACCCTCGCCAAAGTCGATAAAGCGGGACATCTGCTTCTTAAAGCAGTCCACGTTGTGGGCAATGGTCTCTTCGGTCATCATCTGTCTCATGTCGGTTCTGCCCGAGGGGTCACCGATCATGGCAGTACCGCCGCCGATCAGCACAACAGGCTTGTTGCCTGCCATTTGCAGTCTCTTCATCAGGCACAGAGCCATAAAGTGACCAACGTGCAACGAATCTGCCGTGGGGTCAAAGCCAATGTAGAAGGTCGCCTTTCCCGCATTGATCATTTCTCTGATCTCTGCTTCGTCGGTGACCTGGGCGATCAGTCCCCTGGCTTGCAATTCTTCATAGATTTGCATAGTGTTTTCTCCTTTTTGTTTATAAAAAATAAAAAGTCCCCGACCTCGGTGCCTACCGAAATCAAGGACGGGCGGGGACGCCGCCGTGTTACCACCTTGCTTTACCTCTTTTTTGCAAAAGAAGCCTCTGTCGGCTGAAGCTGTGCTGCGCACAAATTCAGTCGCGTTCCGATAACGGGGAAGACCGCCGCAGCCTACGCAGAATTTTCCTTGGAAAATATTCCTTCGGTGCGGAGCTCGGGGATGTATTTCGCCGTTGCCTGTCTCGCCCCTCTCATCAACCGGGTACTTTCTGTGAGCTGCGTGCGGTTACTTTTTCCCGTCAAAGCCGATATATGTGACATTATATCTCAAAGCGGACGAATTGTCAAGTGGTAAAGCCAAAAAAAGAGGAATCCCTTGCCAAAGCAAGGGATTCCGAGTGCATGATCCGAATTACTGGATGGTGAGAACGATCTCAACAGCAGCGTCACCGTTGTTGACGATGGTCAGCACGAAGCTATCCCAGCCTTCATTGGGACCGGGGATGAACTGTACGCGATCGTTGCCGCTGATGGTGTCAGCGGGCAGGGTGTAGGTGCCTGCGGTAACAGTGCAGCTTGCGGAGTTGGCAATGTTCATGGTCTTACCACCGTAGTTGACGATGGAGAACTTGTAAACGCCGCCTGCGGCGATGGATACGGTACCGTTGGTGCCGTTAAACTCAACAGCAACCAGCTCTTCAACGGGGTCAACCTGAGCGATGTTCAGGGTGATGTCTCTGATGGTCTCAACGTTGCCCTCGGTGTCCTTAGCAACAACACTCAGAGTGTGAGTACCTGCGCCAAGACCTTCCAGGGAAATGTCAAACTCGAATCTGCATGCGCTCAGTGCGCCGGGGCAGTTTGCAGCGATGTGCTGCTGAACGCCAATCTCTGCGGTATAGGTGAAGGATTCGTTATAAACCAACTCGCCACCGTTGAGAGAGTAACCAACAGTGCCTTCAACCTCGGTGTAGTATGCAATCCAACCAAAGAGCTTGAGAGCGGTATCGTTGGTGTCGATGTTGGCTACACTGTTCCAGGTCATGAACTCACCGCCGTTAGAAACGATGGTCTTGCCGTTTACAGGGTGAGCGGTGGTCAAAGTATCCCAAGACATAGCTGCGATAACCTTTACGGGTTCGGGAGCAGGCTCTTCGGTGGTGGGCTCTTCAGTGGTGGGAGCCTCGGTGGTGGGCTCTTCGGTGGTGGGCTCTTCAGTGGTAGGAGCCTCGGTGGTGGGCTCTTCAGTGGTGGGAGCCTCGGTGGTGGGCTCTTCGGTGGGAGCCTCGGTGGTAGCTTCGGTGGTAGCTTCGGTGGTAGCGTCGGTAGTAACCTCAGGCTGCTCCTCGTTCTCGGTGCAAGCAACAAGCAGAACCGAAACAACCATGCAAAGCGCCAGAAGAATCAGTAACTTTTTCATTTTGTTGTTTCCTTTCATAAGTGTCATTATCTTTGTAAAAAAACAAGATAGGGTCATTATATCACAAGTCGGGGAAAAAAGCAATAGTTTTTCGAATAATTGTGACAATGCTGCCATTTTTGTAAAGTCATATGCGCTTTTTTGGTGAATAGTTTCGAATCTCGGGCAAGTCCGACGGCAAAGATCTTTGCCAAATATTTCCCGTTAAAAAAGAGGAGTGCCGTTGACAAAACCGGTACAATACTTTATAATAATATATACTGAATATTATGTGTTTCTTGCAGAAACCGAGCGTATAAAAATGCCCGAGGAGATTGCCGTGGTTTTTTCATCTCTGATCTTTTTGTTTGCATACCTGCCGCTGACGCTGGCTGTGTACTACGTCGTGCCGAGAAAATGGCGCAACGTGGTACTTTTCGTGCTGTCTCTTTTGTTCTACGGATGGGGTGAGCCGATCTATATTGCACTGATGATGGTCTCGATCACGGTGGCATACGTGGGCGGCTTGTTCATTGAAAAGTATCGTCATACCTCACCCGGTAAGTGCAAGGCAGCCATGATCGTCTCGCTTGCGCTTAATCTCGCGTTTTTGCTGTTTTTCAAGTATTTCAATTTTGCCATGGAAACGCTTGCACTGATTCCGTTTTTATCCGAGGTGGCAAAGCCGATCGAGGGGCTTTCCTTGCCTGTGGGCATTTCGTTTTATACCTTCCAGATCATGTCCTATACCATTGATCTGTACCGCCATGAGACCGAGGTGCAAAAAAACTACGTTGCATTCGGCACCTACGTGACGCTGTTTCCGCAGCTGATTGCAGGTCCCATTGTGCGCTACCGTGACGTGGATGACCAGCTGATCGGCAGACGCGAGAATATGGCGGATATAGCTGCGGGCGTGCGTCGCTTTTGCGCGGGCCTTGCCAAAAAGGTGCTGCTTGGTGACGGTGCCGCTGCCGCTTTCCGCTATTTTTCGGCAGCCGCAGGCTTTGAAAATACCGCGCTTGGCGCGTGGATGACGGTTATCTGCTATACGTTGCACATTTACTACGATTTTTCGGGATATTCGGATATGGCGATCGGACTTGGTATGATGTTCGGCTTCAAATTCCCCGAAAACTTTGATTATCCTTATATCTCCAAAAGTATTACCGAGTTCTGGCGCCGTTGGCATATCACGCTTTCCACATGGTTCCGCGAGTACGTGTATATTCCGCTTGGCGGCAACAGGAAAGGGAAGGCGCGCCAGTACCTCAACCTTGCCGCAGTTTGGCTGCTGACCGGGCTTTGGCACGGTGCTTCCTGGAATTTTGTTTTGTGGGGCGTGTATTTCCTTGTCATATTGGTCATTGAAAAGGCGTTTTTGCTGCGCGCTTTAGAAAAAATCCCGCGCGTGTTCTCGCATTTGTATGCCATTTTGCTGATCGGCATTGGTTGGATCATATTCGCATTCCCCAATCTTGGCGAAGGGTGGACCATCTTTGCAGGCATGTTCGGTGCAGGCACGGTTGGTTTTGCCACACCCGTGGTGCTGTACGAGGCACTGCGTTATCTGCCGCTGCTTGTCATTTGCATGGTAGGCGCGACACCTCTGCCCAAGCGTTTGTTTGAAAAGATCAAGGATAAGCCTGTGGTGACGTATGCCACTCCCGTGCTGTGCGCACTGATTCTGGTGCTGTGTACGGCATATCTGGTGGACTCCACCTTCAGTCCGTTCCTTTATTATATTTTCTGATAGGAGGCAGGTATGAAGCATCAAAAAATTGCCAATATATTGACCTTTGTGCTGTTTGCTCTGCCTCTGGCATTGGGGCTTGTGCTGTTTGCACTTTTACCCGACCGGTCGTTTTCTGCCGAGGAGAATCGCTCGCTGCAAACCTTTCCCAAGCTGACCTGGCAGACGCTGGGAAAGGGCAAGTTCACCGAGCAGATGAACAGCTATTTTGCCGATCAGTTTCCCGCACGCGATGCCTTGGTGGGCATCAAGGGCATTGCCGAGCTGGCACTTGGCAAGGGGGAGAATAACGGTGTGCTGCTGGGCAGTGACGGGCAGCTTGCCGTGCGCTGGTTTGACGCGTATATCGACCGCCTGATTCGCGTTGAGGATACCGATTATTATGCAAAGCAATCCGTGGCTGCGCAAACGGATGCGCTCAATCGCCTGCATGCAGATCTTGCAAAAGAGGGAATGCAGCTGACCGTGATCATTCCGCCCCGCACGCTGGACGTGGTGGGGGCAGATACCCGCTATCCCATGCAAAGCGCGGACGCCTTGTGGCAGGATCTTGCCACGGGACTTGATGACAGTGTGAGGTTTCTTGACCTGCGACAGACCATGACCGAGGCGCATGCCGCAGGTGATCAGGTCTACTATCGTACCGACCACCACTGGACCACCAAGGGCGCGTATCTGGCATACAAGAGCCTGATGCAGTCGCTTGGCAAGGAGGGCAAGATCATTCCCGAGAGTGCCTTTACCATTGAAACGGTAGACGGATTTCTGGGCACGACCTGGTCGCGCGCAGGCTTGAAATTCGTGCAGCCCGAGACGGTTGAGCTGTGGCACTTTGAAGGGGAGGACGATTATATCGTCACAGATCCCGAAACAGGTGTCAGCTTTGAGGGCTTTTACAATCGCGACTACCTTGAAAAGAAGGACAAGTATTCCGCATTTCTGGACGGCACGCATGGAGTGCTGATTGTCAAAAAGAACACGGACGAGCCAAGAGAAACACTGCTTGTGCTCAAGGATTCCTTTTTGAACAGCATGGCACCGTTTTTGGCGCAGCACTATGATCTGGTCGTGGTCAATCTGTCGGTGGGCGGTGTGCAGCCTCTGCAGACCTATATCGACCAATACGGCTGCGACGGTGTGCTGATCGTGTACAACGCGGAAAACGTCATTGAAAGCAACGCGCTTGCCGGTGTGAAATACGCACCGTAAGACTTGCCGTTTTACTAAAAATTTGCCATTCATAAAAAGCGGATCATCGTTCAAAATAATAGCAGAGCACGCAAGAGATTGCGGACTCAATTGAGCATAGATTATTTTGAAAAGAACAGGGCAGCGTGCGGGAAGTGCCCGCGCGGCTGACCCTACAAGGAGAATTTGTTATGGCAAACAAGGAAGCAAAGAAGGCTCTTGAGCAGTTCAAGATGCAGGCAGCAAACGAAGTAGGCGTTACTCTGAACCAGGGCTACAACGGTCAGCTGACCTCTCAGCAGGCAGGCAGCATCGGTGGTCAGATGGTTAAGAAGATGGTTGAGTCCTACGAGAACTCTCTGAAGACCAAGTAAGACAATCCCAGTACGACACGGGCGATCGCGCACATGCGCGATCGCCCAATTTTTTTGCGTTTGGTAGTGACAAAGCGCGCGTGATGTGTTATAATGAAGAGGATGAATATTTCCACGGAAAGGAAAACGAAAAGATATGAAGAAAACAGTACTCAAGGAATACGCAAAGCTGCTTGTCAGATGCGGCTTGAATATCAAAAAGGGTGACGTGGTCATGATCACTGCGTCGCTGGACCAGCCCGAATTCGTAGCTATGGTGACCGAGGCGGCTTACCGTCGCGGCGCTTCCCGCGTCATTGTGGATTGGGGCTATCAGCCGCTGACCAAGCTGGCGGTCAAGTACCGCACGCTCAAGAGCCTTGGCACGGTAGAGGACTTTGAAGAGGCAAGACTCAAGTATCGCCTTGAGAAGAATCCCGCTATGCTGTACCTGCTCTCGGATGACCCCGACGGTTTGAAGGGCATGGATCAGGCAAAGAACTCCAAGGCAGCGCAGATGCGCTATCCCATCATCAAGCCCTACCGTGATGCCATGGATAACAAGTATAAGTGGTGCATCGCATCCGTTCCGGGTGAAGCGTGGGCAAAGAAGGTGTTCCCGGGCGTGCGCACAAGCGTTGCAGTAGAGAAGCTGTGGAATGCCATTCTGTATACCTCCCGCGTGCTGGACGCAGACGGAAATCTGTTGGACAGCGTTGCCCAGTGGGATCAGCACAATAAGAATTTTGCAGAAAAATGTGCTTATCTCAACAGCCTCGGACTTGCCAAGCTGCATTACAAGAGCGCAAACGGTACCGATCTGACCGTGGGTCTGATTCCGGACGGCATTTTCCTTGGCGGCGGCGAGTACACGCTGGGCGGGGAATACTACAACCCCAACATTCCCACCGAGGAAACCTTTACCTCTCCCCTGGCAGGCAGCGCAGAGGGCGTTGTATATTCCAGCCTGCCGCTTTCCTACCGCGGACAGGTGATCGACCGCTTCTGGCTGCGCTTTGAGGGTGGCCGTGCAGTTGAAGCACACGCAGAGCAGGGTGAGGATCTGCTCAAGCAGATGATCTCAATGGACGAGGGCGCTTGCATGCTTGGCGAGTGCGCGCTGGTTCCTTATGATTCTCCCATCCGCAACAGCGGCATTACCTTCTATGAAACGCTGTTTGACGAAAATGCCGCATGCCACCTTGCTATGGGCGCAGGCTTTACCAATTGCCTGAAGGACTACGATAAATACACGCTGGAAGAAGCGCATGCCAAGGGCATTAACGATTCCATGATCCACGTGGACTTTATGATCGGCACGCAGGATCTTTGCATCACCGGCACCACGCAGAGCGGTGAACAGATCAAGATCTTTGAAAACGGCAACTGGGCGTTCTGATATGACCGAGCGAAAGCTGATTGAGGTAGACTTTGCATCGGTCACGGGGCAGATCAAGCCGCTGCACGGTATGTGCAACGGACCTCTCTCTCCGGGCGCGGATCTGTCTGGAATGTTTGCCGATATGGGCGTGCCGCAGGTGCGCTTTGCCGATGCGGGTGGAAAGCAGGCGGGGCTGTTTGTCAACGTCTCGCACGTCTTTCCCGATATGTCTGCCGATGAATACGACCCCAAAAGCTACCGCTTCGGACCGACCGACACACTTTTGCGCGCGGCAGCCGAGAGCGGAGCGGAGATGATTTACCGCTTGGGCGAGAGTGATAACGGCTGGTACTATGCCTTGCCCGAGAACGTGGACAAATGGGTGCGCGTGTGCGTCAATATCATCCGCCATTATAACGATGGCTGGGCGGACGGCATGCAGCTGGGGATCTCAAGGCTGGAGATCTGGGCTGTGCCCGATACCATGCCGGGGCTTGGAAATGCCGCTGCGTTCAGCTTTTACGAAAGGGTAGCGCACGGGCTGAAAAGCTATGATCCTGCGCTGCAGATCGGTGGCATGGGCTTTGCCGATTACGGTGCCATGGCACGCGAATTTATCAAATATTGCAAGAAAAAGAATCTTCCCTTGGATTTTGTGACGGTGTGCGCCTACGGGCAAACGCCAAGCGAGGCGCTTTCGGGAGCGCAAAAGCTCTCGGCTTATCTGCAAAAAAGCGATATGGCGCACCTGCCCATCTTTGTTTGTGAATGGAACTGTGTAAAGGCGCAAACCCAACTCACAGATCCTGCACGCAAGCGCGAGATGGATGAGCAGCTGCGGTCCTTGCGCGGTGCTGTGTTCTGTGCTTCCATGCTGCTGAAAATGCAGGGTACGTTCGGCATTGAAGCGGCTGCTTACTACGACGCGCAGCCCCAGGTTTCCACTACGTGTGGCATTTGTGACCGCTATGGCAATCCTGCCAAGCCCATGCACGCCTTTCGCGCGTATGACGTGTTATACAGGCAGGGAGCTGCCGTGTGGTGCGACGTGCACGGCAGCGGAGTGGATGCCGCAGCCTCGATCGGGGAGCGTGCCGGAGCAGTGATGGTCTCGGTGATGGACAGCCCGGGACTTGTGGATATCCGCATGAACAATCTGCCTGAGAACGTGTACAGTGCCGACGTGATGATTCTGGACGGCGTGCGCGACCTTACGTGTGTGCAAACGCTGCCCCTGATGGGCATGAGTCGACAGATCTGTATTTCTGCAGGCAAGCACAGTCTGATTCTGATTAAACTTTATTAAGGAGAACGCATATGAAATTCCGCCAGTACGCTTTTATCAAGGCACGCCCCGTATGGGAGAGCGGTGCTGAGAAGGTGATGAACCATTCGGTTGTATTGCAAACCGAGATTGAAAAGAACGGCAAGAGCGCGGTGCTTGCAATTGCGGCACACTGCTCCTTTACCGTGCTTGTGAACGGTAGTATTGTTGCCCACGGTCCTGCCAGAGCAGGGCATGGCTATTACCGTGCTGACGAGCTGGATCTGACCGATCTGCTCAGAGACGGCACAAATCAGCTTACCGTCAGAGTGGCAGGCTATAACGTCAACTCCTTCCACTATCTGGATAAGCCCTCGTTTGTTTGCGCAGAGCTTTTGATCGGCGGCGAGGTGGTTGCTTATACAAATGCGCCTTGCGTGGGCTTTGCAGCGCTTGATCTGCCCGAGAGAATGACCAAGGTACAAAGATATTCCTTCCAGCGTCACATGGTGGAGTGCTACGATCTTGTGCCGGATCAGAAGAGCGCGCAGATTGAGCTTGCACTGACAGAGGATAAGGCGTTTATCTGCCGCGACGTGCCTTACGGTGAGGTAGAGGAGCTGTATCCTTGTGCCGTGTTGGCTACGGGTACGGTCAACTATGACCAGAGCCGCCCCGTATACGGCAACCGCGAGGTGACCAAGATCTATGATGAATTCTTTGGCTATGCGCAAGAGGAGCTGGAGTACCACTCCTACAGAACTGCATCTTATATGGTATTCTCCGCGCCGCGCGCATATTCGCTTGACACGGCAGCCATTCCCGTTTGCGCAGAGACTTACGTGGACGTGGATATGGGCGTCAACTATACGGGTATTTTTGAATTTGACGTAGAGGCTTGCGGCAAGGGTGAGCTTTACGTGCTGTTTGACGAGCTGATGCCGGGCGGACAGCTCAACTGCTTCCGTAACGGTACCTCCAATATCGTTGTCGTACGTGCAGAGAACGGCTCGTACAGCGTGCGCTGCCAGGAGCCTTATACCATGCGTTATATCCGCCTGGTTGCCAAGGGCTGCTCGTTTACAATTAAGGGTCTGCGCCTGTTCAAGGTTGCATTCCCCAAGAGCAAGATCACCGCACAGTACGTAGGCAAGGACGAGACCATGCGTCTCATTTACGACGCAGCCGTGGAGACCTTCCGTGCCAATACCGTAGATATTTACATGGATTGCCCCTCCCGTGAAAGAGCAGGCTGGCTGTGTGACAGCTTCTTTACCTCCCGCGTGGAAAAAACGCTGACAGGCAAATCCGTGGTAGAAAAGGCATTCCTTGCAAACTTCCTGATGCCCGAGAAATTTGACTATATTCCCGAGGGCATGCTGCCCATGTGCTATCCCGCTGATCATAACGATCATACCTATATTCCCAACTGGGCAATGTGGTACGTAGTGGAGCTTGGCGAGTATGCAAAGCGCACGGGCGACTATGAGCTGATTGCGGATGCAAAACAAAGAGTTTACGCGCTGTTGGATTTCTTCCGTCCGTTCGAGAACGAATACGGCTTGCTTGAAAAGCTGCAGAGCTGGGTGTTTGTGGAATGGTCCAAGGCTAACGAACTTGTGCAGGACGTTTCCTTTGCCTCCAACATGCTGTATGCCGTGATGAAGGACACCATTGCAGAACTGTACGGGGATGCACCCTTGCGCGATGAGGCTGCCAAGCTGCGCAGCACGATTGCAAAGATGAGCATGACCGAGAGCGGATTCTTCTGTGACAACATGTACAGACGCGACGGCAAGCTGGTACTGTCGGGCGAGAGAACCGAGGCTTGCCAGTACTACGCATTTTTCTGCGGTATTGCAACGCCCGAAAGCCATCCTTGGCTGTGGAACACGCTGGTCAACGATTTTGGCCCCGATCGCGTACAAAAGGGCGTATATCCCGAGATCTGGGTGGCAAATGCCTTTATCGGCAACTACCTGCGACTGGATCTGCTGGATCGCTACGGCTGCCACGAGGCACTGTATGAGAACATCAAGGGCTATTTTGCTTACATGGCAGAAAGAACCGGCACGCTCTGGGAGCTGACAGCCGATCAGGCAAGCTGCAACCACGGCTTTGCATCTCACGTGCTTTATTGGATGGAGCATCTGGGCTTGGTTAAGTAAAGAGACATTTAAGCCCTGAATTTTGAGAAGTTTTCTTGGCGTTTCTTTTGGTTCTTTTCTTTGCGCAGGCGATGTCAAAGGACAGAAACAAAAGGGCTTCAAAGCCCATAAAAAAGGGAGTTGCCTATCAAGGTAACTCCCTTATTCTTTTGCGTTGCGTAAGATCTATCCGTTCTTTTTGGCAAAATTGCCGCAAAAAAGAACCAAAAACGACTTTTATAAATCAGCTTGCCCGTGCTTATTGCGCGTCCTTTTGGATCAGGATCTTGAGTGCTTCAATTGCGGTGCGGATTGCTCTGTCGGTATCGTGCTGCTCGGCAGATTCATCCTCAC
Source organism: Oscillospiraceae bacterium (assembly GCA_015065285.1). GTDB lineage: Bacteria > Bacillota > Clostridia > Oscillospirales > CAG-272 > SVQP01. The sequence continues at coordinate 5,605 of SVQP01000017.1, read as the reverse complement.
TATCCATGCCGAGTGCCGCTCTTTCCTGATTCCAGACAACAGAGAAGCAAGCGCCTGCCTTGACGCCAAGCGAAGCAGCAACCGTGAACAAAGCGCCCGATTCCATTTCGCTTGCCAGCACGCCAAGTCTCTTCCACGCTTCCCATTTCTGCTCCAGATCGGCTGCAACCGGCATTCTGTGCATGGAATGCTGACCGTAGAAGGAATCCTTAGCCTGCACCACGCCCGCATGGGAGCGCAGCTCCAACTTATCTGCCGCCTGCATCAGCGCGATCAGTACGTCGGGGTCGGAAACGGCAGGGAACTCGATGGGCGCATATTCGCGCGAGGTACCGTCCTGACGCACAGCACCCGATGCGATGACCACGTCGCCTGCCTGCACCTTGAGATTGATACCGCCGCAGGTGCCCACGCGAATAAAGGTGTGCGTGCCGCATGCCACCAGCTCCTCCATGGCAATGGCTGCGGAAGGACCGCCGATGCCTGTTGAGCATACACTGACGGGTACGCCGCAAAGCTCACCTACCCAAATATTATATTCTCTGTTTGTGACCAGATGTCTGGGATTGTCAAAATACTGTGCGATCTTTTCGCATCTGCCGGGGTCGCCGGGGAGAATGCAGTAGCCGCCCGTCTGGCCCTCGGTTGCCTTGATATGATATTGCTCTTTATGGGTCGAAAGCATAAAAACCTCCAAAAAATAAAGAATCGTTCAAATATTACCATTACCATTGTATCACAAATTCGGGCATATTGCAAGAGGGAGTGAAAATAATAGTAACAGTTTGATTTTGGGGGCAATTTTATGAATGATAGAGTATTTGAATTGCATGCGTACGTGGCGGCATCCGGTAGTGTGGTGGGCGGCAAGGAGCGGAACGGACCGCTTGGTAACTTGTTTGATATGCACGACTCGGATGATCGCTTCGGGCAGAGCACGTGGGAAAAGGCGGAGAGCGAAATGCAGCGGCGCGCGCTGTGCATAGCGCTTGAAAAATGGGGCAGGGATCAGAACGCCTTGGATGCTATTTTAGCGGGAGATCTGCTCAACCAGTGTGTGGGCTCGGCTTATGGGCTTTTGGATTACCACGTGCCGTATTTCGGGCTGTACGGGGCTTGCTCCACGGCAGCCTTGGGGCTGATGCTGGGGGCATGTCTTGTCAGCTCGGGATATCTGCACCATGCGGCAGCCGTAACCTCTTCGCACAATTCCTCTGCAGAGCGCCAATATCGCACACCGCTGGAATACGGAGCGCAGCGCACACCAACTGCCCAGTGGACGGTAACCGGCGCATCAGCCTTTATTTTGGGGCATGAGAGGTATGCAGGGCATAACAGCGTACGGGTGACCCAGGCAATGCCGGGGATCCCGATCGAAATGGGCATTCGGGATGCTGCCAATATGGGCGCTGCCATGGCGCCCGCTGCCGTGGATACGCTGGAGCGGTACTTTGTCGCCAGCGGTACGACTCCTTCTGATTTTGATGCCATTGTGACGGGAGACCTTGGGTGGGAGGGCAGTGCCATTTTCCACGACCTTTTATATGCCGACGGCATTGAGGTAGCCCCCAGGCACACCGATTGCGGCAGCATGATCTTTTCACGTCACACGCAGGATACGCATGCGGGAGGCTCAGGCTGCGGCTGCTCGGGTGTGGTGATGAGCGCGTATTTTCTGCCAAAGCTGCGCTCGGGTGAGATACGGGATATGCTGCTGATCGGTACGGGCGCTATGATGAGCCCGGATGCGCTCAAGCAAGGGCAGTGTATTCCTGCCATCGGGCATCTGGTCAGACTCAAGGGAGGGGATTGATATGTCGTGGATATGGAACTTTGTGTGGGCTTTTTTGATCGGCGGCGCATTTTGCGTGGTGGCACAGCTGCTGATCGATCTGACCAAGCTAACGCCTGCCAGAATTCTGGTTTTGTACGTGGTTGCAGGCGTGGTGCTGGGGGCGATCGGTGTATATAAGCCCTTGGTGGATTTTGCGGGTGCGGGCGCAACCACACCGCTGACCGGCTTTGGCTATCTGATCTCCAAGGGCGTGCGCGAGGCGGTGGACGAGCAGGGGCTGCTGGGTGCTTTGACGGGTGGACTCAAAGCCGCTGCGGGTGGCACGGCAGCCGCCTTGGTGTTTGGCTACGTGGCAACGCTGTGCTTTTCGTCCAAGCCAAAAAAATAAACAGAAGGACCGTCGCATCAGACGGTCCGCTGTTTTATTCTCCAAACGCGCGTCGAAGCTTTTCAAGCGCGCTTTTTTCAATTCTGGATACGTACGACCTTGAAATTCCCAGCTGCAGCGCAATCTCCCGTTGCGTCATGGGTGCTTTTCCGGCAAGACCGTAGCAAAAGGCGCAACCCCCGCTGCAATAATAGCAACAGGTGTGCCCCCTATATATAGGGTAAAATCATTAACCCCCTTTCCGACTCCAACAGAAGAGTGAAAAGGGGGTTACTAGCTGTTTAGTTGATATCTGCCTCTAAAAGTCGGCAAAAACCGACAACTTTTTGAATGGTGATGCCAAAATGCGACAACTCGGCATTTACAAATAGCGTAATGTGTGATATAATATAAGCACAGAATGCAGAATTATTTTGTTCGGAGGCAGTTACATGGTAAAGGCACCTATTACAAAAGAATATAAAACGCTAGTGGAAATCAAGAGAGTTATTGAGCTTGAAGATGATTTCCACGATGCCGAGCTCATGGATATGGCCATCAAGAACGGTGATGCTTGGTTTGGCATTTGGCAATATGGACATCGTTTTACGTTCGTTTGCCGAAAAATTGTTAGCCTTGAGATGAGCATGGACTTGAAATCATTATGGCTGTATGAAGTAGATATAAAGCGGTGTGAAGATGGTATGGAGTTAACCTTTGACGAGGCGGGCATCGTTATCAAAGCGAAAGAGGTCATCTTAGAGGAGCTGATACTTCCCAAGGACTATGAGCTAACCGAAGCAGAGGAAACGGCAATTAAGGCCAAAATTGAAGCTCCTGATGTATATGTCAAATGTCCGCGATGCGGTGGAGAGTTGCACTACAACAAAAAGTTCGATCTTATAGACGTTCGTTGCTATTCGGACGGCTGTATAAAATCTTCGTATTTGTTATGTGATGAAGAAGTGGAGGGTAACAATGAAAAATAAGGGTTATAGCAGAGAAGGATTGTTTGGTAACATCAATCATTATGACGAAAATGGTCGAAAGGTAGGACAGAGCCGTCCCGGCTTGTTCGGTGGATATAATCACTACGATGCAAATGGTAGAAAAACAGGACATAGTTCACCCGGCTTCTTCGGTAGCTACAATCACTATGATGAAAGTGGTCGCAAAAGCGGACATACCAGTCCCGGAATGTTTGGCAACCTGAACCATTACGATTCCAACAACAGAAGAACGGGGTCCAGCACTCCCGGTCTCTTCGGTGGATTCAGACACAAAACCAAGAAGTAAGGATAAGGAGATTTAGCCGTGAAGACTAATGAGAAATATAACCGAATTCGACCTTTGAAGATTTGGGAGATTCTGCAAAGAGAGACTGATGAAGACCATCCCATGGGTACAGAGGAGCTTCGTGCTAAATTATTGGAATGCGGCATTGAAGCGCACAGAACAACGATTTATGAAGATATCAAACTTCTGAACGAGTGCGGATACGAGATTATGTCCCGCAGAGGTCGCAGTAACCAGTATTACGTGATGGACAGAAGCTTCTCCAACCCTGAAGTCCACATCTTGTTGGATGCGGTCCAGGCTGCAAGCTTTATTACCGATAAAAAGACAGCGGAGCTTGTAGACAAGATTGCACAGCTTGCAGGAAGCCAGAAGGGACTGGTTCTGAAAAAGAACATCGTCCAGTTCAATACTGCCAAAAGCTCCAATGAGAGTATCTACTACAACGTCAATGAAATTGTAACCGCCATCAATAATCGACAGAAGATCATTTTCCTGTACTTCGATTACGATAACAACCATAACCGTGTATATCGAAAGAACGGTCACCATTACGTTGTAAGTCCTTACGCAACCGTTTTTGACGATGGGCACTATTATCTCGTCATCTATGATAAGCGCTATAACAAGATGACAAACTACCGCATCGACCGAATGGATAAGGTTGAGATCATCGAAGAGCTTGCTGATATGCCGCCGGAGGAGATGCAGTTTGACATTGCCAACTACAAGAAGTCTTTGTTCGGTATGTTTTCTGGTGAAACGACCGCGGTGACTATAGAAGCTCATCATTCACTGATAGACGCGATTTTTGACCTCTTTGGAGAGAAAACCCGAATTATATCCAACGGAGAAGAGAGTGTGCGCTTTACGGTTGATGTCCAGGTTAGTGCGTTGTTCTTCGGTTGGTGTTGCTCGTTTGGAGAGAAGGTTAAGTTGCTCGGTCCCGACAATATTGTTGAGCAGTTGAAAGAGTACAACGAAACTATTACAAATCAATACGAGGAGAACTGATGGATAAACAGGTAAGATTTCGTACAGGACTGTATCGATTCTTCCTTGGCATCGATATTTTCTTTGGTGTCCTGACGCTGATATTTCTTTTCGTGTTTCCGCCCGTTGGATTGATAGGCGTTGCGGTGACGGTGCTGTACGCATTGGTAGCTGTATCTATAAAGCAATCCATTAGCGGTAAGAAACCGATATTGGATTTATTCCGAGAAGGCACGAAAACCTGTAGAAAATGTAAACACACGTTTGCAAAGAAACAGCATTTGACCTGTCCGCACTGCGCCCGTGTGAGAGAATTTAAGCGTAAGTATGCAGAAATTATAAAAAGCAAAACACCTCCGCCCAAGGACGAGGAACACGATGACTTTTGGGAAGAGCTTGGAACGTTAATGCTGATTGATTCGCTATTTGATGATCTATAAAAACGCAGAGAAAGGAGGCCACAACCAATAATGAAAAAGTGGCTGCCCTATAAAGACGGCTCATCCATCGGTGGTGAAGGCTCCGAAAACGGAACGATTCTTTATGACGAAGAATTTGATGGTGGATGCCGCATAACGATGGAAAAGTGCCCAAGGTATTATGCGATTACTTGCAGTGTATATGGCTCAATGGTTCATACTGTTTTCCGTGGTTCCGATGATGCCAAAGACACATATGAAGCTATGAAGAACGAGCTTGGAAAGTTTATGTGTACCGCAACTACCGAAACCGAAGAAGCTGAATTTTACGATTGTTTTTGCAATAAATATGTTTGACAAGGAGTAGATTATGTACATCATTGCGGACGTCGAGTGGGTTCAAAACAAAGAGAATAAGCAAAGTCCCACGCAGTTGTCCGCTGTTCGTGTGGACAACGAGTGGAATATTGTAGATGAGTTCTCATCTTACATACGCCCGATGGATGCGTCATTCCACGATTGGAAACACGTTGCATATGCAGGCGGAAAGCCTGATGACTTCCTATATGCACGAAATTGTCATAATGTTTTTACTTCTTTCAACAACTGGGTTGGAGAGGATACTATCTGTTGGTGGTATATTCCGTCCCGAGATCTACACGCCTTTATAAACAAAATTGTTTTGAAAATCAAAAGCACAAAGCCTTCAAAGATACTTAGTGAATATATGCTTGG
>SVQP01000016.1 GCA_015065285.1 Oscillospiraceae bacterium | reverse complement strand
GTGTTCTCGCATGTCCATTATAACACACATCTTGAATTCTGTCGAGTATCTCATGTTTTCTCTTCCTGTTTTACCCATAAAAAATATGCACCTCCAAAAGTGTCTAACTTTTGGGGTGCATATCATTCTCGTCCTTGGGATTTATTTTTTGGGTATTACAGCTCTCGGATCGGCTCTTCGGGAATCTTTTTGAACGGAAAAAAACTGAGCACGGGCAGAACCGCAAAAGACAACGGACCAAGCAAAATCGAGCCTGCCAGCAGCAGCCACGCGCCCCACGCGGGCACGTATGCCTTGAAAATGCGGAAATGCGAGATAAACAGCAGCACGAATAGCCAGATAAACAGAATCAAAGCAACAGCACACAAAATCAGCACCGCAACGCCTGTAAGCTTTGCATAGATAGCGGGCCAATCCAACACAGCTGTCGCAAATGCGATGACTGTGCAAAGCACGCCAAGCAAAATGCAAACAGCAAACAACACAAGTCCAACAATTCCCTGCTTGAGCAAAGACTTCTTGTTCGCATCCTCACGCAAAGCAGCCATATCTCCTGCACGGATCACTGCCACGGCAGGCAGCAAGATGGACAGCACCCACGACCATGCGCGCGGAAATGCGCCCAGCTTATTGCAAATGCGCGCAAGACCAATGCTCTCGATCAGAGAACAAATCATGCCCGGCAGCGCCTCGATCAAAAAGATGATACACAAAGCCACGGCGCCAATCAAATACACAATGTAAGCCAACGGATCACCCATAAACGTCATCTCCTTTTGGGGATATTCGATGCCTTATTATAGCATGCGCAGGATGCATTGTCAAGAACAGCGCGGGATCCGGGAAACGGCTTACAATACGCCGTAGGGGGCGGCGCCTTCGACGCCCCGCCTTGCAAACGGTTTATGATCACGTCATCCGAACGCTGATCCGGTATCATCGCGTGCGGGAGGATGATATCCTCCCCTACACAAAGTTACTTTGGCGGTGCCTCCCCTTTTGTGTCATCCTGAGCGGAGCATCCCCTTTTGTGTCATCCTGAGCGAGAAAACATCCCGGTGCGGATGTTTTCGAGTCGAACTTTCAAAAATCTGCAAAAAATTGCTGATTTTTGAAAGTCAAAGCGCAAGAATTGCGCTTTGAGGATCTGGAAAGCGGTTTATGATATGCCCGTAGGGGGCGGCGCCCTCGACGCCCCGCTGCGTGATCGGCTGGGGCAAGTAAAGAATATTACTTCGGCTAAGCAAACATTGATCAAACCCATCGCAGATCCCGCGCTGCGCGCGCTTTTGCTCGCTCAATTTCGCGGCTTTGCCGCGAAATATTCGACCCGCAAAAGTTCGACTCGGTCGCTCTGCGACCTCGCTCAGGATGACACAAGACGGATGCGCGCCCAATGTGTTCGTGTGGCGGGTCGTCGAGGGCGCCGACCCCTACCAAAGAATACACAGGCAGGATGACACAAAGGGGGGGCGCGTCCGAAGTGTTTACGTGGCGGGTCGTCGAGGGCGCCGACCCCTACCAAAGAATACACAGGCAGGATGACACAAAGGTCGAGACTCACCCGAAGCGTTTGCGAAACGGGTCGTCAAGGTGCCGCCCTGTAAGAATAACCATGCCTTTTTGCAAAAAATTCTCAAAAATCTTGCGTTGGACATGTTGCAATATTTGTCTTGCTGTGATATACTAAAAGCAGAAACTGACAGGAGGCACACGCTCTGTGAAGCAAATAGATTACTTCTCGCCCACATCCGCTGACAACCGTCGCGTGTGGGCTCAAATCGACCTTGACGCTTTGGTCAACAACTATATCGTATCCCGCGATTACATACACGCCCATAACCCCAACACGCCTGCCGTTGCCGTGATCAAAGCCGATGCCTATGGGCATGGCATTGAAGCCTGCGCACGTGCGCTTTACGACTGCGGCTGCCGCCACTTTGCCGTGGCTTGCGCAGAGGAAGGGGTTGCCATTCGAGAAGCACTCTCGTACACTGACTCCTCGGATGCCCTGGTGCTGATTCTGGGCTACACCACCCCCGAATACGCTGCTCTGCTGGACCGCTATGCCCTGACGCAAACGCTGTTTTGCGCTGATTATGCAAAGGATTTGCATGCCGCTGCCAAAGCTGCGAACGTCAAGCTCCCGGTACACGTCAAGATAGATACCGGCATGCACCGCATCGGATACCCTGCATTTACACCCGAGCAGGCTGCACAGACCGTTTTGGAAATCGCCTCTCTTTACGAGCAGTGCGACGCCTTTGAGATTCAAGGCTTGTTCACCCACCTTTCCGACGCGGACAGCGGCAATTTCTGCTATGAGCAATGGCAGAGATACCTGCTTGTCAAGCAAGGGCTGGAGGCAATCGGAAAATGTCCGCCCATCTGCCACGCCTGCAACAGCCCGGGCTGCATGAGATATCCCGAAACCTACCTGGACGGCGTTCGACTCGGTGCGCTTTTGTTCGGCGTTGCCCCCGCAATTCCGCCCGAGGTTGACAGAAATCCCATGTGCAATCTTTTTCCTGCGCACCTGCTGCGCCCCGTCATGCGCCTGCAGACCAGCGTGATCCACACGCACACGGTTGCCGCAGGAGAGCCTGTGGGATATGGCGCACTCTGCCGCGCAGACCACGACCGCACGATTGCCACGCTCTCTGCCGGCTATGCCGACGGTTGGCTGCGCGCTTATGCCAACACCAACGTCACACTGCACACCGCACAAGGCGATTTTACCGTTCCCATGGTGGGCAGGATTTGCATGGACCTTTGCATGGTTGACGTCACGGGTCTGCCCTGCCGCCCCGGCGACACGGTTACGCTGTTTGGCAACGACGTGCAATCCATTGCCTCTCTTGCCAAGCATGCAGGCTCAATTGCTTATGAAGTTCCCTGTCTGGTAACTGCACGCGTTCCCAGAATTTATCACAAATAAAATTCCTTTATGGAGGACGTTATGAAAAAAACACTGTGTATGCTCGGTCTGCTCCTCACCCTTTTGCTGACGGTTGGGCTGCTTTGCTCCTGCTCGGATAAGGTTGAGCTTTCCCAAAGCCAGATCACAAGTGCCACTGTTGACAAAAAAGGCGAGAAAATCACGGTCAAGGCAGTGTTCACCGAAGCCGATCTGGAGGTTTTGCGCGAAAAGAAGGATCAGTATAATCAGAAGCTTTATCTGGTTGCGCTGGAGCCCGGCGAGACGATTGACGACATGACCGGCAAGCAACCCGTTGCGCAAACCGGATTTTCTGAATCCCCCAAATTCACCTTTGACGTGCTGGCAGATGGCAACTTACAGGCGCATTCCCGCCTGCACTGCGCCTTTGTTGTGGCAGCCTTCAATAAAACCACCAATTCCTACGTGGCAAAAACCGATCCCGTGTACCTCTCTAACGTGGGCGTGCTGGCAGAGAACACCGAAAAGTTCCCCACCACCGCCTCGATCAAGGGCTTGCATGCCACCATTTCCTCGGATGCCGCTGATCTCGGTATTTCCCACGCCGTGCTGGAGCTGGATCCCTCTGCCCTGATTCTGGACGGCTATAGCGAGAACGCGGTCTCCTACGTATACGACGGTCAGACCTATTATCTGGACCGCGGTGAGCTGGATGCGCTGGACAAGCAGGTTTCCGAATACTCGGCACAGGGCTGCACCGTTTACCTCAGGCTGCGCATGTGCAACGCGCCCTCTGTGGAAAACAAGGCTCTGGTATCCAATTTATATGCCGCGACAGACGTCTCGGGCAAGCGCGCTTACGCCATTATCATGGACGATGACCAAAGCGCTTCTTTGATGGCAGGATTCCTTGATTTCATCACCGCACGCTATACCAGCCCCGACAAGGAGCACGGATTCTGCGGTGCGCTGATCATCGGACGCAGCGTCAACGAATCCACCAAGAACAACTACGCAGGCTCGCTGGAGTTTACCACGTACGTGCAGCAGTACCACGCACTGGTCAGACTGGCGCACTCCACGCTCAAATCCCACTACGCACAGGGCAGAGTATATATCTCTGTCAGCAACAACCTTTCCAACTACGAAAAGGTCGGTGCGCAGATCGATTCCACAACCAACGTCTTTTTGGACGAATTCAATAAGCTGGCACTGGCAGGCGGTGACTTTGACTGGAGCGTTGCCATCTCGGCTTACGCTTACGGCAAGGGTAATGCCGATCCCATGTGGTCGGATGATCGCGCCACCGCGCTTGAGCTCTCCCCTGCTCACCCCTCGGATTTCATGTGGATCTCTCAATCCGATCACTTTTATGCGGGCGAGCGTCGCCACACCATCATCAGCGACTTTGAGGTTGCCCCCGGTGAGAGCGAAGCCGTGCAGGCTGTTTCCTACGCTTACGCTTACTACAAGGTTCTGGAATGCGGATACGTGGATGCTTTGATCTATTCGGCACATACCGACGCAAATAGCCTGATCACGGATTCCGGCCTCTGGGACGTTGACAACAAGGGCGTTGTTACCAAGCAACGTATGCTTTACAACGTTTTCAAGTACATTGATACCACTGCCACCTCGGATCTGGATGCGCTTGCGCGTCAGCTGATCGCAACCGGCGAGAACGACCCTTCAACCGGCTGGAACAACCTTTACAAAGCACAATCCGCCAAGGCTGCGACACGTCAGGTGGTTACAGGCACGGAAAAAGTGAAAAAGCCTACCTCGCAGGGTCGCGTATTCTTCAGCTTTACCGACGGAACGCTGTGCAACTTCACTCCCGACGACAGCGTTTCTTATCTGGAGCTTTCCAAGGACGCATATCTCGGCTATCCCGTACTGCGCGCACCGCTCAACCGCACGCAGCCCCAGGCCTATATGGGCATTTCCAACGCAACGCTCAAAGGCTCTGAGATCAAGGGCGTAAAAACCGTTTCCCTGACTATGTGCGCCGCTGCAGACGTGCCGGAGCAGAGCAAGGTCTACGTCAAGCTGCGCCTGCTCAAGCAGGGCTCTACTTCCCTTTCTGCAGGCAACCCCACGGTGATGTACGAAGACGTGGTGGAGATTGACGCCAACACCTGGCAGACCGTTTACTTTGACGTAACCGAATTCACCTCCCACGTGGACGGTGACGATCCCATTACCGTTTCGGTACAGATGATGGTACCCGAGCTGAACAAGGACGGCAAGTGCACGCTGCTGCTTGACCGCGTGGAAATGTACGGCTCGTTTGGCGTTCAGTTCTATGAATGGATTATTATCATCGTGTCGATCATCGCAGTGCTTGCACTGATCGTAGGTCTTGTATACCTTTTGTACCGCAAGTACGGAGCTCCCATCATCATTGCCAACATTTTCTGGAACGTATCCAAGGGCAAGATCAGATTGCGCCGCTATAAAAAGGCTGAGAGGTAATTGATATGGGCGCTGTTTACGAAAATAAAAAGGACGATTTTTCCTGCCGCAATGCGCTCTCGGGTCGCTATCCGCTGGCGTTTGGTGCACACCTGCATTACCATCTGGAAATGGTTTACATGATCGAAGGCAGCACCACCTGCGCGGTGGATACGGGCGAATACACCATTCAAAGCGGTGACGTATTGCTGGTTTTTCCCAATCAGGTACACCGCTACGACCCTGCCGACAAGGAAAAATACCTGCTCTTTATCATCAATCCCGATCTGATGCCCGAGCTTTCCCGCAGCTTTGAGGGTGCTGCTCCCACAAGCCCCATTGTGCGCGGTGTGGGCAATGACCCCTACATGCATCAGCTGCTTATGACGCTCTCGCGCACAGAGGACATGCCCGCCGACTATCGCGATGCCATTACCAAGGGATATCTGCTTGCCTTTTTTGGCGAGCTGCTCTCCCGCATGACCTTCCGCGAGAACAATCAGACCGACTCCATGACGCTGCGCTCCATTGTCTCCTTCTGCGCACAGAACTACGGCAGAGAGCTGACGCTGGGCACGCTGGAGGAGGAGCTGCACCTGAGTAAATACTACATTTCTCACCTGTTCGGCAGCAAGATCGGCACCGGCTTTAACGACTATATCAACGCGCTGCGCGTATCCGAAGCGTGCAGATACCTGCGCAGAACCAACAAAAGCATTACCGAGATCTCTACCCTGGTTGGTTTTGGCACGCTGCGCACCTTCAACCGCGCCTTTGTCAAGCAGGTAGGTATGTCGCCAAGCGAATATCGAAAAACCGCCCTTGGTACGGTTGAGCCCGAACGAATCAGAGCGGAGGTGGCTGACAATGCATGAAGAAAAAGCATCTAAACGGGAGAGATTTTTCTCCTTTCTGAAAAACTTTGCACTCATGACAATCGGTGCATTCATCTACGCCTTTGGCATTGCCGTTTTTCTGGATCCCAACCACTTAGCCCCCGGCGGTGTTTCGGGTCTTTCGATCATTCTCAACAGCCTGATCAAATTCGGTGAATTCCAGATCGGTACCGGTGTGTGGATCTTTATGATCAACATTCCGCTGATGATCATTGGTCTTGTGGTGTTCAAGCTCAGATTCTTGCTTGGCACCGTGTACGTCACCGCGCTCTCCTCTGCCATCATTGAGGTCATTGACCGCGGATTTTCTGCGTATATTCCCGATATGACCAACCATCTGGTCATCGCAGCGCTTGCGGGCGGTGCACTGGTGGCGCTGGGCATTGGTCTTGTGTTCCGCGGCGGCGGATCTACCGGTGGCTTTGACATCGTGGTCAAGCTGCTGCGCCGCAAGTTCAGACACATGAAGACCGGTGTGCTTTATCTGATTCTGGATTCCTCAATCATCGTGCTTTCGGCAATCGCATTCCAAAACATCCTGGTTGCCATGTACGCGGTCATTACCGTGTTTGTCAACTCCACCGTGCTCGACCTTGTGCTGTACGGCAAGGACAACGCCAAGATGGTTTATATCATCTCGGATTGCCCCGAGCGCGTTTCCGAGCGCCTGATCAAAGAGGTGGAGACCGGCGTGACGCTTTTGCACGGTGAGGGCGCTTACACCGGTAAGAATAAAAAGGTGCTGATGTGCGTGCTGCACGACCACCAGTACCCCATGCTGCGTGACGTGGTCAAGCAGGAGGACAAGCACGCCTTCCTGATTGTGACCAAAGCCACCGAGATCTACGGTGAGGGCTATAAAAACCCTTATGCGGACGAGCTTTAACAAGAAAACCCACATTCGGTTGAATGTGGGTTTTGTTTTGTCTTACATTTCCTCGGGCTGCTCGAACGTCTCTCTGACGCGAAAAACAAGTGAGATGCACCAAAGCGCGGCAAGCGCAACCACCACGTACACAATGCGGGAAAGAATGGCGCCCTGCCCGCCAAACAGCCATGCGACCGCATCAAACCCGAAAAGTCCGATGCTGCCCCAGTTGAGTCCGCCGATGGCAGCTACGATCAGGGCAATTCTGTCAATAATAGGCATCATATTCTCGTACTCCTGTAGCATATTTGGATTGTATCCGCGATTAGTGTGCTCCATTGTGCCGATTTTTATGCCAAAATATTTGAAAGCGCATGAAACTTGTACCCAAACGCTCCCGATATTTAGAAATTGTACCGATTGACACGACTAAAAAACTGTGATATACTATAATTGATAAAGTATGTACAAATTCATTTTTGATCAGATAAAGGAGACATGATAATGCATTGGTCAGAAGAAATTGCAAAAAAGATCATCGCGCAAAATCCCGATAAGGAAGAATACGTTTGCGCTGCCGGCGTCTCTCCCTCCGGCTCGGTTCATATCGGTAACTTCCGCGATCTGGCAACCCCTCTTTTCGTTGTCAAGGCGCTGGAAAAGCAAGGCAAAAAGGCAAAGCTGCTGATCTCTTGGGATGAATACGACCGTTGCCGCAAGATCCCTGCAAACGTGCAGGCTGTGGTTGGCAACAGCTACGACAAATATATCGGCTGCCCTTACGTGGATATTCCCGACCCCTGGGGCTGCCATGAAAACTACGCAAAGCACTTTGAGGATGAATTCTTAAAGGGCATCGAGCCCTTTGGCATCAAGCTGGATTGCCGCTATCAGGCAGATTTGTACCGCTCGGGCGCTTATGCGGATGCCATTCTGGAATCCATTCAAAAAAGAGGCGAGATCTTTGAGATTCTTGACTCGTTCAAGACCAAGGACAAGAGCAAGAGCGAGGACGAGCTCAAGGCTGAGCATGATGCGGAAAAGGCAGCTTACAGTCCCGTGAGCATTTTCTGCGACGCGTGCCACACCGACTTTACCACCATCACTGCCTTCTCCCCCGATGGCACCGAGGCAGATTACACCTGCCGCTGCGGTCACACGGGTCACTTCAACTTCCTGGAAAACCACAACTGCAAGCTTGGCTGGAAGGTTGACTGGGCAATGAGATGGAGACACGAGGGCGTTGACTTTGAGCCCGGCGGAAAGGATCACTCCGCGCCCACCGGCTCTTACAACAACTCCAAGCAGATCGCAAAGAAGGTGTTCGGTCATCAGGCACCCCTGTATCAGGGCTACGAATTCATCGGCATCAAGGGCTTGGCAGGAAAAATGTCCTCCTCGTCCGGTATCAACCTGACGCCCGAGACCATGCTCAAGCTGTATCAGCCCGAGGTACTGCTCTGGCTGTATGCCAAGACCGATCCCGTAAAGGCATTCGATATTTGCTTTGACGACGGCATTCTGCGCCAGTACTTTGAATTTGACAAGATGCTCAACGACTGGAGAGAGGGCAAGGCAAACGAAGCTACTGCATCGATCATGGAAAAGTGCATGATCGAGGGTCGACACGTGGAAACCGTTCCCATGAGCCTGCTTGTACAGCTCGGCTCGATCGTGGACTTTAACGTACCGCTCCTGGAGACCGTGTTTGAAAAGATCGGTATGCCCTACAAGCACGAGCAATTTGCAGACAGACTGGAAAGGGCAAAGTTCTGGCTGGAGCAGTGCGCTCCCGAGCAGGTCAATCGCCTGCGCGCCACCCGTAATTTCGAGGTGTTCGAGCAGCTGACCGACAAGGAAAAGCAGCAGATCGCTCTGCTTCACGACGTGATTGCCAAGGGCGGCTACACGCTCGACGAGCTCAACACTGCCATCTACGATATTCCCAAGCAGGTTTACCCTGAGCTTGCAGACTCCAAGGAGCTGCGCGGCATTCAGGGCAGCTTCTTCAAGACGGTTTACAAGCTGCTGATCGACAAGGAGCAGGGTCCCCGTCTGTACCTCTTCCTGTATGCCATTGATTCGGACAAGTACGTGCACCTTCTGGACTTCTCCTACCCCAAGACCGAGGCGGAAATTGCTGCCGAGCAGGCTTGCGAGCAGTGCGAAGAGCCCACCGAGCAGCCCGCACAGCCCGAAGCACCCAGAGGCGAGGCTGATCCCGTTACGCCCGTTAAGGAGCAGGTGACCATTGAGGACTTTGACAAGATCGATCTGCGCGTTTGCAAGATCCTCAAGGCAGAAACGCTGCGCAAGTCCAACGCTTGCCTGAAGCTGACGCTGGACGACGGCATTGGCGAGAGAGTGATCATGTCCTCGATCAAGGCGGAGTACACGCCCGAATCCCTGATCGGCAAGAAGATCATCGTGATTGCCAACCTCAAGCCGAACAGAATTTGCAACATCAATTCTCAGGGCATGCTGTTGGCTGCTACCAACAACGCCTGCGGCTGCAAGGTCATCTTTGTGGACGACAGCGTTCCCACCGGCACGCAGATTCACTGATTTTTAAAATAAGGCTGAGCCGCATTGAAGTGAACCCCAAACAGTTCACTTCACATGGCTCAGCCTTTTTGCTTAAAGCGGTTATTTCCCTTCTCTGCCGCGCATGCGAGGCATACGCGTGCTGCCGGGCGCTGCGGTGGTTCCCGCGGTGGTTTCCGCCGTGGTGCTCTCACCGCTCAAAGCGTCGGTCACGTCGTCAATGACGCTGTCCATCATACTGCCCTCTGTATTGGCAGATGTGGTCTGCTGGGTGGTCTGCTTACCCGTCGTTTCCTTGTTGGTATTGCTGCCGTCATCGCTCTCGGGACCGACACAACCGTACAGACAAGCACTCAGAATGCCGGCTGCCAGCAAAAAAGATAAAACTTTACCGGTATATTTCATTGCATAATCCTCCGTTTTGATTGGGTCAGCATTAGTATGCGCACCAAGCAGGCATGCTTACATGGGAAAATGCGCCGCATTGACAAAACATCGGAATTTGTGTATAATAAAGCCAAAGATTTCGTAATTTTTAATAGAAACCTCAAAGGAGATTGGCATGAAAAAATTTTTGTGCATATTTCTTTCACTTTGCACGTTGCTTGCGCTGACTGTGATAGCCACCGCGCAAAATCCGCCCGCGCTGTATCTTGAGCAAGCCGGGGTCTGCGAGCCGGGGCAGGAGCTCTCGATTGCTGTTTGTATTTCCGATACTGAAATTGCAGGAGGCTTTATTTCGGTGCAATACGACGCTTCTCTGTTTGTGCTGAAAAAGGTGGAGCTTTTGCAGGCAGCCGACGCTCTGAGTATGACCTATGCAAGCAAGGACGGAACGCTCAACGTTCTGCTGGACGGTGTACAGAATATTGCTGTTTCGGGGCAGCTGATCATCCTGACCTTTGCTGCAAGCGAAGAAATTCAGCCCGGCTCTTATCCCATTTCCTGTACAGTACCCGATGCCGCATCCTTTTATGCGTTGGACGAGAGCGGCACAGCGCTGTCGCTTGACGTGCAGGGCTGCCAAGGAGAGCTGCAAATCACCGCGCCCGTGCTTCCCCCATGCCCTGCGCGCTATCTTGCCTGCCAGGAAACAGCGGTAGTGGGCGGCACGTTTGCCTTGCGCCTTTGCGCTTTGGTAGCGGATGCATCTGCTATAGCTGATGGCAGCTACGGCTTTGTGATCTCAATTACCGATGATAAGGGCACAAGAGAATACACCGAGCAAGGTTCTCCCCTGAAGGATCAGATTGACGGCGGCGGAAATATTTACACGGCACAGGAGCTTGGCGGCAGCATTTATACAGTTGTGTTGACACTTGCCGCGCAAGAAAACACCCTCATTACCGTGACGCCATACGTTCGCCTTTCGGACAGTACACTGTATGCAGGCTCTTATACGCTGACTTATCAGAACGGAAATTACATCGGCACAAGCCAATAATTTCGATAAAAATGCCGGCAAGATGACACTTTTTATTTCAAAAATACCGTCAGCATGTTGACAATCCTACAAAAATAGTATAAAATGATAAATGTCCAAATATTTTTATAAGGAGATACTACCATGAAGAAATTAATGGCTCTGATTCTTTCTCTGCTGATGGTAACTTCTCTGTTCGCGCTTTGCGTTATGGCAGAGGATGAGACCACTGCGGCTGCAGCTGATGAGGCTACTACCGAGGCAGCAGGTGAAGAAACCACCGAGGAAGCTCCCAGTTTTTCCAAGAACGTACTTGTCTTTGACGAAAACGCAAAGAAGATGAAGGTTCTGTCCGGTCCCAACGGCATTCGTAACGCTTTCTACAACTCCGATTGGGAAGGCGCAAGACTTGAACTGCTTGACGTGGGTGACCCCTACGTCACCATCAACTGGAGCTCCTATGCAAAGAAGGCAGGCGTTGAGAAGATCAATGCCGAGGATTATCCTTTTGTTGTAATCAAGCTCAAGGTTGAAGGTTACGTTGGCGATTTCGAGCTCTTCTACGTAACCGGCGATGCTCCCGGCGTTGACCAGGCTTACGCTTCCACCACCGACTATCCTCACGAAAACTCCGGTGAGGTTGAGTGCATCATCTACGACCTGACCGACGACTGCGAAGGCGAATACAAGACCTTCCGTTTCGACCCCATGGAAGCAGATGAGGATTCCGTTGTTTACCTGATTGAGATGGCTATGTTCGCAACCGAGGACGAGGCTCTTGCATACGCAGGCTACCTGAATGACGGTGAGGACGAGGAAACCACCGTGGAAGAAACCGAGGAAACCACCGCGGAAGAGACCGAAGAGACCACTACCAAGGCTCCCGCAACCACCGAAAAGCAGACTGAGGCTGAAAAGGAAGATGGCTGCGGCAGCATCATCAGCGTTGGCGCTGTTGTTGCTATGATCGCTCTGGGTGCTCTTTGCATCAAGAAGAAGGACTGAGTTTGATTTAAAATTCATCCGATAATCATTTTACCCGCGTATCCCAAAAGGATACGCGGGTATTTTGTATGTATGGAAAATCTTTTTTTGTGCAATACACCAAAAAATCCGTCAAATCCCCAAAAGTGTGCCGCTCCCCTTTGCAGCACACTTTTTTTATTGTATAATACAGAATGAGTAATTGTAAGCAAAAGGAGATCCCTTATGAGACGATCTTTGAGCATATACCGTATATTGGCAGGCATATTGTGTCTTGTACTGCTGTCACTTGTCCTGTGCACCGGCATTGGCGCCGAAACGCTGCGCACGTATACCGTCAATCTGGACAACCCCGTCAGTCTCCATCAAGCCAACGCGCCCGTTGTGGTCAAAAACTACGACAACGGAGCAAAGGAATCCTTGGTGCTTGAGGGCTGGGTCAATACCGATCAGATCATGCATCAATACGAGTACTCCGTGGACGGCGGCAAAACATGGATCGAATACCCGGGTGCTGTGGTGCCGCGCAGAGACGTCAAAAGTATTTGCCCCAATACCTACACCACCGCAGGCTACCACATAGAAATTGATACGGCAAATATGACGCGCGGATGCTACGATATTTTTGTGCAGGGATACACAGAAAACGGTGATCTTGTTGCCATTGCAGCCTTACTTGATACCCTGATTGGCGACGCGGACGTGGATACGGTTGCATTCACCGAGCTCAATCTCAAAGCACTGGGTGCGCAGGATGGTATTCTGACGCTCAATGCAGGTCAGTCTCTTTGCATCGGCACCTTCAATCTTGCCAATTACCAAGCTCTGGAGATCACGCTTGACTATGGCACCGTGCTGACGCTTGGCAGTGCAGATGCAGATTCTCCCTTCCATTTTTCAGTCAGCACCGACAGCGCTATGCCGGATGCGCAAGGCGTTTATATGGCATCGGCAAACCTGCGCCCCTTTCAATATGCAGGAAAGCTTTTGCTGACTGCCGAGTACAACGCAGGCATTACAGGCATTCGTCTTTATAAAAATGCGCCCGACTACTATACGGGAAAAATGAAGGTTTTCATGGCGCTTAACGCGTACGACTACCTTGGCGGCGCAAACAGAACTGCCGCCTCGCTTCATACCGACCCGACCGTGGGCACCTACACCAAGATTTACCCCACCGAGGCGCATAACGACCCCTACATTTATTTCAACATGGGCAGCTACCTCAAGGAAACTGCCGGGCAGGTGATCAATGCGGACCATTACCGCTATGCGGTGATCACACTGCAAACACCCCCTACCAATGCCTCGGGGTATTTCAGGCTGTTTTTGTGTGCGGGGGACGTGCGCGGTCCTTCCGGCAACAGCCACGTGGCTTTTTCACCCATCAATGACGGACAGTGGCACAAATACGTGATTCCTTTGTGCGACGAGGACGATTGGACAGGTCAGATTCACGGCATTCGTTTTGATTTTATCGATAATGACGTAACCCCTGCCGATTATGCCAATATTGCCTCGATCGAGCTTTTTGCAGATCAGGAAAGCGCGCAGGCAGAGGCAGAGGCTCCTTTTGAGTTTTATGAGGAGCAGGGCGAGCTTCCTGAGGACAAACACAAGGAAGAAGGACGCGCTCCCTCGGGTCGCGCTGATGCATTTTCCTGGTTTGATACAAGCTTTGAGAGCTGCTTTGACGGACACAACGACACCTCGATCAGCTTTGACCAATACGGGCACGTGATTCTCAAGGCAACAGAGAATTGCTCCGACCCCTACGTCAGCTTTGATATGAAGGGGTATGCCGCCATTGCAGGCACGTCCGCCTTGCAGACAAGCGATTACAAGATCATTGTGATCCGCGCCATGGCTGACAAGGAAATTACGGGCAGAAACTTTACTCTTTACTACTATTGTGCAGACAAAGCCTTTGCAGAAGAGGCGCGCACGGTACACGCAACCTATCAGGGCGGCGACGAATGGGAATACATCATATTCAACCTCTCCGAGGAGACCAACTGGACGGGCGAGATTTTGGGTGCAAGACTTGACTATGCAACGCAGATCAATGCAGGTCATAGCATGTATATTTCCGATTTTCTGTTCTTTGCGGACATGTCTGCCTGGGAATCTTATGCCAAGGAGCACGGCATTGCGATCAACGGCTCGCAAATGCCGGAAGCACCCACCACCGCACCCGAGCAGACTCTGCCCGATTTCGAGATTCCCACGCAAGGTCCCGGACTTGAGCTGATTCCCCCCGAAACACAAGAACAAACCACGCAAGCAGGCGAACCCACCACAGAGAACGGCTGCAAAGCATGGGGCTCTCTTCCCCTTCTGCTTTCACTTTTGCCCATAAGCTTTGTCTTTTGCTTTAAATCCAATACCAAAAAAGGAGATAAATCATGAAAAAAACAATCCTGACGCTCTTATCTTTGATGCTTTGTCTCTCTCTTTCCCTTCCCTTGTCTTTGACCGCAAGCGCTGAGGAAATTACCTCTGCCGCTGAGCATCTGGATGGGGAAACAGGCAGAGAAGCACAAGAGATTACGCTTGCAGACGGCACCAAGACCGGTGTGACTGTTGAAACCATTACTCTTTCCGGTACTTACGGCAACAAAGAGGTTGTGGTGGCAACAGGTAACCTTTCCAACACCAATCTCTCCATTGAGGTCATCAACTGCGGTGACTATATGGTTTCCGCGACCTCTATGATGAAGGCTGCTGACAGATACAATCAGGAGCATGCAGGTCAAACCGTACTGGCTGCTGTGAACGGTGACCTTTGGATGACCTCGGTACACAGTAACACCGAGGTAACTACCAAGGTGCTCAAGGTTCCGCGCGGCTTTACCATGATTGACGGTGAGATCTGGGCAACGCAGCAGATCGGCATGGAAAACTACGTGGCTACCAACGGAGAAAAGGGTACCATCAGCCCCGACAAGGCAGCATTTGGTGTAACCTCCAATAACCAGCCTCTGGTTGGCACCCCCATCGTAGACATTACCGTAAAGAATGAAACACAGAATTATTCCACCTCTGCCGACGGCATCAACCGCCTGCCTGCGTGGAACTCCCTGATCGTATACAACTACCGCTGCAACGATACCAACTACGCGCTTGCAGACTCTTACGAGATTGAAATTGAGGTAGAATCCTCTGCATTTACGCTGAACGGTAAGGTCAGTGGCACGGTCAAGGCGATCTACCCCGCAAACTCCGAAACCCGCCCCACCTTCAACGAGAAAAACGTGGTGCTGACCGCACGCGGTACCTCGCAAAGCAAGCTCAAGGATCACTTTGCCGTGGGCGATACCGTTTCCTTTGACCTGACCCTGACCGACAAGCTGGGCAATACCGAGCTCTGGCAAACGGTGGAGGATGCGATCGGTGGTCACATGATCACGCTCAACGACGGCAAGACCCACACCGCAAACGGCAATAACTCCGAATACCCCACCTCTCTGATCGGTTACAAGGATGACGGCACAGTGATGATGCTGACCGTGAACTCCCAGACCGCGGGCAAGTATGCAGGCTTGAATTTTGCGCAGGGCGTACAATTCTGCTCCGAAATCGGCTATAACAGCGTATTTTACCTGGACGGCGGCGGCTCCGCAACCTTTGTTTCCATGGAAGAGGGCGAGAGCGGCACTGCTTACGTAGCAAGAAACAAGGGCTCCGATCCGCTCAAGGACGACAACGGCAACATAATCGGCAGCTCTGTACGCGCTGTGATCAACGGCGTGGGCTTTGTTTGGAACGAGCAGCCTGTGTGCGATGCGCAGGGCCCGCTTGACTATATTGAATATCCCCTGTTTGACTACAGCGACATTTCTCCCGTATACATCTGCGGTGAGCTGATGGCTGAATTTATGGGCGGTCACAACGCTGTAACCACCGAGTACAATGCAGAAGAGGGCGGTATGGTCGTTAAGCTGGGTACCAACTCCAACGACCCCTATGCCGCACTGGATATGACCTCTCTTTCCCGTATCAGCGCAGACGAATACAAATACATTGTCTTGCGCGCCAAGACCAATAAAAATGCTACCTCGGTAAACTCCGCAATCTTTTACGCATGCGGCTCGGTTGCAGGCGCTGTTGGCGGTCAGACCGTTTGGTTTAATATCAAGGGCGGAGACGAATACAACTATTACGTGATCAACATGACCGGTCAACCCGGTTGGGCAGGCAATATCAACAACCTGCGCTTTGATATTTTTGACGGTCCGATGTGCAGAAGCGGTGATTCCGTGACCTATTCCATGATCGCCTTTGCCAAGACCGAGGCAGATGCACAAAAGCTGACCGAGGGCTATATTCCCGAGGGCTGCATTGCAGATTTCGGTGCATTCAAACAGCAGCTGACCGACGTATTGAATGCAAAGAAGGATATCTCTGCTGCACTGGGCGAGGCGCAGACTACTGCCAACGACGCAGCTGCGGCACTGGCTGCCGTTGCAGACGTTGCAGGCAAGAATGATCAGGCTGCAGAGCTGTATGGCAAGGCACAAGAGACGCTGGCAAACATGAACGCATCTCTTGAAACCATCAAAGAAGCAAGCACCTCGGTCATGGCACTCAAGGATCAGGCAGAGGACGCAAAGGCACTGCTGGCGCAGGTAAACGACGCGCTGACTGCCCTGAAGGCAAGCAATGAAACGCTGCGTGCACAGATCGATGAGCTGACCTTGATCGGCGAGCAGACCGAAGCACCCGAAACGCAAGAGCCTACTACCGAAGCTCCCACGACCCAAGCTCAGACCGAGCCGGAGCCCGAGGGCGGCTGCAAGAGCATGATGCTTGCAGGCAGCATGCTGATGCTGCTTGTTGGCTGCGCATTTGTTGTAAGCAAAAAGCGTGACTGATATGAAAAAGCTTTTGATCTCTTGTGCGCTTTTGTTTGTGCTGCTTTTGGCAGGCTGCCAAATGACAACACCGCAAAATCCGGACAAAGAAACTACCTTGCCCACGCAAACACAAGCGCAGGGCACACAGACCGAGGAGCAGACCACCTTGGCTGACACGCAGGAAACGCAAGAGCAGACCGAGGAGCAGACCACCTTTGGTCCTTTGCATTTCCCTGAGACACAAGAATAAAATCAGCAGGAATTTGTCCCAGAGCGGACAGATTCCTGCTTTTTTTGAGCTGTGGCAAGGCAGTGCACTATTTAGTAATAAAAATCGTGGTTGCCTATGCGAAAGGCATATTTGCGGTTGTTCTGAATCCACGACGAAGAGGCTATGCGCGGATTGAGAAAATACAGCACGGAATTTGACAGCGTATACCCATCCAGGCACATTTTGGCTGCTACGATTGCCGATTGCGTGGGCGCCTGATAGATCGACCCATTGGCAACGGGTGTGAATTGTGTACCGTATTTTTTGTCAAACACCACGCCCTTAACGGTATTGGGAAATTCCCGTGAGCGCACACGGTTGAGCACCACCGTGCCCACACCGATCTGACCCGTAAAGCTCTCCCCTTTTGCTTCGGCAGAAATGATGCGAGAGAGCCAATACAGATCCTCATAATCATACGCGCTGTCCGCCCTGACCATACTCTTTGCTTGCGTATACGTCACGCTCCAGCCGCTGATCGGCTTTTGTGTGGGTGCACTTGTTGTGCCGCTTGTGCTGCTACTTGTGCTGCCACTTGTGCTACCGCTCGTAGAGCCACTCGGCTTTTGCGGCTTTGAGGTCGTGCCCTGCGTGGTGGACTGAGAAGGCTTTTGCGGCTTGATCAGCTGGGTTTCCTGCTCTGTGGGAACCTGCTGCTCCGGCTCTGCCTCGGGCAAATCCACGGTTGCATTTGAGGAAAATACCGTGGCAGTTTCCTGCTCGATGACCTCTTGCTCACTCTCTATTTGCTCGGATATGTATTCGCCGGGCTCTTGCTGTGTTGACTCTTGTATCCATTCATATATTTGATGATCTTGGAAAAAGACCATTTCCTTGAGTGTATATGAGGTATACACCACCGATATGATCGACACAAGCGCACATATGGGCAACGTGTAGGGTGAGCGCATGAGTAATTGATATATTCGTTTGATGATTTTCATATATTCCGTCCTTTCCATAAAAATCCGATGATGCCCCGGACACGGAAGTCAATAAAAATATTGTAACAGAAAACACTTGTCGGTTCAAGGAACAATATCTGGTAATGAAATGTTTGCCAAACCCTTGCAAATATCTATATTTTGTGATATACTTATGATTGGATTATTGTGGATAGGTATACCTATTTTCAGGAGAATAAAATATGAGAATTATTTTGGCATCCAAATCGCCCCGACGCAAAGAAATATTGGAAACACTGGGCATTTGCTTTGAAATTATAACTGCCGATACGGACGAGCATAGCGATCAGACAGATCCCGCTTTGCTTGTAGAGCAGCTTGCCATGCAAAAGGCACAGGACGTACAGGATCTGCTTGACGCACAGGATCAGCTCGAACCCAATACGCTGATCATTGCATCTGACACAGTTGTTGCTCTGAACGGTGAAATTTTGGGAAAGCCGCACGACCGAGAGGACGCGCGCCGCATGATATCCGGGCTGCAGAACACGACGCACCACGTGCTCTCCGGTATTGCATTTTGCTATATTGATGCGCAAGGCAATCGAAAGGGCGCATATACCCATGCCTCAACCGCCGTTCATTTCGGTCCCATGAGTGACGCGGACGTTGAGCTTTACGTAAATTCCGACGAGCCCTACGACAAGGCGGGTGCGTATGCCATTCAAGGTCTTGCAGGCAGATGGATCACCGGAATCGAGGGTGACTATTTCAACGTTGTCGGTCTTCCCGTTAACATCATGTGTGAGCTCGCCAAAAACGCATTTGGCATTGATTTATTGAGAGTATAAGCTTGTATCAACAAAAAATTTGACGAAAGGAGGGAGAGCTTATGGCACGACATCTCGGTATAGATCTTGGTACGTCCAATACACGCTTCTGGCTGAAGGAAAAAGGCATTTTGCTGCGCTCTCCCTCTGCCGTTGCCATTGATAACCGCTCGCGAGACGTGGTAGCCGTGGGCAGTGACGCGCGCCGTATGGTGGGTAAAACTCCGGTCAATCTGTCGGCTTACCGTCCCGTACAAGACAGCGTGGTGACCAACTTAGAGGTCACGTCTACCATGATCCACGAATTTTTCGTGCGCACCAATTGCACAGGTCTTTTCAGCAAGCCCGTGGTATTGGCTGCCAGTCCCTACCGACTGACCGACGTGGAACGCCTTGCCATTGAAACCGCCATTCTGGACGCGGGTGCAAAATCCGTGGCAATGATTGATGCTCCCTTGGCAGCAGCGCTGGGCGCAGGACTGCGCATTTCGGATCCGCGCGGCTGCATGGTTTGCGACATTGGCGGCGGCACGACAGAGATTGCCGTGATCAGCTCGGGCGGCATTGTGCGCGCAAAATCCTTGCGCGTGGGCGGTGACAAGTTTGACCAGGCAATTATCAACTACTGCAAATACCGCAAGGACCTGATCGTGGGTGACACGGCTGCCGAGATGACCAAGAGACAGCTGGCGGTTGCCACGCCCGATATTGACCGCGGATCAATGCAGATCTTTGGCAGAAACGTGCGCACAGGTCTTGCTACTACGCAGACCATTCAATCGGGTGAGGTTTGTCAGGCGTTGCGCGCGCCCATTGAAGCCATTATTCGCGCCATTATCACCACCATTGAGGAAACTCCCCCCGAGATTGCGGGCGATATTTTCGACTTTGGCATTATGCTGACGGGCGGCGGTGCTAACATTCCCGGCTTGCCTGCACTGATCAGCAAGCATGCAGGTGTGCGCGTCACGGTTGCCAAGCAGCCCATGGACGCGGTTTGTCAGGGTCTTGGACGCTTTATCGAGCACCCCAAGCTGACCTCCAAGCAGCTGATCTACAGATCGAGGTAACGATATGAAGGATACCAAGATCACAAGAAGAATTTTTATCCTTGCAGGCATTTTCTGCATCATTTGCTTTTTGTACGTGGTGCGCCTTGCCGGCATTGTGCTGACGGGCGAAAAGCCCGAGATTCAAGATCACTCCTACGTATACGTCACGGTCAATGCTGCACGCGGTCAGATCTACGACCGCAACGGTGTGCCGCTTGTCACCAATAAATACGTATATAACCTTGTGCTGGACGATCAGACCATGCAAGAGGACGATTATGACCGCAACAAGTCCCTTTTGACGCTTTTGCACATCTTCAATAATTCATCCCAGTCGCATAAGCGCACGCAGGATATTTATCCGTTTGAAGGCAGATATCCCGAGCTGACCTATGCCCCCGAGGTTTTTGAGGATTCTACCATGCGATATCGCCTTGTGCGCCGCATTGCCGCAAACGAGCTGGAGGATGACGTTAAAACGCATACCGTTACGGTGCTGGAAAAGCATTATGCCGAAAATCCCGATGATTTTCCGCTTGCTGAGGATATTGTGTCGTATTTTATGAAAAAATACGGCTTAGACGCCAAGAGCGGCGATCAGAATCTTTATACCGATGCACAGATCAACGCGCTGCTCCGTTTGTATTACGACATGGAATGCAACAATTTCGGTGGACTGAATCAATACACCTTTGCCACTGACGTGGATCTTTCCCTGATCACGACAATTGAGGAGCGCTCCATTCCCGGCGTTGCTTTTTCCTATACCGTGCAAAGAAATTATGAATATCCCGGTTATGCCTCGCACATTCTCGGCACAATCGGTCAGATCTATGCCGAGGACTGGGAATATTACAAGCAGCTTGGCTATAATATGAACGATATTGTAGGCATTTCGGGCTGCGAATACGCCTTTGAGAGCTATCTGCGCGGCATTTCGGGCACCAAGGTGCTGGAATTTGACGGCAAGGGCAATCTGGTGGACGAATATTACGAAACCACGCCCATTGCAGGCAATGACGTTTACCTGACCATTGATATCAATCTGCAGATTGCCGCAGAGGACGGCTTGGCGGAGAATATCAAGTACATCCGTGACCGCGGATATAACAGAGACTGTCAGTCGGGCTCTTTGGTTGCCATGGATCCCGACACGGGCGAGGTGCTGGCAATTGCCTCCTACCCTTCTTTTGACCTGACCACCTACAATCTCAACTATTCCGATTTGTACGCCGATCCCGCGCAGCCGCTTTATAACCGCGCGCTGCAGGGTCTTTATGCCCCCGGCTCGACCTTTAAGCTGGGCATGGTGGTAGCGGGCATGCAGGAAGGCATTGTGAGTGCAGACAGTACCATCAACTGCAAAGGCATTTATACCTATTACAACGGTTATCAGCCCAAATGCTGGGTATATCCCGATAAACACGGCTACATTGACGCAACCGAGGCTTTGCGCGTTTCCTGCAACTGCTATTTTTACGATCTTGGCAGACAGCTGGGCATTACACGCATGAATCAGTACTGTCACTACTACGGTCTTGGTCAGAAAACCGGCATTGAGCTTTATGAGGAGATCGGAATCTTAGCGGGCGAGGATTACCGTGAGCAAAACGGTCTTGCCACCTGGCAGCCGGGTGATACCATTGCTGCTGCCATTGGTCAGTCGGACAATACCTTTACTCCCATTCAGATCACCTCTTACGTGTCCACATTGCTCAACGGCGGCACGCGCTATTCCGCGCACCTTTTGCACTCGGTCAAAACGTATTTTACCAACGAAACTGCAGTGTCTGTCAAGCCCAAAGTGCTCTCCGAGCTTGCCATTTCGCAAAATACGCTGGATACCATTAACGAGGCGATGAAGCAGATGGTGGCGACCAATGAAAATACCTCTCGTTTTATGGCGCGCATTCCCGTGCCGGTGGGCGGTAAAACGGGTACGGCACAGCTGGGCGGAAATCTGATCGATAACGCGGTTTTCGTGTGCTCTGCACCCTCGTATGACCCCGATATTGTCATTACGGTGGTCATTGAAAAGGGCGCGGGCGGCTCGTACTCTTCCCTTGCAGCCGCACGTGTGCTGGAAGCCTTTTATCAGGTGGAACAATAAAATTTATCAAAACCCCTTCGCAAAGAAGGGGTTTTTTTCGTAGGGCGGTGGAGTGGGTCACCGTGGCAAACATATAAAGGCGCGCACACCACTATGTGTCATCCTGAGCGGAGAGAGAATGCCGCTGCGCGGCATTCGAACGCAGTCGAACTTTTGCGGGTCGAGAATGCGCCCTTTGGCGCATCGCAGCAAGCAAAAGCGCGCGCAGCGCGGGATCTGCGATGGGTTTGATCAATGTTTGCTTAGCCGGAGTAATATTTATACTTGCCCCAACCGATCACACAGCGGGCGATCAATGATCGCCCCTACAGGCGTGTCATAAACCGCTTTCCAGATCCTCAAAGCGCAATCCTTGCGCTTTGACTTTCAAAAATCAGCAATTCGTTGCAGATTTTTGAAAGTTCGACTCGAAAACATCCGCACCGGGATGTTTTCTCGCTCAGGATGACACATAGTGGGGTGCTTCGCTAAAGTAACTTTGTGTAGGGGAGGATATCATCCTCCCGCACGCGATGATACCGGATCAGCGTTCGGGTAAATAAATCATAAACCGTTTGCAAGACGGGGCGTCGAGGGCGCCGCCCCCTACGGGCATATCATAAACTGTTTTCTAGATCCTCAAAGCGCAATCCTTGCGCTTTGACTTTCAAAAATCAGCAATTCGTTGCAGATTTTTGAAAGTTCGACTCGAAAACATCCGCACAGGGATGTTTTCTCGCTCAGGATGACACGAAAGGGGGTGCTTCGTTCAGAATGACACAACAAAAACACCACCTTGCGGTGGTGTTTTTTTATATTTTTCAATACTTTTTTATACTTTTCAATATTTTTATTATCTGATCTTTGCGGGGTAGCCCTCTTCGGTGACGTTTTTGACAAGGTCCTCGGGCTTTTTGCCTGCATAAGTGACGGTTGCGGTATGATTATCAAGGTCAACCTCAACTGCTTTGACACCCTTGGTGTTTTCCAGTGCCTTTTTGACGTGTGCGACGCACTTCTGACACATCATGCCCTGCACGTCCAAAATAATGACTTGTTCTGCCATATTCTTACTCCTTTTATGATGAATTTTATAAGCGGTGCCGGGCTTATATTTTGCCGGCTTTTTGAGTCTTAAGGAATTGAGCACCACGCTGACAGAGGAAAAGGACATTGCCACCGAGGCGATCATAGGATTGAGCACGATACCCACGGGGGCAAGCACGCCTGCTGCAAGCGGAATGCAAATACTGTTATAGATCAGTGCCCAGAAAAGATTTTGCTTGATAATCTTGACCGTTTCGCGAGAGAGTCTGATTGCCTGCACCACGCAATACAGTGAATTTTTAGAAAGCACTGCATCTGCACTGTCAATGGCAACCTCGGTGCCCGAGCCGATTGCAATGCCTACGTTGGCGCGTGCCAGTGCGGGAGCATCGTTGATGCCGTCGCCCACCATGGCGGTGATTCCCTTTTCACAGTACTCTCGAATAATTTTCTCTTTATCATCCGGCAAAAGTGATGCGTGCACCGTTTGAATGCCTGCCTGATTTGCAATTGCCTTGGCTGTGGTGGGATTATCACCCGTGAGCATGACGCAGGTAATACCCATATTTGCAAGTGCCTCTACGGTCTTGGCACTTTCCTCTCTGATCGGGTCGGAAATGCCGATAATACCCAGTGCCTGATCGTCTGCCGAGACTGCCACGACAGTCATGCCGCGCGCCTGACAATCCTCAAAAATCTGTGCGTGAGTGTGATCAAACGCCACACCACGGTCAATTAAAAACTGCGGCTTGCCCACCAAGATTCTTTTACCGTTGACCACAGCACCGATGCCGTGACCCACGTGCGAAAAATGATCACTGACCTGCAGCAAATGCACACCGTTTTGCTCGGCATAGCTGCAAACGGCTGCCGATAAGGGATGCGCGGAAAAGCTTTCGGCTGCGTACGCATACGCAATCATTTCTGTCTCATCCGCTCCATCAAAGCTTTGTACGTGCGAAACAGCCGGTTTTCCCTTGGTCAGTGTGCCGGTTTTGTCCATGAGCACGTATTCTACCGCGTGCAACGCCTCCAGCGTCTCACCGTTCTTGATCAGCACACCCTCGCCTGCACCGCGACCGGTGCCCACCATAATGGCGGTAGGGGTGGCAAGTCCGAGCGCACAGGGGCAGGAAATGACCAGAACCGAGACCGCACAGCGAAACGCCTGACCCGGATCACCGGGAGAGACAATCAACCACACGATTGCAGTCAATAGCGCAATACCCATCACTGCGGGTACAAAAATGGCACTGACCTTATCTGCAACACGGGCAATGGGTGCCTTGGAGGACGCAGCATCCTCCAAAAGCGTGATAATTTTGGAAAGCGCTGTATCCTGACCCACCTTTTCCACGCGGATTTTCAGATAACCGCTGACCAGGGTGCAGGCACCGCTGACGCTGTCTCCTACGTCCTTTTCAACCGGAATGCTCTCACCGCTCAAAGGGGATTCATCCACGCCACCGTGCCCTTCCAGCACGCAGCCATCCACCGGAATGGCATTGCCCTGCTTGACAATGACCACATCTCCCACCTGCAGCTCCGAAATAGGCAACTCAACTATCTCACCGTTCTTTTCCACACTTGCCACATCAGGCAAAAGAGATGCCAGCGCGCGCACAGCCTCGCCCGCACGCGTTTTGGCTCTGCCCTCCAGCATTTTGCCAAGAGAGACCAGCGTGACGATCATAGCAGAGGACTCTAAATACAGCGAGTGCATCCACGTATGCAGCAGCTCGCTATCCCCCGTGGCACTTGCAATGCCGATTTCCACAGCTGCCCACACACCGTAAATAAACGCTGCAGACGAGCCGATGGCAATCAGGGTATCCATATTCGGAGAAAGGTGAAAAAGCGCGCGAAAACCGCGGAAAAAGAAGCCGTAATTCAAAATCAGCACCGGAATGGTGAGCAGCATTTGTACAATGACAAACAAAAGCGCATATTTTGGCAGTGAGAAAAACTGCAAAAACGGCACCCCGAACATATTGCCCATCGAAACGAACATCAAAAGCGCGGTCAGGCTTGCACTGACGATAAATTTCACCAGCGTGATCTGATCCTGCTTTTTATGATTACTTTGAGATTGCTTGATCTGATCGGGGTCAGAGATCAGTGCATACCCTGCCGATTTGATTTTGGCAGCAAGCTTTTTTTCGATTTTTTTGACGTCTGCCGGGCGAATCTCATCCGGATAAACGACCGAGAGTGAATTGGTCAGAAGGCTGACGGTATACGTGATCTGCGTTCCCTCAACCACACTTTTGACCGCGCGCTCCACGTGCGAGACGCAGGCTGCACACATCATGCCCTTGACTGAATATCTGATTTTCTCCATTTTTATCTCTTTTCATAAAAAATTTACAATTATATAATCAACTTAATTATAGCCTAAAACAGCCTGAAAAACAATAAAAAAATGTAAATTTTTCTGCAAAAAAACAAGCAAAAACAGCATATACGGGGTTGCTTTTGACGAACATATATGTTATAATATATAATAACTATAATTATATATATTAAAAGTTACCCATACGGGAAAGGAAACATAATGGAAATTTTGGATCTTCTCAACGCGCTTTGGGACGGTATCAAGGAATACTACCGCAGCACTCTCGGAGATCTGATTTGCGACGTCTGGTTCGGCGGCTTGGAGATCAGAAGCTTTGAGAATAATACCATAACCATGGTTACACCGTCCGAGATCAAGATCAACGTCATCAAAAACAAATATCTGCCCGAGATCAAACAAAAATTTTCGGAAAACCTTGGCATGGACGTGGACGTCAAACTGGAGTTTTCGGGCGATACAAAGAGCGTAAACAACCTGCGCGAGCAGTTTGCACGCGCCGCTCAGAATGAAACTGCCCAGGCTGCACAGGAGCCGCCAAAGCCCACGCTGGGCTCGACCATGCCCCCCTTCAAATTTGAATACACCTTTGATAACTTTATCGTCGGAAATTCCAATAAGTTTGCGCACGCTGCCTGCGTGGCTGTAGCAAACCATCCTGCAACCGACTATAATCCCTTGTTCATCTACGGTCCTTCCGGAATCGGCAAGACGCACCTGCTTTACTCGATTACCAACGAGTTCAAGCGCAAGCGTCCGGATATCAAGGTGATTTACATCAAGAGTGAAGACTTCACCAATCAGATGATCGATTGCATGTCACACCGCACCATGAGCGATTTCCGCGAAAAATACAGAAGCTGTGATATTCTCATGATCGACGACATTCAGTTCATTGCAGGTAAGGTCTCCACGCAAGAGGAGTTTTTTCACACCTTCAACGCTTTGCACGAGGACGGCAAGCAGATCATTCTGACCTCGGACAAGCCTCCCAGAGAGATCAAGACCCTGGAGGACAGACTGATTACGAGATTTGAGTGGGGTCTGATTGCGGATATTCAGCCGCCGGATCACGAGCTGCGCATGGCTATCATCAAAAAGAAGGCTGATCAGATCGGCATTGAGATCACGGATGAGGTGCTGGAATTCTTAGCAGAAAACCTGCGCTCCAATATCAGACAGATCGAAGGTGCCGTTCGCAAGCTCAGTGCCATCGGATTTGTTTACGGCAAGGTAATCACCATGGACGTAGCCCGCGGCTGCATTGACGAGCTGCTTGGCGGTGCCGAGCCGGTCAACGTAACCGTGGACAAGATCTTTACAGCCGTTTACAAAAAATACGGCATCAAGAAAGAGGACATTCTGGGCGAGCGCCGCACCAAGGATATTGCGCAGGCGCGCCATATTGCCATCTATCTGATCCGCAGTATTACCGATATGTCCTTCCCCGGCATCGGTAAAATTCTCAACCGCAATCACACCACCATCATTTCTTCGATCGACACCGTGGAAAAGAAAATGATGTCCTCTTCCTCCTTCTCGCTGGAAATCGACGAGCTGACCAAGGCGGTCAAGGAAAGCTGAGCTGTGGAAAACTCAGCCAAAATTATCCACAACGACAAGCGTGTCGTATCAAAGAGGCATAAAAGAATCAAAAGCATTCGAAAACGGCAGCGTGACAATTGACTTTTGCACAGATTACAAAATGCCGATACACAGCCTTTTCCCAAGAAAATTTCAATTTTCTTATTCTTTTTTCCCTTGTGTTTCAAGGATTTTGAAACTTTTCCACATTTTGCACAGGTTCTATTATTAAAACTGCTAAATATATTATCTCTCTATCTCTCTCGCATGCGCGAGATACAACAAAAAAGGAGTGCTGTTATGAAAATCGTATTCAACCGCCAGGAAATCTGCAATGCTGTCGCACCCTTGATGTGCGCAGTTTCCGGAAAATCTACCCTGACTGCCGTAGAAGGCATTTTGTTCGAAGCCAAAGAGGACAATACCTGCGTGCTGACTACCTTTGACCTTGAAAAGGGCGTTCGTATCGTCATTGAAGCTGAAGTACAGCAGCCCGGCTGCTATATCATCAATGCACAGAAGTTTGTACAGACCATTCGCGTTATGGAAGGCCAGACAGTGACCCTGACCGTTAACGAAAAGCTGGGTGCTGAAATTGTTTCCGCAAATTCCTCCCATAAAATGAACGCGCTTGCAGGTGCGGATTTCCCCGAAATTCCCCGTCTGACCTCTCAGAACGGCTTTACCATCAAGCAGGGCGTGCTTAAGGAAATGCTCTCCAAGGTCATGTATGCAATGGGTGTCAACGATCAGCGTCCCGTGCTCAACGGCTGTCATATCAAGATCGTGGACAACACACTGTATCTTGTATCCTGCGACTCCTTTAAACTGGCTAAGTGCAACGTGACCACCGAAATTGGCTCGTTGAGTGCACAAAATACGTCGGATTTCTCCTTTATCATCCCTTCCAAGACTGTTAACGAGCTTTACAGAATGCTGGACAGCGATGAAGAGGCAACCGTAACCGTTTACACCAGCCGCAAGAATATCATATTTGATCTGGATCAAATGATTTTCTTCTCCCGTCTGATCGACGGTGATTATATCGACTACAACCGCATTATCATGACCACCCACCGCATTACGGTTTGTGTGGACAGAGCTGTGCTGATCGGCGCTTTGGAGCGCGCGGCACTGGTTACTGAGGAGAGAATTGCAGGTAGCGTACGCTCGCACGTCAAGCTTGCCGTTTCGGGCGATTACCTCAAGATCTCGGCTACTTCGACCGCAGGCTCTACCTATGAGGAGCTTTACGTGGAGCACGAGGGTGACGATTTGATCATTGCGTTCAATAACCGCTATCTGATCGACTCCTTGCGCGCATGCACCGCAGACAGAGTGAAGCTGAGCATGACCTCTCCCCTTTCCAGCATTAACATTGAGCCCTGTGAGCAGCAAGAGGATAAGGAGCTGTTTTTACTTCTCCCCGTTCGTATGAAGGACTGATATTTATATGCAATGCAATCGCATAGAGGTACAGAACTTTCGAAATATTGAGCAGGCATGCGTGGAATTTGATTGTGGAGTCAACGTGCTTGTAGGCGACAACGCGCAGGGAAAAACCAATTTACTGGAAGCCATTTACCTTTGCGCACTGGGAAAAACCTTTCGCGTGGCAAAGGATGCCGAGCTTGTGCGATTCGGACAAGAGGAATGCAGCATTTTACAGCATTATTCGGACAGCAAGCGTGAGCAAAGCATTGAAATGCAGCTATATACCCAGGGCAGACGTCGCGTGCTGCACAACGGTGTCAGCCTTGCGCGCACAAGTCAGCTGCTTGGCAATTTCCGCGTGGTACTGTTTTGCCCAGAGCACCTTTCCTTAGTCAAGGACGGACCTGCTGAGAGAAGAAGCTTTCTGGACGTTGCCATCTCTCAGCTGCACCCCGCTTATATTCGCTCGCTGCAAAAGTACAATCAGCTGCTCAAGCAGAGAAACAGCCTTTTAAAGCTTGCTGAAACAGACCGCAAGACCTTTGACGACACGATTGAATTGTGGTCTTCCCAGCTTGCGCACGAGGCTGCCTATATTGCCTTTGTCCGTTACGATTACGTCAAAAAGCTCAATTTGCACGTGGGTGATTTCTTTACCGGTATGTCGGGAGAAAAGGAAACGGTGCGCGTGCAATATATGGGTAAGGCACATATTGAAGAGGACATGTATGCCGATCGCGATTTTTGCGAGAAAGCTTATATGAGACTTTACATGTCGCACCACGACCGCGAAATTGCCGCGGGAAGCACTTTGTGGGGCATTCACAGAGATGACCTCGAAATTGAATTAAACGGCAAATACGCGCGAATTTTTGCCTCTCAGGGGCAACAAAGGTCCATTGCTCTGGCTATGAAGATGGCTGAGGGCGAGATTTCCCGCTTTTATTGCGATATGGAATACCCCGTGTTTCTCTTTGACGACGTATTATCAGAGCTGGATGCCGGCAGACGTGCATTTTTGCTTGGAGAGATCACCGATCGACAGGTGATTATGACCTCGTGTGAGGGTGAGCTTGTACGCACAAAAAATACAGTGCTTGTCAAGAGCGGCACATACCAAAGAAAAGAGTAATTTATGTATTTACACGTCGGAAACAACAAAAATATCCGCTGTCGCGACATTATCGGCATTTTTGATACCGATAACGCAACGCTTTCCCCTATTACCAAAAAATATCTTGCCCGTGCGGAAAAGCAAGGTCTTGTGGATTCGGCACGGCAGGAAATTCCAAAATCATTCGTGCTGTATCGCGTGCCGGGTGGCTTTAAGATCTGCTTTTCGCAGCTTTCGGCAACCGCACTCAGTGGCAGAATGAACGACCCCTCCAGTTTGTAAAATAATCAGAAAAAGGAAATTTACGATGCAAGAGAATCAAAATCTTACCCCGGAAAAAGAAAACGTATATGACGAAAGTCAGATTCAGGTCTTGGAAGGACTTGAAGCGGTCAGAAAGCGCCCCGGTATGTATATCGGTACAACCTCGTTGCGCGGTCTGCACCATCTGGTATACGAAATCGTGGACAACTCGATCGACGAAGCGCTTGCAGGGTATTGCGATACCATTCGCGTAACCATTAATCCCGATAACAGCGTGACCGTTGAGGATAACGGCAGAGGTATTCCTGCCGGTATACACGCCAAGGAAGGTATTCCTACCCCCGAGGTGGTATATACCATTCTGCACGCGGGCGGAAAATTCGGCGGTGGCGGCTATAAAATTGCAGGCGGTCTGCACGGTGTGGGCGCGTCTGTTGTAAACGCGCTTTCCGAATGGCTGGAGCTTGACGACTCGGTGGACGGTGTGCATTATACCGAGAGATTCGAACGCGGATACGTGGCGCGTCCCTTCCGTTGCGAGGGTGAGTGCCCCGAGCGTCCTCACGGTGTCAAGGTCACCTTCAAGCCCGACCCCACCATCTTTGAGGAGACCGTGTTTGATTACGATATTCTCTTGAATCGCTTGCGCGAACAGGCTTTTCTGAATGCGGGTGTGCACCTTGTACTGGTTGACGCGCGCGTGCAGGAGGGTGAGGAGATGCGCACGGCGGATCTGCAGTTTGAGGGCGGTATTTCCACGTTTGTGGAATATCTGACCGAATCCAAGCACTGTGATCCCGTGCATCGCGACGTCATTTACATGAAGGCGGAAAAGGATACCAGCATTGCTGAGATCGCGCTGCAGTACAATGACAGCTACAGCGACTGCATTATGACCTTTGCAAATAATATGAATACCATTGAGGGCGGTACGCACGAGACCGGCTTTAAGTCGGGCTTGACACGTGTGCTCAACGATTATGCACGTAAAAGCGGCATTCTCAAGGACAGCGATAAGAACCTTTCGGGCGACGACGTGCGCGAGGGTCTTTGTGCCATTATTTCGGTCAAGCTGGAAAACGCGCAGTTTGAAAGCCAGACCAAGGCAAAGCTTGGTAACTCCGAGATCAGAACACTGGTGGAAAACACGGTAGTCAGCAAGCTTGGCGAATACCTTGAGGAAAACCCCTCGGTTGGTAAGATCATCATAGAAAAATCCCTTGCAGCTTCGCGCGCACGCGAGGCAGCAAGAAAGGCAAGAGAAACCGCAAGAAGAAAGGGTCTTTTCGAGGGCTCTTCCCTGCCCGGTAAGCTTGCCGATTGCCAGGACAGAAACACCGAATTTACCGAGATCTACATGGTAGAGGGAGACAGTGCAGGCGGTTCTGCAAAGCAGGGACGTAACTCTCGCTTCCAGGCAATTCTCCCTTTGCGCGGTAAGGTGCTCAACGTAGAAAAGACAAGACTTGACAAGGTTTATGCAAACCCTTCTCTGGTGCCCATTATTCAGGCGCTTGGCTGCGGTATCGGTGACGAATTTGACATTTCCAAGCTGCGTTACGGCAAGATCATTATCATGGCGGACGCGGACGTGGATGGCTCGCACATCCGTATTCTTTTGCTGACCTTCTTCTTCCGTCACATGCCCGAGCTTATCAAGCAGGGTCACGTATATCTTGCACAGCCCCCGCTTTATAAGGTTTACAAGCGCAGCGGCGGTAAAAAGATCGGTGAAAAGTACGCTTTCTCGGACGCAGAGCGCGACCTGTATATTGCAGAGCTTGGCGGTAACAACGTAGAAGCAGACAGATATAAGGGTCTTGGTGAGATGAATCCCGAGGAGCTGTGGGAGACTACCATGGACCCCTCCACCCGTACCATTCTGCGCGTGACCATGGAGGATGCCATGATCTGCGATCAG
The DNA here is from genome assembly GCA_015065285.1 of Oscillospiraceae bacterium. Taxonomy (GTDB): domain Bacteria; phylum Bacillota; class Clostridia; order Oscillospirales; family CAG-272; genus SVQP01. The sequence goes on along the minus strand of SVQP01000016.1, from coordinate 7,921 downwards.
ACCTTCTCGCTTCTGATGGGTGACAAGGTTGAGCCCAGACGAATCTTTATCGAGGAAAATGCAAAATTTGCAGAAAACCTGGACATCTGATTTTCAAAGTATCATAGATTACAAGCCGAATTTGCACGTTTTGGCACTCTGTCTGCACCCGGCGCTGGATATTACGGTGTACACAAAAAACGGTAAGCAGACGGGCAGACGCGAGGATCTTGGCGGCAAAGCCGTCAATCTTGCGCGAATGCTGCACCTTTTGGGTGCGCGCGTGACCTTGGTGGCACCAAACGACAAGCACGGCTTGACTGCGCAGCTGCTCGAAGGTTGCGGATACGACTTTGAGCTGATTGACACAGACCTTTGTTTGCGAAAAAACGTCAAGACGATTGACGCGTGCGGAAAGATCGAGGAGCACAACTCTTGTGCGGGAACACTTTCTCCACAGCACTATGCACAGCTTATCGACAGAGTTTTACACATTTGTCGTACACGACAAATTTCGATTCTTTCATTGTGCGGAAGTTTTCCACAGGGTGTGGAAAAGGGTGTTTATAAGTCTTTGATCGAGCGTGCAAAAGCGCTAAATATTGCTTGTGTGACAGATGCAACCAATGATGCTCTTTTCCTTGCAATACAAGCAAAACCGTGTTTGATCAAGCCAAATTTGCAGGAATTTTGCCAAGTATTTTCGCAAGATTTATCCATGTTGAAAACTAAAGAGCAGGTCGAACGTTTGATTTTTGCGTCGTATCTGGCAACAGACGTACCCATTTTGTGCTCGCTTGACAAGCACGGGTGCATCTATGCCGGACGCGAGGGCTTGTTTGACGTTTGCGGACCGATTGTGGAGCACGTAGCCGGCTTTGCCGGTGCAGGAGACACGCTGCTTGCAAGCTTTGTCTATGCACGCATGCTGTGCAACGCTACGGTAGAAAAAAGCCTGAAATTTGCCTGCGCAGCTGCTACCGCCAAGGTGCGCTTGCCGGCAAATACACTGCCCTTTGCTCAGCAGATTTTTACCGAATGGACACAGACAGATATAAGAAAGGCGGAACATGAAATATATTAAAAATAAAATATTCATTGTGTCGCTGACACTCGCCCTTTCTGCGGTGGTCATGTTTTCGGTATTTTACTTTATGGGGATCGGAAACCTACCCGCATCCGCAGTGCAGGCGGCACTCGCTCCCTTCCAAAAAATGTTTACAGCGGTCGGAGAATCGATTCAGGGCTATTCTATTTACTTTTCCAATATGAAAGCCCTGTACGAAGAAAACCAAGCGTTAAAAGAGCGCATTGAGCAGCTGGAACGGGATAGGCACGAGGCAGAGCTTGCCGTGGGTGAGAATGCAGCCTTGCGCGATTATCTGGGCATTCGTGACAGATATGAAAGCTTTTCCGCTGTGGGCGCGCAGGTGCTTGGCAGAAGCGACGGCACGTATCTGCAATATATTACGCTGGATAAGGGATCGGCTTCCGGAATCAAGGAAAACATGCCGGTCATTACCAAAAACGGGCTTGTTGGCTACGTTTGTGACGTCAGTATCAATTCTTGCCGCGTCAGCACCATTTTTCAGTATGATATGGGTGTGGGCGTTTACGTGCAAGGATCAGGCGAGGTTGGCTTGACCGATTGCCCTTACAAAATGGGCGAGATGGGACTTTTGAGAGTGATTTACCTGCCTGAGGATGCCACCATAGAGATCGGTGACCGTGTGGTGACCGGTGACCTTGGTGACATTTATCCCTCGGGTCTGACTGTCGGGCACGTGATTGAAATTTTACCGGATACGTATAATAGAACCCTGACCGCGACCATTCGACCGGCGGTTGATTTTGATTCACTCAAGCAGGTTTACGTGATCACAGGCTTTGTGGAAAAGCAGCAAAGCGACGAGGCGGTGGAGCCATGAAGCAGAAAATTGCGCTTTGCTCACTCAGTGTGATTCTGTGCGCGATTTGCGGCATTTTACTGTGCGCGGCACAAACCTCACTGCTCCCCATGTTTGTAAGCGATTCAATCTTTGTGCTTGATTTACTGCTTTGCCTGACGGTTGCGCTGGGTGCTTGCGGCGGTCCTGCCTTCGGTGCCTTTTTCGGCATTTACGCAGGCATTCTGGCAGACAGCACGGGCGGCTTTGGCATCAGCATTTTACCCTTGTTTTATATGCTCTGCGGCTATCTTGCTTACGTGGCTGCGGATCTCATTCCTTATAAAAAATTTCTTGTGTATCTTGCAACGGGTGCAATTCTCATTCTCGGTCGTGCCGTGGTTGCGGTGATATACGTCATGCTGTCCTCGGGCAGTGTGGCGATTCTGGACGTGATTCGTTACGTCTGCATTCCCCTGATTCTGGGCTCGGCTCTTGCTCTGCCCGCAGCTTATCCGCTTGGGTTGCTTTTGACCCTGCCGGTTCGCAAAATCAAACACGATTCCATTGACAAAATAATGTAAGAAGGTATAAAAAAGTGATCAGAAAAGACAAACGAGATCAGGAATACGAAAATATTCTGTTTGACCAACAAAAGATCGTAGACGTCGGTATGGACAAGGAGGTAAAGAAATCCTTTATCGAATATTCCATGTCGGTTATCATTTCGCGCGCCCTTCCGGACGTCAGAGACGGTCTGAAGCCGGGTCAGCGCCGCGTTCTGTACGCGATGTACGAGGATCACGCCACGCACGACAGACCTACCCAGAAGTCTGCAAAGACGGTTGGTAACGTGCTGGGTCGTTATCACCCTCACGGTGACTCTTCGGTATACGGTACGCTGGTACGTATGGCTCAGCCCTTCTCGCTGCGCTATCCCTTAATAGAGGGTAGCGGTAACTTCGGTAGCGTGGACGGTGACCCCCCTGCAGCATACCGTTATACCGAGGCGCGCCTTGATAAGATCTCGGATGAGATGCTTAAGGATCTGGATAAAAACGTGGTTGTTATGGTGCCCAACTATGATAACCGTCTGCGTGAGCCCAGCGTGCTCCCTGCCCGTTTCCCCAACCTGTTAGTCAACGGATCGGTGGGTATTGCAGTCGGTATGGCAACCAATATTCCCCCTCACAACCTCACAGAGACCATTGACGCCACCATTTATCGCATTCACAATCCCGAGTGCACGGTGGATGAGCTGATGCAGTTTATTAAGGGTCCCGACTTCCCCACCTACGGCACCATTTACGGTACCAACGGCATCAAGGAAGCATACCTGACCGGTAAGGGCAAGATTCAGGTGCGTGCAAAGGCTGAGATCGACGAGGAAAACCGCCGCATCATCATTACCGAAATTCCTTACATGGTCAACAAGAGCCAGCTTTGCGAGGCTATTGCAAACCTGGTTAAGGATAAGAGAGTGGAAGGCATTACCGATATGCGTGACGAGTCGGGTCGAAACGGCATGAGAATCGTCATCGAATATAAGAGAGACGCCAACGGTCAGATCATCCTCAACCAGCTATATAAGTATTCTCAGCTGCAGGATACCTGCTCGATCAATATGCTGGCAATCGTGGGCAACGAGCCCAAGACCCTGAATCTTTCTCAGATGCTGGATCACTATATCCGTCACCAAGAATCGGTTATTACCCGTCGTACGCAGCATGAGCTGGATGCCGCTTTGCGTGAAGCGCACATCTACGAGGGCTACAAGCTGGCGATCGACAATCTGGATGAGGTCATCAGCATTATCCGCGCATCCGAGGACCAGCCCACCGCTAAGAAAAACCTGATGGCAAGATTTAACGGTGAGCAGACCGACGACGGTTCTGCCGCTGCACTCAACCTTGAAGCTTTTGCCATGGCTGAGGATGCACACCTTTCCGAGGAGCAGGCGCAGGCGATCGTTTCCATGACGTTGGGTCGTCTTTGCGGTCTGGAAAGAAAGAAGATTGAAGAGAGATTGGCTGCTCTGAACGCTGCCATTATTGAATACAGAGCGATTTTGGGTGACATTAACCGCATCCGCGAGATCATTTGTAACGAGATGACCGAGATCAAGCGCAAGTTTGGTGACGAGCGCCGCACCAGAATCGAGGAATCCGAGGACGATATCGTACTTGAGGATCTGATTGAAAAGCATGATTGCGTGATCACGTTGACGCACAGCGGTTACATCAAGCGTCAGCCTGCATCCGAATACACTGCACAGCACAGAGGCGGTATGGGTAAGGCTGCACTGACCACCAAGGAAGAGGACTTTATTGAAAAGGTTGTGGTGGTTCACTCGCACTCCAATCTCATGCTGTTTACCAACAAGGGCAGAGTGCAGATGCTGCGTGCATTTATGATTCCCGAGGCTTCCAGAACTGCCAAGGGCACGCATATCAATAACGTGCTTGAGCTTTCCGAGGGCGAAAAGATCACGGCTATGATCTCAATCCATGAGTTTGCCGAGGGCGAATACCTGACTATGGTAACCAAGTACGGTATTATCAAGAGAACCCTGCTGACCGAATACGCTTACCACCGCAAGGGCGGTAAGATCGCGCTTGCGCTCAAGGAGGGTGACGAGCTGGTATTTGTAACCCACACCTACGGTTATCCCACCGATCTGATGATTGCAACCAGAAACGGCAGTGCCGTTCGCTTTACCGTGGACGATGAGAGCGTGCGCCCCATGGGCAGAACTGCTGCCGGTGTGCGCGGTATCAAGCTGCGTGATGACGATTACGTTGTGGGCGTTGCAACCGTGACCGAGGGCAAATCGCTGATCACCATTACTGAAAACGGTTACGGTAAGCGTACCGATTTCGATGATTTCCGTCAGATGAAGCACCGCGGCGGCCATGGCGTTGCTTGCCATGCACTGTCCGAAAAGACGGGTCTTTTGTCGGGTATCAACATTGTGGACGATAACGACGACGTTATGATCATCACCGATGCAGGTACCATGATCCGTACCTCTGCCGCAGACATTCCCACCTATTCCAGAAGCGCGGGCGGTGTTCGCGTGATGCGTCTGGCTGAGGGTCAGAAGATTGTCAACTTTACCAAGATCGCCCGTCAGGACGAGCTGGAAGAGGCAATTGAAGAGAATCAGGAGACTGCCAAGACTCTTGATCAGGTAACTGATGAGCAGACAATTGCAGAGGCTGAAAATATCGCTGCAGAGCCCGAAACCGAGCAGAACGAAGAATCTGTCGAAGAATAACCAAACCCTTATAAAACAAAAAGAAAACCCTTGCAAAAGGGTTTTCTTTTTACTTATTCACTCTTCACTCTTCCCTATTACCTCAAAAAAAGGGCTCTCCCGAAGGAGAGCCCAAATTTTGTTTGGCTTTTTAACCGCGAATCAATTAAGCTGCGGTGTAAGCTACGATGTAAACGTACTCGCCGCCGTTAGAAGCATACTCAATAGTACCGTTGTAGTTCTTGATGTAGCCGTTAACAGTGATGGTGTCGCCAACCTTGAGCTCACCCATGCCATCCATAGGATTCAGGGTGTAGATCAGCATGGTCTGCTCACCGTCGGTGAAGTAAACGTTCTTGTAGTAGCTGCCGCCCTGGCCGATTTCGGTAACAACACCGGTGGTGAAGTACTTGTCAGCGGTAGCGGAACCAGCCTCCAGACCTGCAACTGCTGCAAGGGTCTGAGAAACGGTCAGAGGAGCTTCCAGAGTGCCGTTGGGGTTAGCGGGAGCTGCTGCGGGAACATTGACGTCGATCTTAATGAGCTCAACGGTGTAGTCAGAGTCAACAAGATCTACAGCGTAAACAACGGTAACAGTCTGGCCTGCGTATTCACCAAGATTAATAATCTCAGTATCATTACCACATCTGTTAGGAACGCCTGTATAACCCATGTTATTAGCAACGTGAGTCAGAACGCCCTCTTCAGCAACTTTCAGACCGAGTTCAATCGTATTGAGCAGAGTGCCATCTGCTGCATAGATGTTGCAAACCCAGTTTTCCAGAGAATAGCCGTCAACTGCGAGCCAACCGCCTGCGAAGTAAACGTACTTAGCAGTTACGGTAGGAAGAGTGCCGCTACCACTGGTGATGGTGGTACCAATAACGCTGTTGGTGTTTGCACCGGCAAAGGTTACGACGTCAGAGAAGTCGTCATTTACGCAGTACATGAAGGAGTCAACGGAAGCGTGCCACTTGCCTTCGAAAGGAGCGGGCTCTTCGGGAGCGGGCTCACGGAGACCGTAGTACAGCTCAGCATCCTCGAGGGACTTGAACAGAGCGATGTTCTCGATGTCGATGGAGCAACCAACGGATGCAGCCATGAAGTAGTCGAAACGCATGTAGTTTACAAGACCGTCAGCGTTTACAAAGGAAGTGATGTCGAGAATAAGAACTTGCCATTCGCCGTCAGCAACGTACTCGAACTTGAGCTCGTCAGCGCCACCGGTAATGTTGGCAGAACCTACGAAGAATTCGCCGCCCGGATTTACAGTGGTGCGGTACTTCAGACCAACGTACTTAACGCCGGTAATCATGGAGCCGGGAGACACTACCCAGAAGTTAGCGTCAACAGGGTTACCTTCACCTGCGGTGATGGTTACGAATTTGCCATCATCGGAAATAACAGCGGTAGACTGGTTGCCTGTGGTGGTAGCATTTGCAAGGATTTCGGGAGTAGCAACAAAGATAGGAGCGTTGGGATCTACGGGTTCGGGCTCAACGATCTCGAGAGCGGGAACTTCGATAGCGGAGTAACCGCCAACAACGATGGAATCAAACTTTGTACCGCCGGCACGTGCAACTACGCCAACCTGAGAGTTAACGGTAGCAGCTACCAGAGTGTTTTCAATAGTCTGAGTGGTGCCATCCTTCAGGGTTACGATTGCCTTAGCAGCGAACTGGCCTGCGGGAGAAACATCATTGATGTCAGCATAGGACTGAGCACCGATGAGGTCAATGGTAGCGTAGGTTACGCCATCAACCATCAGGGAAACGGTGTAGCCATTGTCAGCAATGGTCAGGGTGGTGCCTTCGCAAGGAATCATCCAAGCGGGGTTAGAAACGCGGGTGGTTGCGTTAGCATCGTATGCCTTAAGAACGATGAACAGGTTGCCATTGGTAATGGTAGCGTAGATACCTGCGCCGCCGCACCATGTGCCGCCATCGGTCTCGTAGTAGTTGTTGATCTTGAAGATGCCTGCAGCGGGATCGAATGCTTCGATAATGGCATCAGAGTTAACAACGTGGTAACCACGAACGAAAACGGAGGAAGGAACAGCGCCGGACAGAATGTTAACGGATACGTAGTAAGCACCGTTTACGTCAGCCAGCATCTCGTTGATGTTGTCCATGGAGTAAACCTTACCTTCGCCGTAAGCCTCAACAAGGTGGCCGCCGGTGGGCAGGTTCAGAGTGAAGAAATTAGCAAGGTCGGAAGCACCAAGGTCAGTGCCAACTTCATTTGCATTTACGTCGGATGCGAAAGTATTGGTGTTGTCAGCAACCAGCATGGTCTTTGCAAAGTAAGCCTCAGCAGCCTCAGCAGAGTTGAAGCCTGCGATGTAAGCTACGTCGATGGAACGGTCCTGACCGTCGGTGAAGAAGTCATAACGAACGAAGGACAGAGCGCATTCTTCGTTAACAGCCTCAGCGGGATCGGTGTCAACAATAGCTACGTGCCACATGCCGTCAGCTACGTAGTTCTGAGGAGCAAGCATATCGCCTGCGCCGGTAGCGTCGTTACCGGTGGAAGCTGCAAAGAGGTTGAAAGCAGAAGCGCTAACGTTTGTGCGGTACTTGATTGCTACGTAACGAGCGTTAGCGTTGATCTGACGGAAGGTAACGTAGGGGTCGCCTACAGTGCCGTTGGTCAGAGTTACGTAAGAACCGTCCTCGCTCAGAGCAACGTTTGCAACGTCGGGAGAACCGGGAGCGATGGAATTGATCGTGTTAACGTCGATCATGAAGGTAGGAGCATCGGGGTCAACAGCCTTGTTCAGGGTGAAGACGGTCAGCTCTTC
>SVQP01000015.1 GCA_015065285.1 Oscillospiraceae bacterium | reverse complement strand
CCCTAAAGGGGAGGCTTTTTTCGCGTGTCATAAACCGTTTCCCAGATCCCGCGCTGCGCGCGCCCTACGGGTTCGACTGCGCGCGGACACCACAACGCGGTGTCCGTGCTCCGCTCAGGATGACACATAGTGGGGTGCGCAACCCTATGTGTCCTTCTGCTTGCGGCAACACCCCCGGTAGGGGTCGGCACCTTGACGACCCGCCACGCGAACACATCGGGCGAGCATCCGTCTTGTGTCATCCTGAGCGAGGTCGCAGAGCGACCGAGTCGAACTTTTGCGGGTCGAGAATGCGCCCTTTGGCGCATCGCAGCAAGCAAAAGCGCAAGTGCTCGCTTATGCGAGCCGCAGCGGGATCTGCGAGGGGTTTGCTCAATGTTTGCTCAGCCAAAGTAATATTTTTTACTTGCCCCAACCGATCACACAGCGGGCGATCAATGATCGCCCCTACGGGCGTGTCATAAACCGTTTCCTAGATCCTCAAAGCGCAATCCTTGCGCTTTGACTTTCAAAAATCAGCAATTCGTTGCAGATTTTTGAAAGTTCGACGCGCAAACACCCACACCGGGGTGTTTGCTTGCTCAGGATGACACAAAAGGGGAGGTAAAAAAGCCCCGGAGCGAGTTGATACTCGCCTCGGGGCTGGCTTTTACGTTAACCGTCCGCTGTTACTCCTGGGATTGAACTGAACGATGGAGATATTGATTTGATATTTTCAAAAAACGATCTGTGCCAACATGATAAAAGTTGCTGAATAGGATCGATTCATGTCTTCCGGATTCGAGACGATAGGTGATCCTAATACAATTACCCAATCTGAAATGTTGTTCCTGTGTAATGCTGATGATTTGATCCCACGTATATGAGAACATCTTTCCATTAATTGCTGTGATCGTTATACCGTTTTCATCATATACCAGCGGACGTTTATGACCGGTTTTGATCAATCCTAATATTGCAACGACTATGACCGAAACTGAAAGCAAATAGCTATTGGGGACGACAAAGAGCATAATGCAACCCAACATACAGCGTATAATCGTGAGTAGCAGGCCGTCCTTGTATTTGAGCTCAATGGTGTTTTGCTCCCATGCTTCGCTTTTTGAATTGGTACGTGCCAAAATATAGCGAACAAAATTGACCGAATATGTGGCAACGAAAAGTATAACGAATATTATTATTTTGGCAATACGATTCTGATCCGGATTGTTTTGTGGTTGTTGTGCAGGCGGGAGAGAAGGTGTTTCGTTACCCTGCTTAATATCCAATATTACGCTGCTTTGGGGCATATAGCGTACTAATACGGTATCTCCTTTTTGAAAATCGCCGACATTTGAGCAATACAAGCGAAGCTTATTAAAATACACGTAGTGCGCACGAACCGGGTTTCCTTCGGCATCGTAAGTGGTTCTGGCGAGATCATCGACTTCCAAGTCGGTAATCTCTCCCTCTAACGTAATAGCATTATCCTTATTTTCAAACAAAAGAGGAACACCGATTTTCAACTGCGTGCCTGACATTATAACAAACACAAGAGCAAGCGGAATACCAATTGAGAACGGAATACTCTTTAGGAGTAAGATTCCGACCTTCTGCCCCTTTTTTTGATTGTTTGCCTTGATAAAGTTGACACAAGTAATGATTAAACCGATCAGGACAATCAGCCCTAACAATCCGGTGCAGAGTGGCACGGTGAATAGCGTGAATAGGTAATCATTGTAATCTAAATGCATTTTATCCTCCTATGGACCCTAAATAAAAGTAGTCATCAATGCCAGACGAATATGGCTGATTATATAGTAGCGAAAATTTTGAAAAAGTACCGCGATTTTTGAAAAAAATCCGAAAAAAACATATCAGCTTGTCCGCCCAGCCCTCCGCCGCAAAGCGGGGATGGAGAATGGATGTAACAGAGAATCGTCATTTGTTGCCTTACTTATACTGAGCTTTCCAACCGCTATCTGTTTTTTCATAATGCACAGCCTCAAATACACTTAAAAGGGATTTCATCGTGTGAAAATCAATTAGATTTACGAGAATATCTTTATCAATCTTATGGGTCATATTATCTATGATATTTTGGCAATTATTCTCAGATATTCGTATCACGATTTGAGTTTTCGGGTTATAAGAAAGTGCGATATTATGCGTAGAATCAATTTGATTATGTGAAAGAACCATATATATTGGCTGTGTATCATAACCATAATTGAAAGAGTTTGTAAAGGCAATATGTTTCACATCTTCCCAACATAATGTGCAATAGTCTTTATGAAACATTTTGGTTTGTAGGTGTGTTTCACTTATAATTGCATACATAAAACCTTTTTTTGAGAAAAATGCCACCAAAATACAGATGATAGATAGCCCGCACCAAGAGCCAAACAATGAAGCCAAAACGATGAACTCCATCTCAATCCGATACATAATGGCAAATACAAAAAGAGATATCAATGAGATGAGTAAAATTACACCCATAATGACACTGTTGATAACAAAGGCGGGAGAAACATATACTTTTTTCATTGTTTGACTCCTATCTAGGAAGATTTTGCGTAATCCAATCAATACAAGAGGACAATATACTAGCCTCTCCTCCAATAATAGCAACAGCTTGTCCACCTCGCCCCGCTGCAGAGTGGCGAGGGGAATAAAGACGATTGCACGCCCAGTTACGTTTGGGCTATGTGATGCGCAGTTTTTTCACTGCATGGGATGGTTTTTGTGCTAATGTTCGTTGTTATACTCCTGGTTATACTGTTACGCAAAAATCACGTTACAGGAATCCAATTATTTAACTCCTTCAATGTTTGAATATCGTTCTGGCATTGATATGGATTTGTAATTTCCTTAATAGCATGATCTGTATATGAACCATCGGCACTAACAATTACAGCATAACATTTGGGGTTTAAATATCGATGCTCGTCTTCTGAATACTCTCCCGATTTCACAAGATATGCCAAGTGTTTTCCGTTTGCATCAGTGGCAGAGGGGGTGATTCTATACTCATCTGATGTGCTATTGTTCCAAACATTCCCCCAACTTTCCCCACTCAATTCCAAAAATGCTTTTTTTATGCCTTTTTCTTGTTTTTTGGTTAGAATTGTGACATTAGATTTATATCGATCTTTTATGCATGTGGTTTTGATCATCTTTTCATTGTTGAGGGGTTGATTCCAGTCATTTGCTGTTTTCAGTTCGTTTAAATGGGTTTCCACTTCCTCTTGAGAAGCATTTGAAAAATCCGAAGTGGAATACAAGATATAACATATATCTTCATAATAGTACACCCAGTCATTTGTGATTGTTTGACAAATGAAATATCCCATAAAGGTTTGAGAGCCAAAGCAAAAGGTTACATCATTTGCATACTGTGCGCATAATAAAAGCCTACCATATGAATCCTCGTCCACTATTGTCGCATATCCGGCGCAGTCTCCACCGGGGACAGTCACCGGTACAATGGAAAACAATGAGATTTCTTCATCCGAAGCTCCATAATCGACTACCGGGTATCGATCGCAACTAGTGAAACATAGTAATAGAATAATCGACATGATCATAATTATTGTTTTTTTCATCAAGTCATCTACCCCCAAATCCATTTTATATAGCTCTAGTTATAGGACGATTGTGCGCCCAATCTTACTTGGGCTTTGTTTTTGCGCAAATTTTCTATTACGTGGGGTTGTTTTTTACAATAAAACCGTTACCCATTGTATTTCAATTGAAACTCCAACCGCAATCTACTTTGAATTCATGGAGCTCTTTGGGGGAAAAAGTGCCATTTACTATTTCGAGCAACTTAACTTCATACTTTGAATTGGCGAATACGAAATGCTCCGATATTGTTCCGTCTTTTTTTAATTCGAAAATCCACAACTCGTTTCCGTTTCTATCAACGTCGCAACACTCAAAGTTTGTTGTCAAATAACCATAATTGTCTTTAATTGCGTGAGAGATTTCCTTTCTGTCCAAATTAGAGATCGAAGCAATTCCTGGAGTAGAGAAAAACGCATTAAATTTTGGCTTGCGTACGGAGAATTTTTGTTCATCTAAAGGCTCTCCCCAATCGTTTTGTTGTTTCAATGCATCAATTGCAGATTGATCGCCTTGGAAAGAATAGTTAAAGTCTTCGTAATAATAAAACTGCTTTCTCGTGATTTTTTGACATATTATCCAAACAGTCTGCACTTGTTCTCCATCTACTTCCGGATTTGCATAGGTAAAAAGAACTCTGTGATAATCATCTTGCTCAATGATCTGAACCTCGGGAAGTATGGTGTCCGAAAAAGACATCCCAGGAACTGAGTATGATGCCACGGCGCACAACATGTCTTTTGATGGGCTTGATTCGTTGCAAGAAACGAATAATATTACGTAAATGCAGATTAAAGTTATAGTTATCGCGGATTTCAAAAAAGCTCTCATACTAACTATTTTGCTCCTTTCCAAAATGAATTATCTTATTCTTCTTCATTATAGCACGCATGGAAATCGCAGTCAAGTGCCTCGCTCGCGCGCCGGCTGTTTGTCCCTTCACCTTTATAGTCGGTTTTTTTTGCAAAAAAGTTCCGCTTTTTTCAAAAAAAACAAAAAATATTTTTCGAGGCGATTTTGCTGCGCGATTTTGTCATAAAAACCGCCAAAATCATTGACAATTTGCGAAATATGAGTATAATTATTATGGGAGTGTAGGGAATTGCGAGCAGCATCCCCGCACAAGACAAAAAACTAACGGAGGCTTTACCCATGGAAAAGTATTACCGCATGAATATTGCAGGCTGTGAGCGCGATCTGCCGCTCTGCCCACTCAACGACAAGCTGATGATCGGTGCGTTTGTCATTTTTGGCGACCCCGAGCTGACCACCGCAAGTGCCAAGGCTCTCTTGGATAAGGTCCCCGAATACGATTACCTGATCACCGCAGAGGCAAAGGGCATTCCGCTGGTGCACGAAATGGCAAGACTTGCAGGCAATCAGAAATACATGCTGGCGCGTAAGGGCGCAAAGCTGTACATGAGAGACGTGCTGCAGGTATCCGTGCGCTCCATCACCACTAACCGAGAGCAGACCTTGTATCTGGACGGCTATGATGCCGCTCTGATGAAGGGCAAGAAGATTCTGATCGTGGATGACGTCATCTCCACCGGCGAATCTCTCAAGGCACTGGAGGCACTGGTAGAGCAGGCAGGCGGTATCGTCTGTGGCAGAGCAGCCATTCTTGCTGAGGGCGATGCCATTGACCGCGAGGATCTGGTATATCTGGAGCCGCTGCCGCTGTTTGACAGCGAGGGCAAGCCCCTGTAATTTCGCAAATACATCTGTAAGGAGAACATAAAAATGGCAGAATTTTTGAGTGCAAACGATAAAAGAACGCACTATTGCGGCACACTGACCGAGAGCGACATTGGTTCCAAGGTTTGTGTGATGGGCTGGGTACAAAGACAGAGAGACCTTGGCGCGCTGATCTTTATTGACCTGCGTGACAGAACGGGTATCGTGCAGCTGTCCTTTGACGATTCCACCGACCGCGAGATTTTTGAAAAGGCTTTCCGTGCCCGCAGCGAGTACGTGCTGGCTGTACACGGTACCGTCCGCGCAAGAGCTGAGGGTGCGATCAACACCAACCTGCCCACGGGTAAGGTAGAGATTTTTGTAGAAAGCATGAAGGTGCTTTCCGCAGCACAGACCCCTCCCTTTGAGATCGGCACCGGCAAGAAGGTCAACGATGAGATCGCACTGCGCTACCGTTATCTCGACCTGCGACGCCCCGAGCTGCAGAGAAACATTCGCATGCGTCACGAGATCGCACGCGTTGCAAGAGAATATTACTATGAGAACGGCTTCTTGGAGATCGAGACGCCCATGATGATCAAGCCCACCCCCGAGGGTGCGCGCGACTACGTGGTTCCTTCCAGAATCCACCCCGGCAGCATGTATGCGCTGCCTCAGTCTCCCCAGCTGTACAAGCAGCTGCTCATGCTCTCCGGCTACGACCGCTACATTCAGCTGGCTCGCTGCTTCCGTGACGAGGACCTGAGAGCTGACCGTCAGCCCGAATTTACTCAGATCGACCTTGAGATGTCCTTTGCGACCATGGAGGAGATCATGGAGGTCAACGAGGGCTTTATCAAGAGAGTGTTTGCCGAGGTGCTTGGTGTGGATATTCCCACTCCCATGCAGCGCATGACTTATGCAGAGGCGATGAACCTGTACGGCAGCGACAAGCCCGATACCAGATATGAAATGACCATCAAGGATCTGTCCGAGGTGGTGAAAAACAGCTCCTTCCCCGTATTCGCAGGCGCACTTGCCGATGGCGGCAGCGTTCGTGCAATCGTGGCAAAGGGCGGTGCTTCCACGCTGACCAGAAAAGAGATCGACAAGCTGACCGAGCATGCCAAGGGCATTGGTGCCAAGGGCGTGGCGTTCATCCGCTGGGCGGATGCAGCTCCCAACTGCTCGTTTGCAAAGTTGATGACTCCCGAGGAGCTTGACGCGCTGACTGCCGCACTGGGGCTGGAGCAGGGCGACGTGGCTCTGTTCGTGGCTGACAAGGACAAGGTTGTGCTGCCTGTACTTGGCGCACTGCGTACCCTTGTTGCAAGAAAGCTGGATATCATTCCCAAGGGTCAGTTCAATTTCCTGTGGATCACCGAGTTCCCGTTCTTCGAGTGGAACGAGGAGACCGGTCACTGGGATGCTATGCACCATCCCTTCACCATGCCGCTTGAGGAGTGCCTGCCTTATCTGGAAAGCGATCCCGGCAGCGTTCGCGCAAAGTGCTACGACATGGTACTCAATGGCACCGAGCTGCTCTCCGGCTCAATCCGTATCACCGACTGGCAGCTGCAGGAGCAGATGTTCCGCGCACTGGGTCTGGAAAAGGAAGAGATCCAAGCCAAGTTCGGCTTCTTGGTTGATGCATACAAGTACGGTGCACCTCCTCACGGTGGTTCGGGCATGGGTCTGGACCGTCTGGCAATGGTTATGCTGGGCGCAGACAGCCTGCGTGACGTCATCGCATTCCCCAAGGTACAGAATGCAAGTGAGCTGATGTCCGGTTGTCCCGCACCTGCAGATCCCAAGGCAATGGAGGAGCTGCATCTGGCATTTGTTCCCGAGGATAAAGAATAATTTTGTAAAGAGGGCTTGAATATGGCTGCAAATACCGTAAAGTTCCATAAGGGCAACGTGCAGGTCGTGGCGCACAGAGGCGTCAGCGGGCTGGAAACGGAGAACACCTGCGCGGCATTTATTGCGGCAGGCAACCGCACCTACTATGGTGTCGAAACCGACGTTTACCGCACGGCGGACGGCAAGTTTATTCTCAATCACGATGGCAACCTCAAAAGAATCGCGGGCGAGGACGTGTGTGTTGAGCAGGTCAGCTTTGACGTGCTGCGCGCGGCAGTGCTGTACGATAAGGATGGCGTCAAGAGAGGGGATTTGCATCCGGCAAGCGTTGATGAGTATATCCGCATCTGCAAAAAGTACGGCAAGATTGCCGTGCTGGAGCTCAAGAGCAATTTTACGGACGAGGAGATCGCGCGTCTTTGCGCGCAAATCGAGTCGTTGGGATATCTGGACGGTGTGATCTTTATTGCGTTCAATATTGAGAATCTGATCAAGGTACGTGCGCTGTATCCGAATCAGTCCTGTCAGTTTTTGACCGGTGAGGTCAGTGACGAGATCGTAGCAAAGCTTTCCGAGCTGAAGATGGATCTTGACGTGCATTATCATTCCTTGACCAAGGAGCGCGTGGACGCGTTTCATGCCGCAGGTATCAAGATCAACTGCTGGACGGTGGACAACGTAGCCGACGCAGAGCGCCTTGCCGACTGGGGCGTGGATTATATTACAAGCAATATTTTGGAATAAAAACAAATCCCGAGGACAAAATTCCTCGGGATTTTTTTACGCAGGACTTTACAAGAGGGAAGGTTATTGCTATAATAAATAAGAACTTGTCCAAATTTGATTGCTTTGGAGGAAAAAATGAATCAACAGCTTTACGATCAGCTTATTGATGCCGGTAAAGTGCTCATCAAGCGTGACGAAGAAATTGAACGCTGTGCAAAGCTGCGCACGCAAATTGCAACACTAAAATTGGCTATTCGGGACGTTCTTGAAAAGAAAAAGATCACGTATAAAGGCAGATTGATCCCCGGATTGATTATGACAATTCTCTGGTTTTTACCGGCAATGGTTTGCCTTTTGGGGATTGGTACCAGCGAAAGCTTTGGAGAGTGGCTGTCTGTGTTTATGTTTTTTGGCCTCCCCTTTGTCATAGGTCTGCTTTTGCTGGTTTCAATTCCAATTTCGAAATATGTCCACGTGCAAAAGGTGGAGAAGGAATACCTTGAGATTAAGGAACGAAATGAAGAGGCTATTTCGCTTTTGGAGTCCGAGATTCTGAAGATCCAGGAAGATTTGAAGGAGTATCTGCGCCAAAATCAGCACAAGCTGAGCTTTATTCCCGAGGATTATCAGGACATCCAGGCAGTTTCCTTTATGATCCGAGTGGTGCACAATCTGCGCGCCGACTCGCTCAAGGAAGCACTCAATCTGTACGATCTGGAGCTCAAGCACCAGCAAACGCTGGCCGTTTCCGAACAGCAGCGCGCGCAGAATGAAAATCTGATGGCTGCCATCAAAATGGTCAATGCCCGACAGGAGCAGATCAACGACAAGCAGTCGAAGACCAATGCCATGCTGACGGGTATGATCGTTGCCGACATTATTGAGGATCTGTTCGATTGATAAAAGCCGTCGAAGTACGACCAATATTTTGGAATAAAACGGATGAAGGGCGACCGCAACGGTCGCCCTTTTTATTGTTGTTGGGGTGGGGAATAGGATGTTTTACGTTGAGAATTTCCTTTCCGTTCTTTCTTTGAGCAAGTAGCCGCAAAGAAATGAACCAGTAATTCGCTGCGCGAATTGAAACGGCGAAGGAAAAGTTTCGCTCGTTGCGACGAGCGACTCGGGGCGCTGCCCCAAGACCCCGCGAGCCTTTGAAAAGGCTCGATCCAAACTTTTCATGAGTAATACTTAGCCGCTTTTTTACTTGACAACCGTCACATTTCTATGGTACAATAAAAAAGATAACGACATGAAGGGGAAGAGCATGAAAACCTTACTTTGTATAGACGGTAACAGCATACTCAACCGCGCGTTTTACGGCATTCGTCCCTTGACCACCAAGGAAGGAATTCCTACCAATGCGCTGTACGGTATGATCAATATTTTCTCCAAGCATATAGAAGAATACAAGCCGGATTTCGCGGCTGTGGCATTCGACCTCAAAGCGCCCACCTTCCGCCATAAGATGTATGACGAATACAAGGCAGGCAGACATGCCATGCCCGAAGAGCTTGCCGCGCAAATGCCGATTGCCAAGCAGATCGTGCCCATGCTCGGCATGCACGTGCTGCAGCTTGAGGGCTATGAGGCAGACGACATTCTGGGCACGCTTGCAGCCATGGCGCGTGCGTACGGTGAAGATTGCCGCGCGCTGGTGCTGACGGGTGACCGTGACTCTTTGCAGCTGATCAATGCTACCACCAACGTGCTGCTGGCGACCAATCAGGATACCTTGGTCATGGACAGAGACGCGTTTTTTGCCAAGTATGGTGTTGAGCCCTCGCAGTTTGTGGACGTCAAGGCGCTCATGGGCGACAGCTCCGACCACATTCCCGGTGTGCCCGGCATTGGTGAGAAGACCGCACTTAAGCTGATCTCGGAATACGGCTCGCTGGACGGTGTGTACGAGGCGCTGCCCACGGCAAAGCACACCCCTTCGGTGCGCGCAAAGCTGGAAAGTGGCAAGGATAGTGCCTATCTTTCGCAAACGCTGGCACGCATTTGCTGCCAAGTGCCGCTGGAGATTGCGCTGGACGATCTTGCATATACCGGCATGGATCGCCCTGCTGCCAAAGAGATGTTTACCAAGCTGGAGTTCTCCGGCTATATCAAGCGCTTCGGCTTGGATAAGGAGGAAACTCCCACACAAGCGAATGTTGCCGCAAACCCACCTGCGGAATCTTCCGCTCCCGAGATCTCGTATCAAGAGGTGACAAGCCTTGCTGCACTTTCGGGCAACGTGCTCGGCTTTGATTTTGCAGACGGACAAGCCACGCTGACCGATGGAGTGCACCTGCTCAGATATACGGGCGAGCTTGATGCTCTGCAGGCATATCTTGCAGACAAGCAGGTTGTGGCATACGATTGCAAGAGCATTTACAGAGCCATGTCTGCAGCGGGCTGCGATTGGCGCGGCTGCAGCTTTGATGTCATGCTTGCCGCATGGGTGGACGATGCAGGGCAGGGCAGCTATGCGCCCGATCGTCTGAGCATGGCGTATCTTGGCGAGATCTATCGCCCCGAAACGCCGCTTGCCGTGTATGCGCTTCGCATGCATGAGCCTCTTGTGCAAAAGCTCAAGGAGAGCGGACAGTATAATTTGTTGCTTGAGATCGAAATGCCGCTTGCCGCCGTGCTTGCGGATATGGAGGATTACGGTTGCCTTGTGGATCGCGAGGGCATTGCACGCTACGGCATGCTGCTGGATGCGCATACCGAGCAGCTGGAGCAACGCATTCACTTTGCAGCAGGCGGGGCGTTCAATATCAACTCTCCCAAGCAGCTTGGTGAGGTGCTGTTTGAGAAGCTGGGGCTTCCCGCAGGAAAAAAGACCAAAACCGGCTATTCCACCAACGCAGAGGTGCTGGAAAAGCTGAAAAAATACCATCCCATCATTGAGGATATTCTGGAATACCGCCAGATGACCAAGCTCAAATCCACCTACGTGGAGGGGCTTTTGGCTGTGGCAGATGAGGGCGGTCGCATTCACACCACCTTCAAGCAGACCGGCACTGCCACGGGCAGGCTTTCCTCTGCAGAACCCAATTTGCAGAATATCCCCATCAAAACCGAGCTTGGCAGAGAGCTGCGCAGATATTTTATTCCCAAGAATGAGGATTACGTGCTGCTGGATGCCGACTACTCGCAGATCGAGCTGCGACTCTTGGCAGTCATCTCGGACGATGATGCCATGAAGCAGGCGTTTTTGGACGGTGCGGATATTCACACCGCCACCGCTTGCCGCGTGTTTGGCGTGGATCCGGATGGTGTGAGCGTGGAGCTGCGTAAGCGTGCCAAGGCAATCAACTTTGGTATTGTGTACGGCATGGGTGAGTTCTCGCTTTCCGAGGATCTGCACATCTCGCGTGCAGCCGCCAAGGAATATATCGAAAGCTATATGGCAAGCTATCCCGGTGTTTCCCGTTATCTTTCCGACGTGGTCAAAAAGGCTTACGAGGATGGGTACGTGACCACCATGTTTGCAAGACGCAGAAATATCCCCGAGCTCTCGGCACAAAACAAGAACCTCAAGCATTTTGGCGAGCGAGTTGCCATGAACAGCCCCATTCAGGGCACGGCAGCGGATATCATCAAGATCGCCATGATCCGCGTGGACAGGGCTCTGAAAAACAGCGGCTATGATGCAAAGCTGATTTTGCAGGTGCACGACGAGCTGATCGTGGAGTGCCATAAGGATTGCCGCGAGGTGGTGCTTGACATGCTCAAACGCGAGATGGAGAGCGCGGTCGACCTTTCGGTTCCCATGCTGGCGGATGCCAAGTGGGGCAAGGACTGGTACGACGCACACTGATGAAAATAAATCAGACGAAAGGAAGACACAATGATTCCACAGGAATTTCTTGACCAATACGGCATGATCATTGCTATCGTTCTCTTCGCCGTCACCTACGTTTTAATGTTGATCTTCAGCAAGATCAGACCCTATATCGCACTTGGCTCTGCCGTGTTGTTTATTGCAACGGGCATGCTGCCGCTGGGTGAGATCTGGGGTGCGATAGATTTGAACGTCATTCTCATGATTGCAGGTACTATGGGCTTGGTGGCGCTCTTTATCGAGAGCAAAATGCCGGCATTGTTAGCAGACCTGATTATGGAGCGTGTGCCCAACGTGATGTGGGCAGCCGTGGCACTTTCGCTGTTTGCCGGTGTCATTTCGGCATTCGTGGATAACGTTGCTACAGTGTTGATGATAGCGCCCGTGGCACTTGAGATCTGTAAAAAGCTCAAGACCAACCCCGTACCTTTTATCATTGCGGTTGCCGTTTCATCCAACTTGCAGGGGGCTGCAACGCTGGTGGGAGACACCACCGCCATCATGCTCGGCTCGGCACTTGACATGAGCTTTTTGGATTTCTTCTGGTACAACGGCAGACCCGGTATGTTCTTTGTCGTGGAGCTTGGCGCTTTGATCTCTGCACTGATTCTGATGTTTTTGTTCCGCAAGGAAAAGGGGAAGATCCCCAAGGCAAAGAATCGCACCAAGGTGACCGATTACGTGCCCAGCATTTTGCTGCTCGTGCTGCTTGCCTTGCTGATCGGTGCTTCGTTTATTCCGAATAAGCCTGATGTCACCAACGGTGCTATCTGCTGTGTGCTGATGGTGATCGGTCTGGTCTATTCCTGGATCAAGAACAAAACCTTTAAGGCGGTACTTGGACCGCTTAAGGAAATCGACTATCAAACCATCCTGCTTCTTCTTGGTCTGTTTTTGATGATCGGTGGTATCTCGTCGCAGGGCGTGATCGATTGGCTGGGCGATTTGCTCAAGCAGGTAGGCGAAGGAAACCTGTTCCTGATGTACACGGTCATCGTTTGGGGATCGGTAATTATTTCGGCATTCATTGACAACATTCCTTACGTTATGACCATGATCCCCATCATTGCAGGACTTGCGACAAAGATGGAAATTGACCCCACCGTGCTGTACTTCGGACTTCTGTCCGGTGCAACGCTTGGCGGTAACTGCACGCCCGTCGGCGCATCTGCAAACATTACGGGTATCGGTATATTGCGCAAGGAAGGATATACGGTCAAGAACGGTGATTTCTTCAAGATCGGCATTCCGTTCACGCTGGCAGCTATCATCCCCGCGTACATCGTTATCTGGCTATTTTTTGAAGTGATATAAAATGAAAAGGGCGCTCCCTGCGGAGCGTCCTTTTTTGCGTTTATTTTTCAATCCCGCAGCACACGGGGGATGACGTTGCTGCTTTGCCGCCGTAGCAGGCGCAAGCGCCCAGCGAGGACTCAATGCGCAAAAGGCGGTTGTATTTCGCGGTGCGTTCGGCACGGCAGGGCGCGCCTGCTTTGATAAAGGGCGCGTTGGTGGCAACCGCAAGATCTGCAATGGTGGTATCCTCGGTCTCGCCCGAGCGGTGCGAGATGATATACGACATACCCGCGCCTGCCGCTGTGTGAATGACCTGCAGCGTGTCGGTCAGCGTGCCGATCTGATTGGGCTTGATCAGTATCGCGCCCGCGCTCTTTTGTGAGATGCCCTGCAAAAGCCTTTTTTGGTTGGTGACGAACAAGTCGTCGCCCACCGTCATGCAATCGCTGCCAAGTGCGTGCGAAAGTGCTGCCCAGCCTGCAAAATCGCGCTGATCCAGTCCGTCCTCCAGTGAGAGCAGGGGATACTTGGAGGCAAGTGTTGCCCAATACGAGATCAGATCGTCACGGCTGCGGTATTTGCTTCTTTTGGGCATGACGTAGGCGTCCTCACTCTCGCGGTACCATTCCGAGGCTGCTGCGTCCAGTGAGATTCTGACCGTTTCGGTATCGTAGCCACTCTTTTCAATGGCATGGCAGATATATTCCAGCGCCTGCTCATCCGATGCAAGATCGGGGGCATAGCCGCCTTCGTCTCCCACACCGCCTCCAAGCCCCTCGTGTGAGAGGATCTCACCCAAGCGGTGGTAGATCTCACAGCCGATGCGCAGCCCCTCGCTATACGAGTCCGCGCCTACGGGTACGATCATGAATTCCTGAATCTCCACGTTGTTGTGCGCGTGCGCACCTCCGTTGAGCACGTTCATCATGGGCACGGGCAATCTGTGCGCGTCAATACCGCCAAGCCAGCGGTAGAGGGGAATGCGGTACCAGGATGCCGCTGCTCTTGCGCTTGCAAGAGAGACCGCAAGTGCTGCGTTTGCCCCAAGGCATGAAAAATTATCTGTGCCGTCAAGCTCGCGCAGCTGCTTGTCCACGTCGGATTGATCCGAGGCATACGTGCCCGCAAGCGCGGGGGAAATGATCTGACAGACGTTGGCGACTGCCTGAGAAACGCCCTTTCCGTTGTAACGCTTTTTGTCCTTGTCGCGCAGCTCATGCGCCTCGTAAATGCCGGTGGATGCACCGCTGGGCACGCCTGCCACGCCCACTGTGCCGTCTGCAAGCACCACGGTTGCTTCCACGGTGGGATTGCCGCGAGAATCCAGGATCTCGCGTGCACCGCAGCGAATGATCTGAGGTTTGGTCATCATAAAAAACACCTCCGTTGTGTAGTTTCGTATGGATAGTATTGGCAAAAACGTCGCGTTTCATTCCAAAAAAGCGCACACCCATCGGTCTGCGCTTTTGCTTTTACTCGTAAAGAGGATATTTGCGGCAAAGCTCTGCAACCATGGCGCGCACCTCGTCTGCCTTGGTATCAAACTCTGCAGCAGTCATGCGCATGCACTTGGCAAGCGTGACCATATCGGCTTCTGCAAGCCCTCTTGTGGTGGCAGCGGGAGTGCCCACGCGGATGCCCGAGGTGACAA
The DNA here is from genome assembly GCA_015065285.1 of Oscillospiraceae bacterium. GTDB lineage: Bacteria > Bacillota > Clostridia > Oscillospirales > CAG-272 > SVQP01. The sequence goes on along the minus strand of SVQP01000015.1, from coordinate 26,690 downwards.
AGGGCTTTTCGGGGTCGTTGGGGATGGCATTCTTGTTGACCGTGATGTGCACCTCGTCCAGACGATGCTCCATCTCCTTGCCCGTAATGTGCATAGGACGCAGATCCACCAGCATCAGATGGTTGTCCGTGCCGCCCGTGACAAGGTCAAAGCCCTCTGCAAGCAGTGCCTGCGCCATTGCCTTGGCATTGAGCACGACCTTGTGCTGATACTCCTTGAATGCAGGGGTCAGTGCCTCGCCAAAGCAAACAGCCTTGGCAGCGATGACGTGCATCAAAGGACCGCCCTGAATGCCGGGGAAGATTGCTTTGTTGATCGCCTTTGCAATATTCTCGTCGTTGCAAAGGATCATGCCGCCGCGAGGACCGCGCAGCGTTTTGTGCGTGGTGGTGGTTACAACGTCGGCATAGGGGATGGGAGACATGTGCTCACCTGCGGCAACCAGGCCCGCAATATGCGCCATATCCACCATCAGGTAAGCGCCCACACCGTGTGCAATATCCGCCATGCGCGCAAAGTCGATGGCACGGGGATAGGCAGAGGCGCCTGCCACGATCATGCGCGGACGCACGACCTTTGCCTGAGACTGGAGCGCATCATAGTCGATAAAGCCGTCCGCACCGACACCGTAGGGAACGAAATTATAATATTTACCGGAGAGGTTGACGGGGCTGCCGTGGGTCAGGTGACCGCCCTCTGCAAGGCTCATGCCCATGACCGTGTCGCCCGCATTGAGCAGTGCCACGTATACAGCGGTGTTTGCCTGCGAGCCGCTGTGGGGCTGCACGTTGGCAAACTTAGCGCCAAACAACTGCTTTGCGCGCTCGCATGCCAGATCCTCCAGCACGTCAATGCACTGACATCCGCCATAGTAGCGCTTGCCGGAATAGCCCTCGGCATACTTGTTGGTGGCAATGCTGCCTGCTGCCAGCAAAACGGGCAGGGAAACAAAGTTTTCGGAGGCGATCAGCTCAATGCCATCGCGCTCTCTTTGATATTCAGCCTCAATTGCCTTTGCCACTGCAGGGTCGTACTGTGCCAGTACTTCGGTCATTTTGTTGATCATGATCAATCCCTCACTTTTCTATCGATATTATCATTATACCACATATTCTGCACTTTGCATAGTTGCGTTTTTCACAAAAGATACAATTTTTTCTAAAATATTTTGCATATATCATTGACAAAAAGTGCAAAATCGTGGTATAATGATTTGAATTTAGAAATTATGCCCATAAAAGGGTTGCAAATAAAGGGAACACTCAACCCAAATACGGAAGGAGCAACTATGGAGATAGCTATCATTGCAAGCGACATGAAAAAAGAATTGATGACGCAGTTTTGTATCGCCTATTGCGGCGTGCTCAGCAAGCACAATCTGTGTGCTACCAGCATTACCGCCAAGTACATTTCCGAAGCTACCGGCTTGAAAATTGAAAAGCTGTTGGCAGGAGAGCAGGGCGGCGAGCAGCAGATCACTTCGCGTGTGGCTTATAATGAGATTGATATGCTTCTGTATTTCAGAGACACAAGACCCGGCAGAGGAGCCGGCGAGATCGAGAATGAGCTGATGCGCATGTGCGACCAGAACAACGTGCCGGTTGCTACCAACATCGCCACCGCCGAGGTGCTGATCATGGCGCTGGATCGCGGCGATCTGGATTGGCGCGAGATCGTCAATCCCCGTTCTGCACTGAACAGAAAAACCTATTGATAGGTAAGATAGAAGACACGTCCTTTTTGCAAGGCATATCCACAGAGAGCGTCGGTTGGTGGAAAGACGCGTTGTGCGCAAAAGGGGTACCACTTGTATCTGTTAACAAAATACCAAACGAGTGAAACTTTCGGGTGGAACCGTGTGGATGAAAAAGCATCTGCACCCCGATACGGCATAGGCTGTATCGGGGTTGTTTTTTTAGAAAAAATATGCAATCACATAAAGGAGAGAACCAATTATGAAAATCAATTTCGGATCCAAAATTTGCGAGTATCCGGCTGCCCTGACGGTGTATGACGCTGCCAGAGAAGCCGAGCTGATCGACCGCAGCATCATTGCTGCCAAGGTAAACGGCACCGTTTGCGCACTGACTGCGCTGATCGAGGATGACGCCAACGTAGAGCTGCTCAGCTTTGCACAAGAGGATGGCAAGCACGTCTTCCGTCACACCGCCTCCCATATCTTGGCGCAGGCTGTCAAGAGACTGTATCCCGAAACCAAGCTGACCATCGGTCCCGCAATCGACAACGGCTTTTACTATGACTTTGATTCCGACATTACCTTCTCACCCGACATCCTCAAGAAGATTGAGGACGAGATGAAAAAGATCGTCAAGGAAAACCTCAAGATCGAGAGAAGCGAGCTGCCCCGCGAGCAGGCAATTGCGCTGATGCAGGAAAAGGGCGAGCCCTATAAGGTGCAGCTGATCGAGGAGCTGCCCGAGGATGCGGTGATCAGCTTCTATACGCAGGGTGAATTCACCGACCTGTGTGCAGGACCTCACCTGTTCTCCACGGGCGCTGTCAAGGCAATCAAGCTGACCCAGTGCACGGGCGCTTATTGGAAGGGCGACCAGTCCAACAAGCAGCTGCAGAGAGTGTACGGCACGGCATTCCCGTCCAAGGACGAGCTGCGCACCTACCTTGAAATGGTAGAGGAAGCTAAGAAGCGCGACCATAACAAGGTTGGTCGTGAGCTGGAGTATTTCACCACGGTTGACGTCATCGGTCAGGGCTTGCCGATCCTGCTGCCCAAGGGCGCGCGCACCATTCAGCTGCTGCAGCGTTGGGTTGAGGACGTGGAGCAATCCCGCGGCTACCTTTTGACCAAGACCCCCTTGATGGCAAAGAGAGACCTTTACAGAATCTCGGGTCACTGGGATCACTACCGTGACGGTATGTTCATCATGGGCGATGCGGATGACGAGAGCAAGGAATGCTTTGCACTGCGTCCCATGACCTGCCCCTTCCAGTATCAGGTATTTTTGAATAAGAAGAGATCCTATCGCGATCTGCCCATGCGCCTTGGCGAGACCTCCACGCTGTTCCGCAACGAGGAATCCGGTGAGATGCACGGCTTGATCCGCGTTCGTCAGTTCACCATTTCCGAGGGTCACCTTGTGCTGCGCCCCGATCAGCTGGCTGAGGAATTCGGCGGTTGTCTGGAGCTTGCAAAGTACTGCCTTGAAACGGTTGGACTTTGGGAGGACTGCTCGTTCAGATTCTCTCAGTGGGATCCCAATCGTACCGACAAATACGAGGGCACGCCCGAGCAGTGGGAAGAAGCGCAGAGCATTATGGGTGAGCTTCTGAACAAGTATCTGGGCGAGGACAATTATGAGATCGGTATCGATGAGGCTGCCTTCTACGGTCCTAAGCTGGATATCCAGTGCAAGAACGTATTCGGCAAGGAGGATACCATCGTTACCATTCAGATCGATATGCTGCTGGCTAAGAAGTTCGGTATGGAATATACCGATTCCTCCGATACCAGAGTCACCCCCTATATCATTCACAGAACCTCGCTTGGCTGCTACGAAAGAACGCTGGCGCTGCTGCTTGAAAAGTACGCAGGCGCACTGCCTATGTGGATGGCACCCCTGCAGGTTAAGGTACTGCCTATGGGCGATAACGAGCTTGCTTATTGCGAAGGCATTGCTGCAAAGCTTGCCCAGGCAGGCGTGAGAGTCGAGATCGACCGCTCCAACAACACCATCGGTTATAAGATCCGCTCGGCACAGACCGAAAAGGTTCCTTATATGCTGGTTGTGGGCGCAAAGGAGATCGAATCCGGCAAGGTTGCCGTTCGTTCCCGTAAGTATGCCGATCTTGGCACCATGACCTTTGATGAATTCCTTGGCAAGATCCTTGTTGAGATCGCAACCAAGAGCAAGGATAACTGATCCCACCCCTCAAAATTTGATACAAGAGGTAATGAACGTGCGTAAATATGTACGATTGATGGCAGGCATGCTGCTTGTGTGCATGCTGTGCGGACTTGCGGCGTGCAACACGCCCGACACCCCCGAGCAGCAGCCCACAGAGAGCGAGCAAGAGTTGACCACCGAGACCCCCACGGATCAGACCCAAACAGAGACAGAAACCGAAACCGAGACTGAGAGCAAAACAGAAACCGAGACAGAAGGGCTGCAGATCGAGATCACGCCCTCTTCCCCCACAAGCGCAAAGCTGATCACCTTTTATGAAAACAGTGCCAACGCCACGCTGCTCAGTGGCAAAAGCCACGTTTACGAGCTGGTTTTTGACGGGGAAGATTCGGTCATCAAGCTGACTACCGACGGGGAAAAGGTCAGAGACCCCAACCTGACGTTGGACTATGCCACCTATATGCAGCTGCTCTCCCTTGAGCCGGTGGCATGGGATGACTGCGCGTATCTTGTGCTGACGCTCAAGACCGAGAACGTCTCGGCAAATGCCATTGAAGTCTCTTTGGTAGGAACGCTGGACGGCTCCAACTACAAGGCAAGAAGCAGCGGTACCTACAACCGTATGTCCAAGGACTGGCAAACGGTCATTCTGCCGTTCTCCAAAACTGGGCGAGAGGGCGCAGTGCTCTCCGAGATCCGCATTGACTTTGCGGATACCCAAAAGGCGGGCGAGACTGTGTATATCAAGTCTGTTGCCATAGCGTCCTCGCAAGCAGAGGTGCTGGAGATTACCGGAGGAAATATGTACAATCCTGTCAATACCACGCTGATCATCCAAGGACTTACCAAGGAATATAAATTCCTGCAGGTCACCGACCTGCACGCATCCGCCTTTTCTGCCGAAGAAGCCAAGGCAATGGATGCCAACCGCCGCAACTATATCACGGCACGCAGAGGCGCCTTTACCGATGGCTTTATGCTGGCAGAGGAAAGAATGCCTTACATGTTCGGCTATGCCGACGAGATCGGGGCAGATATGCTGCTTCTGACCGGTGATATCATCGATTTCCCGTCCGAGCTGAATATGTCCATGATGTATGAGAACATCACGGCACTCAAAACCCCCACGCTGTTTACGCTTGGCAACCACGACTGGTGCTATGCCGACGATTATCTGACCCCGAACGCAGCCGCTACCTACATTCCCGCATTCAATAAAATGTCGGTCGGTCAGCCTGCGGATGACCCGTACGTCAGATACGTGGAATACGACGAGTTTATGATCGTTGCCGTGGACAACAGCGCAGACTACGTCACGGCATCTACCGTGGATAAGTTCTTAGCGCTTTGCGAGAAGGGCAAGCCCATCATCCTGATGCTGCACGTGCCGCTGCACGTGGATTCTCTTGTAGAGGATAGCACCTCGGTTTGGGGCAAGGATCTTGGCATGGGCGGAGACACGGGCTTTTGTGCATGGAATCCCGACGTGCAACGCTTCTATGCCGCTGTTGCTGAGGATGAGAATTCTCCCGTCGTGGCAGTGCTGGCAGGTCACGTGCACTTTACGCACGAGGATACGCTGCCCAACGGCGTTGTACAGTATATCACCTCCACCGCCTACACCGGTGATTGCCGCGTGATCACGGTCAAGGGTGAATAACACAAAAAAATAAAAGGCTCTCTTTGCTGAGAGCCTTTTTTATTTGACTTTAATCGGTATAGCGATCTGCAACGGATGCGTCGTAATCCAGCGCTGCCTGCTCGGAATTGAAGGCTGCAATGTAAGAGACGTCTATGACGTTGTTCTGACCGCCATGAAACATATCCCAGCGCAGATAGTTAATGACGTGGTCCGTGATTGCGGGTACTGTTGCCAGATCCAGAATGAGCAGATGCCACTCACCGTCGTTGATCATCTCATATCTGAGTTCATCTCCATGACCTGTGGGTCCCGCGCCCGAGCCAACGTAGAAATTACCTGTGGTGGTGGGGCTTTCGGTTCTGTATTTGATTGCAAGATAGCTTGCAACAAAGCCCTCTCCGTTGACCGTATGGAACTGACACCACGGGTCTCCCAGCTCACCAGTGGTAATGGTGACGTATTCTCCATTTCCGCCCATCGCCACGCTTTCAATATCGCTTATTCCTACGTTCGATACTAACGCGGGCATCAGATCTGCCGGCCAGTAGCAAAATACGGGGGCGTTGGGATCCACAGCCTTGTCAAGTGCAAACGATGAAATGACCTCCAAGTATCCGAACTCGTCACGTGCCACAATCTCAATCTGATGCGTGCAGGAAAGATCTCTGATCGGGATCATGACGTCGATTCTGGAGGCAGAGCCGGCACCAAAGGATGCTGCTGCATCAAGGACAGGCTGCTCAGTTTGTGTGAAGAAAGCGGGATCGAACACGTAATTGTCATGATCAATGCAATAGCCTATCTCTCCCAGCTGAGTGGAGAAGAATGCGATCCAACCGCGCACACACAGATACTCAGCAGTGTAGTCTTTCACCAAGGCTTGGTGATTCCAGTCGGTGTACATGCCCGGCGTAAAGAGGTGGTCTACAGTCATTCCGTCGATCACAGTATAGCACTCGTCAAAGGAGAAGAACAGAACGACTTCCGGAAGACCGGGATCAATCGGGATATCCTCTGTGATCTCATCATACACCGGCTCTTCGGTGGTATCGGGATAGTCGTAGGTGTAGTCGTAGGTGTAGTCCGGCTCGATTTCAATGGGTGGAGTTGTGTAGTACTCACTCCACTCAATGGCGGTTTCGATCTCAATCTCGGGAGGATACGGATACTCCACTGCGGGATAATCTCCCTCGGGCGTCAGAACGTGCTCAGGGGTGCCGGAATTTTCCATCAGCATACCCAAAAGTCCGCCAAATTCCATATCACAGGCGGCTAAGGGAAAGCACAGTGCCAGTGCAAACAAGACACAAAGTGTGCGCAAAAGACGTCTTTTCATCTCAAAAGCTCCTTTCCGTATACTTTTATAAATTCAGTATACCATACGGAAAAGGACTTGTCAACTATCTTTTTGGTACAACGCTGCCATCCCCCTTGACAATGCTGTGTTCGGGGATTACTCCGCGCACGCGTACAAGGGGATAGACCGTGCTGCCGCGCCCGATTACCGTACCGGGGCAGAGCACCGCACCGCAGCCGATCTCCACCCCGTCTCCCAGTATTGCTCCAACCTTTTTGCGCCCCGTTTCAACGGCAAACCCGTCGCCCTTGATGCACACGGGTGACTTGTCGCTTTTGACATTGCTGGTCACAGCCCCTGCACCAAGGTGGCTTTTGTAGCCGAGGATCGAATCTCCAACGTAGTTGTAATGCGGCACCTGCACCCCGTCGAACAGAATGCAGTTTTTCAGCTCGGTTGAGTTGCCCACCACCGCCTTGGCCCCAATGATGGCACTGCCGCGTATCAGGGCACAGTGGCGGATCTCGGCATGCTCGCAGATGATGCAAGGCCCTTCAATGTGCGCACTCGGTGCTATTCTTGAACTCTTGGCGGCATACACACCGCCTCCCAAATTTTCATAAATTGCAGGATCAAGGGAAGGGGAGAGCGTGCGAATAAACTCCTCGATCTCCCCAAGCACTTCCCAAGGATAGTCGTGCTCTTGCAGCAGCGGAGCGGCAATTGAGTGCGAAAAATTAAACAAACAGTAGGAAAATAAACAAATAAGGCGATTATTCATGCAATCCAAGCTCCTTAATCCGCGAAATAACCATGCTTGCGTAGTGTTCGCACTCCTGCGCCGTCTCCGCCTCCACCATCACGCGCACCACCGGCTCAGTGCCGCTTTTCCGCAAAAGAATGCGCCCGCTTGCAAGCTCATGCTCGGAAAGCGAGGTGATCAGCGCTGCGATCTCTGCGTTTTTCATTACCTTTGTTTTGTCCTTGACGCGCAGATTCAAGGTCAGCTGAGGCAGCATCTTGACGTCAAAGGCGAGCCTTGAGAGCGTGCTCTTTTTTGCAAGCAGCGTCTCGCAGAGCATAATGGCAGTCAGGATCCCGTCACCGGTTGTCGCGTACTTGGAAAGGATGACGTGCCCCGATTGCTCCGCTCCGATCGAGTAGCCGTGCGCATTCATGCTCTCCCACAAAAAGCGGTCTCCCACCGCAGTGATCTCGTACGAAATATCGGCAGCATCCAGGGCGCGGAACAGCCCGAGATTGGACATGACCGTAACGACAGCCGTGTTATGAGCCAGCATGCCTTGTTCCTTGAGCGATTTTGCAAGGATATACAGAATGTGATCCCCGTTGACTACGTTGCCATCCCCATCCACCGCAATACAGCGATCCGCATCTCCGTCAAAAGCAAAGCCCAAATCAAGCCCCGAGCGCTTGACGTGGTCGCAAAGCCGCTCGATGTGCGTTGAGCCGTAGCCGTTGTTGATGTTCATGCCGTCGGGAGATGCCCCGATGACGCTGACGCGCGCCCCAAGTGCTTCAAACACGGCAGGCGCAATCATCCATGCGGCTCCGTTGGCGCAATCCAGCCCGATTTTCAGCGATTTGAAGGAGTTGGCGGCAAGCGAGATCAGGTAACCCGTGTAGCGGTTTCTACCTGCACTGTAGTCCACAATCCTGCCGATTTCGCCGTCCTTGGCAAAGGGCGGCTCGGGAATTTGTCCGTCCAGGTATTTTTCTACCTCGCAAAGCGTGGCATCGTCCATTTTTTCTCCGTTTGCGTCCAGCAGCTTGATGCCGTTGTCGGTATAAGGGTTGTGACTTGCCGAGATCATCACACCGCAATCAAAATCCCCCTGACGAACAGCAAACGAAACGCCCGGTGTGGGGATCACGTGCAGCATATAGGCATCCGCGCCCGAGGCGGTCAGCCCTGCGGCAACCGCGTATTCAAAGGAGTAGCTGGAAAGGCGCGTGTCCTTGCCGATCGCCACGCGCGGCCGTCTGTTCTCCTTTTGATAAAATTGATAAAACCAACCCAAAAATCTGCCAATCCTGTAAGCATGATCTGCGTTGAGTATCTCTCCGGCTCTGCCGCGAAAGCCGTCCGTTCCAAAGTATTTTGGCATAATTGCAGTTCCTTTCAAAAAGCGTTCAGTACAGTATATTCCAAAAAATCCAAGGTTCTATCAGTGCGCCAAAAATTTACGGTGCGCAATCTTGCTAAATTCATTGGTCAAAACTTGTCGAATTTGCTTTATTTTTTCAAACTCTTGAAAAGCCGTAGGCTTTTTGCTATAATGGAATCAATCACATGATACGGAGGTGTACCATGAGCAAAAAAGAATTACACAGCACGTTCGCTGCTCCCGGTGTGGAGTGGAGGGGTAAGCCCTTCTGGTCCTGGAACGGTGAGCTGCGACAAGAGGAGCTTGTCCGTCAGGTCGAGGTCATGAAGCAAATGGGCTTGGGTGGCTATTTTATGCACTCACGTGCGGGCTTGATCACTGAATATCTGGGCGACGATTGGTTTGATCTGATCAATGCGGTTGCCGATGCGGGCGAAAAGGCAGGCATGGAGTCCTGGCTGTATGACGAGGATCGCTGGCCCTCCGGCTCTGCGGGCGGAAAGGTCACGGTCGACGAGCAATACCGCATGAAATCGCTGTACGTGTTTGAGTCCGCGCCCGAAGCGGCAGAACTCGGCGAGCGCACAGTCGCGCTGTACGCAGCAAAATTGGACGGGATCAACCTCTGGACATACGAGCAGCTGGATCTGTCCGAAATCTCCTGCAAGCATTGCCTGAAGCGCGCGTTCAAGGCGGCTGTTGATAAGCTTGCCCCCACGGTGAAGGACAAAGCGGGTGAGTGGAAGGTGCTGCGCTTTGCCATCGTGCCCGATGCGCCCAATTCCAACTATAACGGCACCACCTATATCGACACCATGTCGTATAAGGCGGTGTATAAGTTCATCGATATGACCCACGAGGAGTACAAGCGTCGCTGCGGTGATCGCTTGGGCAAATCGATCAAGGGCATTTTCACGGATGAGCCCCACCGCGGCCATTGCTTTGATAACCGCCGCGAGAATGGCGGTGTGATCTCCTGCGCAACCGCTTGGACCGACGATATCTTCGAGGAGTTCCAAAAGCGCTACGGCTACGACGCGCGCCCCATCCTGCCCGAGCTGTTCTACAGGTACAAGGGTGAGATGGTTGCACCCGTCAAGCTGCATTATATTGACCTTGCCAATAATCTGTTCATCGAGCGCTTTGCCATGCCCATCAATCAGTGGTGCCATGCCAACGGCATTGAGTTCACGGGTCACGTGCTGCACGAGGATTCCTTGATGAACCAGACCGTGCCCAATGGCTCGCTCATGCGCTTTTACGAGCACATGGGCTATCCCGGTGTGGACTGCCTGACCGAGCATAACCGCTGCTACTGGATCGTCAAGCAGATCGCGTCCGCTGCGCGACAGCTGGATAAAAAGTGGCTGCTTTCCGAGCTGTACGGCTGCACCGGCTGGCAGTTTGATTTCAAAGCGCATAAGGCGGTTGGTGACTGGCAGGCACTGTTTGGCATCAATCTGCGCTGCCAGCACCTCTCCTGGTATACCATGGAGGGAGAATCCAAGCGCGATTACCCCGCGTCCATCCTGCACCAGTCTCCCTGGTATCGCGATTATGCCGCGGTAGAGGATCACTTTGCGCGCATGGGCGTCATTCTCAGCGCAGGTCGCCCGGATTGTGATGTGCTGGTGCTCAATCCCATCGAATCTCTGTGGTGCCAGGCGTATATCGGTTGGGCACAGTGGATCTCCAACGTCTCTCCCGACGTCGCGCCCTATGAGCAGAGATACGCGCAGCTGTTCCATATGCTGATCGGCAATCAGATCGATTTCGACTACGGTGAAGAGCAGATCATGCGTGACAAGTGGTCGCTGGATACCGACGAGAACGGTAAGTGCGTGCTTCGCATCGGCAGCGCCACCTACAGAACCGTGCTTGTGACCAATATGCTGACCATCCGTCCCACCACGCTGGCAATTCTGGAAGCCTTCAAGAATGCGGGCGGTCAGGTCATTTTTGCGGGCGACGTGCCTGCATACGTGGATGCGGTTGCATCCGATGCCCCCGCCAGCCTTGCAAAGAGCTGCCTGCAGGTCGGCTTTGAGGAAGGCGAAATCGTGCAAGCCATCCGTTCGGGCTCGCAGTGCTATGCAAGCGTGACGGACGCGCAGGGCAAGACTGAAAAGGCAGTGTTCGTGCAGGTCAGACGCGACGTGGACAAAGAGGGAAGTGCCGCTGCAGTGCTGCTCAACACCGACAGAGTAAACGCGCGTCCCGACTTGACGCTGCACGTAGCAGTGCCCGAAGGCTGCTTTGTGGAGGAATGGGATCTTGAGAGCGGTGCGCGCTATGCCGCAAAAGCAACCTATGAGAACGGCGTGGCACACGTCAAAGCGGATATGCAAGCCGCAGGCACGCGCTGCTTTGTGCTGTGTGCGCAAAAGGATGATGCACTGAGAGTGCTGCCCGAATACGAGGAAAAGCAGACGCTGGAGATCACCGAAGCCGAGTTTGCCCCCGTGCTTGACGAGCAGAACGTGTGCGTGCTGGACTATTGCCGCTGGAGATGGGCGGACGGTGAATGGAGCGAACCTGCGGAAGCCTTGCGCATTGACCGTCAGGTGCGTGACGCAGTGGGCATTGAGCGCCGCGGAGGCGAGATGCTGCAGCCTTGGTTTGCCAAGCTGCACCATACGCAGAAATACGGCGAGATCGAGCTGGAATACGAGTTCTTTATCGAAAAAATGCCCGAAGGACAGGTCGTGCTCGCGGGCGAAAGACCCGAGACCAACGCCTACAGCATCAACGGAATTGCCTTGGAAAACAAGGATATCAACGATTTCTGGGTCGATGATTGCTTCAAGAAGATGTACGTGCCCGAGGGCGCGCTCAGGCAGGGCAGAAACGTGGTCACCATCAAGGTCAATTTCATGAGAACCACCAATATTGAAGCCATTTACCTGGTAGGTAACTTTGGTGTTGCACTGTCCGAGACCAATAAGAGAACGCTGGTGGAAGCCCCTGCGCAAATGGGACTTGGCAACTATGCAAATTACGGCATGCCGTTCTATACCGGCAGCATGACCTACCGCATCCTGCCCGAAATGTACGAGGGCTTGGAGCTTGACGAGGGCGATCGCGTCATGATCAGCGCCAAATTCACGGGCGGCTGCTTCAAGGTGATCACAAAGAGCGGCACACAGACCGTGGGCTGGGATCCTTGGTTTGCAGACGTTACCGAGGCGGTCAAGGCAGGGCAGAGCATTGATCTTTGCGTGGTCGGCACCAGAAAGAACGTGTTCGGACCCTTGCATCAGCTGCCGGCTATTGCAGGCGCGTGCGGCCCCGGCAACTTTGTCACGGGCGGCGCTGCATGGACGGATGAATACGTGCTGATCGACAGCGGTGCGGAAAAGATCACGTTCACGGTGCTTGGCGAAAAGTAATCAGCAAAACGAATCGCAAAAAGCGAAACGCGACTCATAAAAGCAATAAGTGAAAATCGCCCCCTTGCCACGGCAAGGGGGCTTTTTGCGCACACCCCTTTCGTGTCATCCTGCCTGCGGCAACAAATCCGGTAGGGGGCGGCGCCCTCGACGCCCCGCCACGTAAGCGGTTTATGATCATGTCACCCGAACGCTGATCCGTTATCATCGCATGCGGGAGGCGAAACGCCTCCCCTACACAAAATAACTTTGGCAAAGCCGCCCCCTTTGTGTCATCCTGAGCGGAGCGCGGACACCGCATTGTGGTGTCCGCGCGCAGTCGAACCCGAAGGGCGCGCGCAGCGCGGGATCTGGGAAACGGTTTACAACACGCGAAAAAGCCTCCCTCCGGGAGGGAGGTGGCATTTTGCAAATCGAAGATATAGGGGCGTTTCGGTCTGCAAAATGACGGTAGGAGAATGCGGGCAAAAGGGTACGGTTGAGCGCTCGGGGCAATACGCTCCGCCCTTGTTACTCCCGCAGGCTCCCCCCTTTAGCTGCACGCTCGCGTCGCATGCTCGTCATGCGTCGCTCGATACACTCGCTCCTTTGCCGCGCTGCTTTGGCTCGACCGTTCGTCACAAACGATAATCAATCGTTTGTTCCTCTCTAACTCCCGGAGGGGGGCTATTTTGCGCACCCCTTTTGTGTCATCCTGAGCGGAGCGCGGGCACCGCGTTGTGGTGTTCGCGCGCAGTCGAACCCGTAGGGCGCGCGCAGCGCGGGATCTAGTAAACGGTTTACAACACGCGAAAAAGCCTCCCCTTTAGGGGAGGGGGACCGCAGTGAAGCGGCGCAGCGTGCCGCTTCGCGATTGCGGTGGAGGGGTTGCCTCCCTTTAAAGGGAGGTGGCAAATGCTGCGGCATTTGCCGAAGGGTTCTATTTTCCTATCATGTGGGATCGGTAAATTGGTGAAAGAGCGTCCTTATGGTGACCCACTCCACCGCTGTTCGCTTGCGCTCACTGCGGTCCCCCTCTGCCCGGCGGGAGAGGCTTAGTTACTCTGGCTAAGCAGACATTGATCAAACCCCTCACAGATCCCGCTGCGCGCTACCGCACTTGCGCTTTTGCTCGCTCAATTTCGCGGCTCTGCCGCGAAATATTCGACCCGCAAAAGTTCGACTGCGCGCGTACACCACAACGCGGTGTCCGCGCTCCGCTCAGGATGACACGTAAAGGGATGCTCGCCCGATGCGTTCGCGTGGCGGGTCGTCGAGGGCGCCGACCCCTACCGAGGTTGTTGCCGCAGGCAGGATGACACATAGTGGGATGTGCGCCCGATGCGTTCGCGTGGCGGGTCGTCGAGGGCGCCGACCCCTACCGAGGTTGTTGCCGCAGGCAGGATGACACGTAAAGGGATGCTCGCCCGATGCGTTCGCGTGGCGGGTCGTCAAGGCGCCGCCCCCTACCGAGGTTGTTGCCGCAGTCAGAATGACACATAGCGGAGCAGATTTGTTGCATGATGCACAGAAAGCGTGTCACGAAATGCACCAAATTGCCCACGAATAGTTATTGACGAAAAAGGGGATTGCTGATATAATTATGATGAAATATTAATATGCCTGTCTGTTTGCGTTTTCGAAAAAAACGAGAGCCAAACCGAGGGGCATGTCAAATCCGCAAGGAGCGCCAAAAGGGCAACTCCGCGCGGACAAAACACATACATGAAAGGAAAAAATCTCATGAAAAACTTTTTCAAGAAGCTTTTTTGCTCTGACTCTATGAGCAAGCATTTCAGCGAGACCGTACAGCGCGTTGGCAAGAATAACGCAGGCTTCTCCCTGGTCGAGCTGATCGTCGTGATCGCTATCATGGCAATCCTCGCAGCCGTCGCCGTCATCGGCGTCAGCGTTTATATCCCCAAGGCTCAGCAGGCTAACGATAAGCAGATGATCGCAGACGTTCAGAAGGCAATCGATCTGTATACCTCTGGCGAAACCCTGACCCCCGGTCAGTCCGGCTACGTAGTGATTCACAAGAATGGCGGCGTTTCCGTTGGCGGCACTTTGGATGCGGCTCCTGAACAGCTGATTACCAACGCTCTGAAGGCTACCTTTGGTGAGAACTACAATTCCGAACTCAAAGTTGCTTATAAGGAGTGGACCAGCTTCATGCCCGTTGAGGATATTGAAGCAATTAAGAACTCCCAGTTCATCAAGGACGTATACAGCGATAGCGGTATTCTTGGAACAGTTGATATGCTGACTGGTGCAATGAAGATTTACTATGGCGATAGTGCTAATGCGCAAGAGATGGCTAACCAGACCGTGCTGGACATTGCAGCAGCAACCAAGAACAATATTGACAAAGAAAAGTTGATTACATGGTGGACAACCGCGGATTTATTGACGATGCCCACCAATGATATTTTCAAGGAGGGGCAGGTTCCTTCCGGCTCTAATGAAGCAACGAAGATTTTGATGGCGGCTTGGTACGCAAGAGGCAAGGCTTTCGTTGATTTTACCGGTTGCAGCACCTGCAAATCTACGTTTGAATCCACTGATTTTGATAGTGTTGAAAATGCTGGCGCAGCTGTCAGCGAGTTGATGGAGGTTCTTGAGGCTACTGCAACCCACGTAGGTCAATGCACGGATGTATGTACGCCTGCAATTGATCGTTACTATGCAGAATCTGCAAGAAGTGATGCTGAAGCTTACGTTGCTGCGCTTGGTCAGATTGACAGCATGTCCGATACGATTAAGGAAAGCGAAGAGTTTAGCAAGGACGGATTGTATACCAGCGGCTTTGTTAAGGACTACGTTGGTGAATATATGACCTCTATCAATGCGTATAGTGCAGCTAATGCACAGGATGGTGATATTGTGCTTACCATTTTGGTAGATCAGTATGGCAATCTGCGCTACACATCTAACCTGACTGAATAATGTCTTTCCATTTGCGTGATCAAGCAGATACTCAAACGCGTTGGTCGAAATTGCTGGATGGTTTGATCCTGTATGCGCCATTTATCTTGGCATTGGCATGCTTTATCGGATGCTGTATAATTGAACTGTGCCGGATCGAGATCAGTCTTGAAAACCGAGATTGGTTTTATGGCACTTTCGGAACCGTGTCTTTCTATTTGAGCATGATTCTGAATATGATTTACGGCAGAAAATACGGCCTTGGTTGGATCAGATCTGTTGTGTTCACGCTTGTGAGCTTCTTTGTTCTCTTTAACTGGACATCGCAAGCGTGGGCATGGGCAGATATTTGGATATTTGGTACGGGTGCGATCGCGTCTTCTCGTTCCATTATGTTCATGCCGCTGCTTTGTTTGATCCTTTCGAGATTCTGCAAGGTTGATACGTGGAATTTGTGCGATTATTTAACCCCGTATTTTTTCTTTCATCACGGTTTTGTCACCGTGGCTTGTTGGATCAGAGGTTGCTGTGCGGGAAGCACTTGCTCTTGGGGATTGCTCAGTCCGGTATCCGGAGCAGTTGTTTTCCCCACGCAACCCTGTATCATCATTTTAAGTGTTGGCATTGCTCTGTATGGGCTGCTGCATGCTAAAAAGCGCAATTACAAAGCCAATGGAATTGTCTTTGCCAATTCGTTGTGCTTTTACGGTGTTGGTCGGTATATTATTGAATTGTTTTCTGATGATGCACGTGTCGTTTGGGTGCTTTCTTGGATGGCAATATGCTCACTTATGATGCTTGTTGAAGGCTTTATCATAAGATTCATCATAAACAAGCGCAATCGCACACCGGCTTAAGTTCGTGGAGGTGATTTGTATGATTATCAAATTGAATAATAAACAACGTGGAAGAATACTCACCGTAGCCACGATTTTGTCGTTGTTGACCATTACGATGATAGTGACCGTATTTGGTGCTGCTGATTTGTCAGAAATCGTTGAAGTGGAGGGCTTGTCTGTCAATAGCTCCGGCGCGAAAGACTGGACGGCGAGTGCCGGTGGTGCAAGTTGGGAGGGGGAGACCTCTTCAACCGGTGGCTGTAATCCGACGTATACTTCAACAAGCGGTACATTGGTATTTACTAACAATTCCGGAGAAACAAAGGTTTTGTCTTTTGACTATACCGTTGATCTGCAAGGTGGTTCACTGACCATTGACGGTGAAGCAAAAACGTCAAGCGGTAGATTTTCCAAAACTTTGGAGAATGGCGCGTCCGTGACACTTGTTGCCAATTCAGCAACTTCTGCAGCAAATACTACAAAGATTACACTGACTATAGTGAGCTTTATGGCTGATAGTGAAATTTCTGTTGACTTTATACCGATAGAAGGAGTTGAATATTCAGCGAACGATTCGTTGGTTAATACGGATAAAGTCACTGTAACGAATAGTTTTACGAATGGTTTTGCGATTGTACCTGTGACAAGCCAGTATTACTTCATAGAAGCGATTGCAGAGTATACGGATGGCACTACAGCGCGTTTGAAAAGTGATTCTACGGGAAAAATCTATCCTACCAAGCAAGGTGTTATCACACCTGTATTTATATATGATGCCAACGGAATCGCACCTTTTTCAGTGAATGGATCATCTTATTGGACTTGGGAAACTGCCTTTGCCGCTATTGGCTCGTCTGGTACGGTGATTTTAAATGACAACTATACGTTACCTGCAGGGAATTACACAATTCCTGCGGGAGTTACCCTGTTGATTCCTTACGATAGTGCCAATACCCTTTGTACGACAAAGCCAACAATTGATGGTTCAACATCTACTTTTAGCGCCTCGGCTAATAGTTGGGTAAAACCTTCGGCATATCGTACATTGACTATGGCTAATGGAGCAAGTATTACCATTAACGGTGCAATGAGCTTGTCCGGGAAAATGTGCATTAAGCAGATTTACAATGGGTGTCCTACAGGGCCGCTTGGGTTTGTTTCTATGGTATCTGGAAGTGCAATCACTGTCAATAGCGGAGGTTATCTCTACGTATGGGGTTACATTACAGGCTCTGGTTCGGTAACTGTCAAGAGTGGCGGTACTGTATATGAGAATTTCCAGGTTAAAGACTGGCGTGGCGGCACAGCTGCCTCTTCAATGATTGACAAGAATGAAAGAGTTTTTCCGGTTACTCAATACTATGTTCAAAACGTAGAAGCACCTATGACTTTGGAAGCAGGAGCAACCGAGTACGCGTATATGGGTCTTGTTGCGTCGAAGTGTTATGGTGATGCTATCGTTCCGTTTATTGGATCAGGCAGTATGTTCATAAACTCCGGATCTATAGTTAAAGATTACAATGAAAAACTTGATCGCTTGGAAGTTGATGTTTATGGTGATCTTTCAATGTCCAGCCTTGTAATCTCTGTTGATGCAAGTCTGGCGAAGTATGATATGAACTCTGCCAATTATGTTCTCCCAATAACGAACAACTTGGATGTTAACATTGTTAGCGGAACTACAACGATATCTCAGGACATGGCTTTTTTGCCGGGTTCCGCTTTGACTATTGGAGAGGGAGCAACAGTAACTCTGAGTTCTGGAGTGAACTTGTTTATTTATGACCTTGATCAATGGAAAGGGAATCTTTTTGTATACTCTTCTTGCGATGTTTCACCACTCAAGTACGTTGGAGCAACTGCCGGGACACCGAACGCGCGTCCCACAATGAGTGATGCCAAGGTTTTAGTTAATGGCACCTTGAATGCGAGTGTAGGCAATTTATATACTACAGCAGGAGCTGCAATAGTGTCCGGCGAAACAGTTTCTGATTACAGTGGCGGTGGAGCTAGCATTAGTAGCACTGGCGCAGGAACAATTATTACTAAAACCACAAGTAATAAAATTACTTATCAATACAAGCAATCCGAAAGTGCTTACTACCAAGTACCAGCTACCCCCGCACAATTACTGAATGGCGATGGTAGCGGCTACGTGGCAACCTCTGCAGCTGCCGGCACCTACATATATCATGCCGAGCACAAGAGATGGGTTTTGAATGCCCATGCTGCAAACGGCACGGGATGCGACCATGCAAAGACGTGGACGGTATGTACTTGCGGTGCTACCTATGATGAATTGGCGCGTAAATACAACGTATACGTGACCGACTACCAAGGCAACAAGACCTTGCTTGGTAATTTGGCGTACGGTACAGCACCTTCGCTGACTCTCAAAGATACGGAAAGCAATTGCTTTGTGATCAGTCACACCGGTTGGAGCTATAGCGGCACAACGTTTGCTGCTGCGTCCGGCTTCTGGACATTGGTGACCGATGCCAACGTAACTGCTTCTACCACTGATTTGACCATTGAAGGGCAGTACACCCCCACCGCAATCAAATCCGGTGCAATTACCATGACGGTCAATTACAACACTCTCCCTGAGGGAACCGCGATGCAGGTGATCTTCTTTGTACCTGTTGAGACGGAGGATGCAACAGCGCCGAGCGTATTGCTCAACAACGATGCTTCTGCCGTGACGGTGACAAAGGTTGACGGTGTATTGATGTATCAGGTAACTGTTAATCTGACTGCTGCGCAGATCGCAGAAAAGGCAGAGGGTGACAAGTCCGGCAATGCCACGATTACGATCACCTATCCCGACGTGAATCTGACCAAGCAGCTTGACAGTATTCTGCTGGCGTATGCCAAGGCATTGCAATCGCAGCTGAGCAGCTCCGCAATGGGCTCGCAAGCCGATGCAATGGAGGCAGTGCTCAACTACGGCTCTGCCGTACAGACCTACTTTAATGCAGGCAACGGCTTTGATTTTGCAGGCTATTCCGATTCGGAAATTGCAAAATATGCAGAAAACGTGACTGCCAACGTGGGTACACCCGTGGCAAATGCAAATGGCGTTACCTTGAACTGGGCAAGTGCGAACGTGAATTTCCGCACCGAGTACAATTTGCGTTACTATTTCACCCTGACGGGCTTGTCCGAGGGTGTGATCCCCACGACAGCGACGCTGAGTGTGACGTATGCTGATGGCAAGACTCCCGCTGCCGTATATGAAAATCTGGCGGTAGAAGCAGACGGTTCACGTTATCGTGTGACCTATCCCGTTCCTGCAAGCGATCTTGCAAAAGAGGGAACCACGGTCAAGCTGGTTGTGACTCTCTCCGATGGTTCCACCGTGGAATCCACCGATTTTGCCTACGGTATCAACGCGTATCTCAAGCGCTCCATCTACAGATATACGACGGGTGGCGCCAAGATCGACGGTGACGATGCCAAAACCCAAGACTACGTCAACATGCTGGTCAGCCTGATCAAGCTTGGCGAGGCAGTCAGCAAGATCGAGGGCACAGCGCAGTAAACGACTATGGAGACTTTTATGAAAGGAGGTATGATTACAATGGATGAAGAAAAGCTTGAATTACCCGAAATTGATATCGTGATTTTCGAAGAATCTGACGTGATCAGAACCTCCGGAAAAGACGAATGGGATGGCGAAGAAGATCCCTTCTTCGTGTAAAGAATCACAGCCTTTTAGAGGCACAAAAGGGGCTGTTGCCATGCAACAGCCCCAATTTGGTAAAATTGAGGTTTTTATGAAGAGCAATAAAGGTTTTTCGCTGGTGGAGCTGATCGTGGTGATTGCCATTATGGCAATTCTTGCGGCGGTTGCCGTGGTGGGCTACAGCGTCTATATCGAGCGCGCGCAGGATGCTGCGGACGAGAAATATCTCTCGGACGTGGTGTATCGCGCAGAGCTGTTTGCCATGGAAAATCAAATACCGCTACAGCAGGTTGTTGTCGCGCCCGTGGTGGACGGTCCTGAGGATATTATGCTGGTCATCGGCTTTGATGCAAGCGGGGCACCCATTTATTACGAGGGCGACACAAGTGAGATCTGGGAGTCTGTCGGTAACGCAACGCTGCAGGGCGGGCTTAACAACGGCACGTATGTGCCGGGGCAGCCCGGTATAGAGATCCCCGACGAGGTGCAGGGCGCGGCACACACGCATACTCTGCACGAGGAAAAAGTACCGTCGACCTGCAAGACCCACGGCACAATCACCACGACCTGCACAGACCCTGCCTGCGATTACAAAAAGGTGGAAAAGCTGCCGCTTGGCGATCATAACTACCCCTCTGAGCCCAACGCAGAGCAGGGTGGCTATGCTTACTACGTTTGCGCGGATTGCGGAAAAATTATTATTGAAAGCACGGGCGGCAGCGCCATTGTGCCGATCGGATAAGCTATGAAAAAACGACTTTTGATCTGTATGCTCGCGCTTTGCGCCTGTTTGCTTGTTTCTTGCCAACAAGAGCAGCAGCCCGAGCAACAAACTCAGCACGTGCACGTGCCGGACGGTGCCAACTGTCAGGAGCAGCAGCATTGCGCGGATTGCGGCGAATTGCTTGCCGAGCATGGGGAGCACGTCTATCCCGCGCAGCCCAACAGCGAGCAGGATGGCTTTGCCTACTTTGTTTGCACTGTGTGCGGACAAATCAAAATTGTAAATTTGAGCGGTGCGCCCGTCGTACCCGTGGAATGAGGATAACGGATGAAATTTTGGAACGTTTTATTGCTGATCTTGCTGCTCTGCTGCGCATTGACCATGCCTTTATATGCAGCCGATGACAATTTCGGAGAAGAGGACGACTTTGGCAACGTGGACAGTGTACAAACCGAAGCGACCGAGGCGACGACCTCTGCTGCAACCGAGTCGCCCGAGAGCGACGCGCAGACCGAGCCCGAGCAGCAAACCACGCGCGCGCCTGCTGTGCGTTTGCCTGCCGAGCAGCCCAAATGGAGCTTGCCTATCCCCGTGATCTGGGGCATGATTGCCGGATTTGGCGTATTTGGCTTGGCTGCCGCCATCTTCTTGTTTGTCAAATTTGCAAAAGGCAAATAAAAAGAGAATCGGATTTTTCCGATTCTCTTTTTTTATTCGAGTCCGAACATAGCAAGGTCGTCCTTGGCGCGGCTTGTATCCGCAGCGTCAAGGCTGTCAAAGCGGTGCAGCGCGCGCTTGGCGCGTCCTCTTTGGTGCAGCAACACGTCCACCCAGCGCCACAGCCATGCAAAGGGCAGCAGCACGGGCGCTTTGCAAAGCACGGGGTAGCTTTTTTTCATATAGGTATATCCGGGCAGCACCAGGTGCAGGTAATAGCGCAGCTTGGCAGTGCCAACCGAGTCGCCCTTTTGATAGCTGCCAAGGTATTTGGCATCCGCGCCAAGCCTATCGGCAGGGGAGCGCAGCAGATAGGAGATGCAACCCTGCGTGTGTGCGTCGGGGGCTTGCTGCTCAAAAATGGCAAGGGCAATGGCTTGCATGACGCGATCGGTCTTGTCAAGCGATGCGCGCGCGCAAAGCGCGTCGGTCTCTGCGATCTGCTGCGCATTCATAGCACTGCGCAACAGGTACAGATCGATCACGCTGCGCAAGTCTGCCGCATCGGTGCGCAGATGCTTGACCAGATGCGAAAGCGTAGCAAAATAGAGGTAGGGCAGCGGCAAAGCCATGGCGCCGTCAGCGCCCTGCGTGGCTGCGGATATGTAGTCGGCATTGGAAAGATAGCCGTCCGCGTCGGGGGAAAAGATGACGCGGTGCAGCTCAACGCTCATCAACGGGGGCTTGTGGTAGGTGTCGTGCACGCCCGTGCCGAATTGCTCGGTGGTATAGCCAAGCGATTCCATGACAGCCCTGACGCGCTCGTGATCCTCGCCCGGTACGACGTAGAGCATATCGATATCCGACATAAAGCGCATGGATGCCTCAGGGTAATAGCTCTTGAGTACAATGCCCTTATAGGGCAACACCTGCACACCCGCCTCGGTCAGCGCGCGGCAGATTTGCCCGTGCTCGTAGAGCTGTGTTGCGCTGCGCGTAATTGCCATGCAGTGGCGCTTGTACCATCGCTCGTAGAATTCGGGCTTTTGATCAAGATATTTGAGAGCGGCAAACACTACGTCATCCACGCGGTGCAGCTTGGAGAGCTTGTACACCTTTTCCATGCTGACGCCATCGGGGACGGGCAGGGGAGCCGTGCCACGCAGACCTGCGCAAAGCAGGTGCAGAAAATATTCGCTTGTTGCATCGATCTTTGTCATGGCGCGCTCCTTTCTTGCCGTTTATCTTTATTATTATAGCACGGATTTTTGCCAAAGTCAATAAAAAGCAGGAGCAGCAATCGCTGCTCCTGCACGTGTATTAGCCCAACTTGGCAAGTGCCGCCATGACACCTGCAAGATTTTCGCGGTATTTTTCCATCTTGGCTTTCTCGCCCTCGACAACGGCGGCGGGAGCCTTGGAAACAAAGCCCTGATTGGAGAGCTTCTTTTCAATGCGCGCGATCTCATCCTCCAGCTTTTTCTGCTCTGCGGCAAGTCTTGCCTTTTCCTTTTCAAAGTCGATGATATCAGCCATGGGAAGGAAGATAGCAGCCGAATCGGTGATGATCTGAACGGCATTGTCGCCCGAAACCACGTCAGCGTCAAACGCTTCAGCCACGATGACCTCGGAAGCGGACGCGAGTCTGCCAAAGAAGCCTGCAGCGGCTGCAAAGCAAGCGCCGTGCTTGGTTGCGATATACACCTTTGCCTTGCGGGAGGGTGCTACGTTCATCTCTGCGCGGCGGGTGCGGATGGCGCGGATGGCGTCAATGACGCGTGCCATATCCTCAGATTCCTTTTCAAAGGAGGGAATCGCGTCCACGCTGGGGTACTCGCTGATCATGATGCTCTCGCAATCATGAGGCAGGGACTGATAAATTTCCTCGGTGATAAAGGGCATAAAGGGATGCAGCAGCGCCAGCGTCTTGGTCAGCACGTACGCAATGACGTTCTGGCAGACCAGGTTGCCCGCGCTTTCCTTGTCGGAAAGTCTGGTCTTTGCAAGCTCAATATACCAGTCGCAGAATACGTCCCAAATAAAATCGTAGAGCAAGGAGAGTGCAATGCCCAGCTCGTACTTATCAAGGTTGGAGCGAACACCCTGAACCGTCTTTGCAAGCTCGGTCAGAATCCACTTGTCCTCGGTAGCCAGCTCGCTCTCTGCAGGCAGGCTGATCTGATCAATGGTCAGGTTCATACGAACAAAGCGGGATGCGTTCCAGAGCTTGTTGGCAAAGTTGCGCGCAGCCTCGATCTTCTCATCCGAGAAACGCATGTCGTTTCCGGGGGAGTTACCGGTAGCCAGTGCAAAGCGGAGCGCGTCGGCACCGTACTTGTCAATGATCTCCAGAGGGTCAATACCGTTGCCCAAGGACTTGGACATCTTGCGACCCTGCGCGTCACGTACCAGACCGTGAATGAGCACGGTATCAAAGGGCGCCTTATCGGTATAAGCCAACGCGGAGAAGATCATTCTGGAAACCCAGAAGGTGATAATATCGTAGCCGG
This sequence comes from Oscillospiraceae bacterium, assembly GCA_015065285.1. Lineage (GTDB taxonomy): Bacteria > Bacillota > Clostridia > Oscillospirales > CAG-272 > SVQP01. The sequence goes on along the minus strand of SVQP01000015.1, from coordinate 3,030 downwards.
TTACCAGCGTGTTGGTAGGATAGAAGTAAGCCAGATCCTCGGTCTCTGCGGGCCAGCCCAGCGTCGAGAAGGGCCAGAGCGCGGAGGAGAACCACGTATCCAGCGTGTCGGGGTCCTGTCTCATCTGCTTGCCGCACTTGGGGCAGATGGCAGTGGCATCCTTGGTCACAACGGTTTCACCGCAGTCGTCACAGTAGAAAGCAGGGATTCTGTGACCCCACCACAGCTGACGGGAGATGCACCAGTCACGGATATTTTCCATCCAGTGGAAGTAGTTCTTTTCAAATCTTTCGGGAACGAAACGAATGTCGTCGTTGCGAACAGCCTCGATCGCGGGCTTTGCAAGCGGCTCCATCTTAACAAACCACTGCAGGGAAACGCGGGGCTCAATGGTAGAGGAGCAACGGTAGCAGGTGCCAACGTTGTGCGCGTAGTTGTCTACCTTGATCAAAAATCCGCCTGCCTCCAGATCCTTGACGATCTGCTTTCTGGCAACGAATCTGTCCATACCGGCGTATGCAGGGTAGTCCTCGGTGATCTTGGCGTCATCGGTCATGACGTTGATCACAGGCAGGTCATGGCGCGCGCCAACCTCAAAGTCGTTGGGGTCGTGCGCGGGAGTGATCTTGACGCAGCCTGTACCGAAATCGGCTTCCACGTAATCGTCCGCAATCACGGGGATCTCTCTGCCAACCAAAGGCAGGATCAGCATCTTGCCAACCATGTCCTTGTATCGCTCGTCGTTCGGGTTGACTGCAACGGCAGTATCGCCCAGCAGCGTTTCGGGACGGGTGGTTGCAACCTCAAGGTAGCCGCTGCCATCCTTGAAGGGATAGCGGATGTGCCAGAAATGACCGGCCTGATCCTCGTATTCCACCTCGGCATCCGAGATAGAGGTCAAGCATTTGGGGCACCAGTTGATGATGCGGTTGCCACGGTAGATCAGCCCCTGATCGTACAGCTTGACGAAAACGGTCTTGACCGCCTCGGAGCAACCCTCATCCAGGGTAAATCTCTCGCGAGACCAGTCACAAGAGGAGCCCATCTTTTTGAGCTGAGAAATGATTCTGCCGCCGTACTGCTCCTTCCAAGCCCATGCGCGCTCTAAGAAGCCGTCTCTGCCAAGCTGCTCCTTGGTAATGCCTTCCTTGCGCATCGCCTCCACGATCTTTGCCTCGGTTGCAATCGACGCGTGGTCGGTGCCGGGCAGCCAGAGCGTGCAGTAGCCTGCCATGCGCTTATAGCGGATCAGGATGTCCTGCAGGGTGTTGTCCAGTGCGTGACCCATGTGCAGCTGACCTGTGATGTTTGGAGGGGGAATCACGATGGTGAACGAGGGCTTGGACTTGTCAATGGTAGGGGTAAAGTAGCCCTTTTCGCACCAGTTGGCATAGATCTTGTCCTCAAAATCACCGGGGGAATAGGTTTTCGGTAATTCGTTGTAGGAATTCATGTCTATTATCTCCTTACTATAATTTTCAAATAAAAAAGCTCCACCGTCACTGACTTGTATCAGGACGTGGAGTTACGCGGTACCACCTGATTTCACACCCATCTCGGGCATGCACTCATATACACAATAACGGCGTGTTGGGCACAGCCCCCGTTACGGACTACTGAAACTTCACCCGTACCGCTCCCGGACGACTTGGGCACGCTTTTGACGAACTTTCACCAACCGTTCGCTCTCTGCACAAAAGGAGAATGCCTACTACTTCCGTTCATAGCGTTTGAAATATACGGGTAAAGTATAGCATGAAAGCAAATTTTTGTCAACATTTTTCGGGGAAAATACAAGAAAAGTTTTTAAGCCTCTCCCGCTCCCCTAAAGGGGAGGCTTTTTCGCGTGTTGCAAACCGTTTTCCAGATCCTCAAAGCGCAATCCTTGCGCTTTGACTTTCAAAAATCAGCAATTCGTTGCAGATTTTTGAAAGTTCGACTCGAAAACATCCGCACAGCGATGTTTTCTCGCTCAGGATGACACATAGTGGGAGGCTCAACCCACTTGACCTGTAAGGCAGTATATGATATAATGCTATTATACTACTGATGGTCGTCTGTTAGTAAGTTATTAATACGGAGATTTTAAATGAAAAAAGAATTAAAATTCTATACCGCTTTACCATTGTATATCATGACTGTTTGCTTAATGTGGGGGATGACATTGGGCATGCTTTACTTCATTGTGATTTCCTATGATGCTTCTTTTGAGTGGTGGTTATTGGTAATTCTCCTATATGGTGGATCAATTTTTTTGTCTGTCGGGCTTTATCCGAGACTCATGTCTAAAATACACTTAGATGAAACAGGCATCAGAAAAACGGTTTTCAGAAAAAGTAAAGCCAGATTTATCAAATGGGAAGATATTCGCGACGTGCAAGTTGTGACCCGCCCCAACGGCTATGCATATCTTCTTGTTTCCGATAGTAAAATAGAATGCAAAAGCTTTGAAGAAGTTTTGAAAGAAAAAAATATTATCTATTTTACATATAATCATAAAGCGGTTGAATTTATGAATGATAGGCTTATAGACAAAGGGCTTAAATTGTAAATATTATACCTTGCTTCTAAACAATTTAAACTTTTATAAGAGTGCCGCTTCGGCGGCACTCTTTTTTGATTTTTCGTACTCTCTTTTGTGTCATCCTGCCTGCTGCAACAATCCCGGTAGGGGTCGGCACCTTGACGACCCGTTTCGTAAACGCTTCGGGCGCGCATCCCCTATACGTGTCATCCTGAGCGGAGCGCGGACACCGCGTTGTGGTGTCCGCGCGCAGTCGAACTTTTGCGGGTCGAGAATGCGCCCTTTGGCGCATCGCAGCAAGCAAAAGCGCAAGTGCTCGCGAAGCGAGCCGCAGCGGGATCTGCGATGGGTTTGATCAATGTTTGCTTAGCCGAAGTAACCAATGCCTCTCCCGCCGGGCAGAGGGGGACCGCAGTGAGCGTAAGCGAACAGCGGTGGAGTGGGTCACCGTAAGGACGCTCTTTCACCAATTTATCGATCCTATATGATTGGAAAATAGAACCCTT
>SVQP01000014.1 GCA_015065285.1 Oscillospiraceae bacterium | reverse complement strand
TGCAGGAAGGGCACAGAGTTACCATGCGCATGGGTGAGATGCTGGACGAGGATGGCGGGCTTTATAATAAGCCTTTGCGTGATGCGGCACAGACCGATACCTATATTGCATCGGGGGATGACAGAGATCTGCGCGCATGGCAGCCCAAGTTCACCTATCACGGCTTCCGCTATATTGAGCTGGACGGCTATCCTTGCCCGGACAAGAACAGCGTGATTGCCATTGCGCTGTATACCGATATTGCCAACGAAAGCGATTTTGTCTGCGGCTCGGCATTGGTTTCCAAGCTGCACAAGAATGCCGTGCAGACCGAGAAATCCAATATCCATTCAATCTTGACCGACTGTCCGCAGCGCGACGAGCGCATGGGCTGGATGAACGATGCTACGGTGCGCTTTACCGCCACGCCCTACAATTTTGATATCGGTCGCATTTTCCCCAAGGTGATCTGCGACGTTCATGCAGAGCAGCGCGAGGACGGTGCGTTTACCTGCTGCGCTCCTTTCCTGTATGGGCAGTATCCCGCGGACCCCGTTTGCTCGTCTTTCTTGGTAGCAGGGGAGCAGACGCACCTGTTTTGTGACAATATCGAGTTGATAAAGCAAGCTTACCCGTGGTTTGAAGCATGGGAAAGATCCTTGCTTTCGCGCAGCGACGACTATATCGTCAATTATACCTATTACGGTGACTGGGCAGCCCCCGCATACGCGTGCCGCGCATTTGAGGATGCCACAAGTGCTGTGACCGACGGACGCTTTATGTCTACCGGATTTTCTTACTATAACTGCACAGCTCTTGCCCGTATGGCAAAGCTGCTTGGCAATGCCGAAAAGCAAGCCGAGTACGAGGCGCTGGCTGACAAGATCAGAACTGCCATGCTGACAAAATGGTGGGATGCCGAAACTGCCCGGATGGCAGGCGGCTCACAAGCCTCGCAGGCGTTCTCCCTGTGGCTTGGTATCATTCCAAAGGCAGATAGCCAAAGAGCGGCTGACGTCATGGTAAACGATTTGCGCGAGCGTAATGATAAGTTTACCACCGGCAATCTCTGCACGCTTTACATGCTGGAAATGCTGGCAAAATACGGATACGTGGACGACGCATGGCGCATCCTGACGGGCGAGGAATATCCCTCGTACGGCTACATGATCCAGAACGAGGCAACCACCGTGTGGGAGCGCTTTGAGCTGAAAAAAGAGGATGGCATGAACTCGCACAACCACCCCATGTACGGCTCTGTAGATAAGTGGCTGTACAGCACACTGTGCGGCATCAAGCCCACAGCGCCCGGATGTGCGGAATTCGAGATCGCACCGCACTACCCGACAGGGCTGCTTTCCGCACAAGCCCACGTGGATACGATCAAGGGGCAGGTGAGCGTGCGCTGGGTCAAGCGCTTTGGTCACACTTGCCTGTACGTTACAATTCCGTTTGGCACGACTGCCAAGATCCGCCTGCCCGATCGCATCGAGGTCGTGGGCAGCGGCTCGTATACTTATAGTTGGGAGGATTAACATGAAAAAAGTTGTATTATTGGGTGACTCCATCCGAGAGATTGGCTACGGACCCGTTGTGCCTGCCATTTTAGGCGATGAATACGAGGTATGGCAACCACCGGAGAACTGCCGCTTTGCGCTCTACACCCTGCGCATGACCTATGATTACAGACCCTTTATGGAGGGCGCGGACGTCATTCACTGGAATAACGGACTTTGGGACGTATGCCAGCTTTGGGAGGATGGCGCGTTTACCTCGCTTGAAAACTACTGCGATACCATGGTCAGAATTGCGCGCATTCTCAAGGGCTATGCCAAAACGGTCATTTTTGCCACCACCACGCCGCCCGACTCAGAGATGCCCGGACACACCCCGGAAAGACTTGCTGCTTACAATAAAGCGGTAACCGAAAGATTGCAGGCAGAGGGCATTATCATCAACGATCTGTTCTCAACCATCAATGCCGATATCCCCACCTACATCTGCGCCGACCACATCCACCTCTCCGAGCAAGGGGTCAAGGTCGCCGCCGAGCAGGTTGCCGCGTGCATTAAAAAGTACGCATAAGCAAACCAATCTCACAGGGCGGGGGATTGCTCCCCCCGATGCTCGAAATCAAAAAGGACTGTCAAAGCGTGTTTGACAGTCCTTTTTTTGTAATGAAATTACGCCAGAGCCGCTTCAAGTCGCTCTCTGATCGCCTTGAGAAATTCCAGAGAGTTGACCGAGGTCACTTGCGTGCCGGGCACGACAAGACCCACCAGGTCCTTGGTCATAATGCCGTCGTTCAGCGTCTGCAGGCAGGCAGCCTCCAGCTTGTCGGCAAAGTCCACCAGATCGCCAAGTCCGTCCAGCTGACCTCTCTTGCGCAAAGCGCCCGACCAGGCAAAAATGGTTGCCATGGGGTTGGTCGAGGTGGTCTCGCCCTTGAGGTAGCGGTAGTAGTGACGGGTCACCGTACCGTGTGCCGCCTCGTATTCGGTGGTGCCGTCGGGAGCCACCAGCACCGAGGTCATCATGGCAAGCGAGCCGAACGCGGTGGAAACCATATCACTCATCACGTCGCCATCGTAGTTTTTGCAAGCCCAGATAAAGCCACCCTCGGAGCGGATGACGCGCGCAACCGCATCGTCGATCAAGGTGTAGAAATATTCAATGCCAAGCTCTTCAAATTTTTCCTTATAACTTGCTTCGTAGATCTCCTGGAAGATCAGCTTGAAGGTCTGATCGTACTGCTTGGAAATGGTATCCTTGGTGGAGAACCACAGATCCTGCTTGGTATCGATCGCATACTGGAAGCAGGCGTGTGCAAACGAGCGGATCGAGTTGTCCTTGTTATACTGGCTCTGCAGCACACCGGGGCACTCGAAATCGTAAACCGTTTCGCGGAAGGTCTCGTTGCCGTCCTTATCGGTGAACACCAGCTCCGCCTTGCCCTGTGTGGGCACGCGGTACTCGGTTGCCTTGTAAACGTCACCGTAAGCGTGGCGGGCAATGGTAATGGGGGCTTTCCAGTTGCGCACGGCAGGGCGGATGGAGTCAATCAGAATGGGCGCGCGGAATACCGTACCGTCCAAGATCGCGCGAATGGTACCGTTGGGGGATTTCCACATCTCGGAAAGATTGTATTCCTCCACGCGCTGGCGGTTGGGGGTAATGGTAGCACACTTGACCGCCACACCGTATTTCTTTGTCGCATAAGCCGAATCGAAGGTAACCTTGTCCTTGGTTCTCTCGCGCTCCACAAGACCCAAATCATAATATTCGGTGTTGAGCTCCACAAAGGGGTGGATCAGCTCATCCTTGATCATTGCCCACAAAACGCGGGTCATTTCGTCGCCGTCCATTTCAACCAGCGGCGTGGTCATTTTGATTTTCTGCATGATATTTACCTCCGTATCATCTGCCCATTGCGTCCAGCATTTTCATGCGGGAGAGCGCAAGAGCGTAAAAATCTTCCAACGGCATAGCGGCATAGCCGTCATGCGTGTGCTTGTCAGGCTTGTTGCCAAGCGTTAATTCGCAACTTAAAGGTCCGTCAAAGCCGGTCGCGCGGATGCGGCGCATCACGCCCTCCCAGTCTGCAATGCCGTCACCCATGACAAGGTGCAAATCGTCCGTCCAGAAAATGTCCTTACCGGTCACGCCCACGTTGTCGTTGAGGTGCGTGTGGCAAAGTGCATGACCGTACAAAGCCAGCATATCCTTGCCGCGGTTGTAGCAAAGCTCGTGACCTGCGTCAAAGCAAAATCCAAGTGAGGGATGTCCTGCAAACGCTTCGAAAATGGCGGCAAGGTACTCCTCGCCCTCTACGTTTTCAAAGCCAAGGCGCACACCCAGCGCGTCGGCGCGATCCACAACCTTGCCAAAGTTTTCAATGCCGATCTCTGTAGGGGAATGATCCTCAAATCCAATAAAGGGATGCAGCACCATTACGGGAATTTCGTGCTTGGCGCAGTCCTCAAGGCAAGAGAGATACATCTCGGTCTCTGCCCAGCCCGCCTCACCCTCGCGCCACATGGCAGCCACCCCGGTAAAGGGAGCGTGAATCGAGGTATAAAGCATGCCGTATTTGTCTGCAGCCGCGCGCCAAAGCGGGGTCTTTTCTGCATTCCAACCGGTGAAAAAGCCGTTCCATCCAATTCTTGCAAGCAGCTCTGCATGCTGCTTGATCGAAAGATGCGTACCGCCCACGGGGTTGGTGGCATAAGCATAATCGCCTGTATACATCTTATTTCCTTCCGTTTGCATAGAAATTCATCAGGCAACCGTCCAGAATGATCTGCTTTTCATTCTCGGTCAAGCCCTTGACGTGCAACGTCAGCGCATGCGTCGTGCCGTCGGCACAAATCACGCTTGCCTCAAAGTCCTCGCAGCCGCCTGCCAGCTTTGCTCTGATGTCGGGCACGAACACAAAGTCACCCTCGGCATAGGGGAAAGGGGTATTTGCATCAAGCGTGAAGGGCAGAATACCCCAGTTGATGCAGTTGGAGCGATAGCGCTTGGTAGCAAATTCATAACAAATATTGGCAAAGCCGCCAAGCACCTTCTGGCAGGATGCCGCTTGCTCACGTGCAGAGCCGTCACCCGGCTTGTTGGCAAACAGGCAAGAACCAAACTGCGTGCAAGCAGCCAGCGCATGGGCATCACCCACCGCGCTCAAAGCACGGAAAAGCTTTTCGGAGATCGAGCCGCTTCTTCTTGCAGCCTCGTCTGCGGCAACCGCCTTGGAGCGACCCACGTATTCGGGGCAGCGACGGGAAAGCGCAAACTCGGCAAGGCGCAGGGGATTGGAGCGGTAGGACGAGGTCTCACCCGAAGGGATCAGCTCGTCGGTGGTGGTTACGGGGTCACGAATGACTGCCGCCAGCTCGACTAACAGATTGTCTGCAAGCGCGTACTGTGCGGGCCAGTCGGTAATATTGGGTCCCATGACAAGCGCGGTCTCGGGCTGCGGTTTTCCAAAGCCGTTGTAAACGCGCTTTTGATAGGGAGACGGGTCAAAAACGTAAGGAGCGGGGGAATAATCGTAATCAATATCGGTCGCAGCCGTGATCACACCGCCGTTTGCAGCGGTTGCCGCGATCGAGCGCGCATCCATGAGCGCCACGCAGGAGATCTGTCCTTCACCGGGCTTGGAGCCCTCACGGTTGGGGAAGTTGCGCGTGGTGTGGCGCAGGGAAAGCCCGTTATTGGCAGGCACGTCACCCGCACCGAAGCAAGGACCGCAGAACGAGGGCTTGATCACCGCGCCCTGCGCAAGCAGAGAAGCGCTCACGCCCTGACGGGTCAGCTCCAAAGAGACGGGAATGCTGGTGGGATACACCGAGAGCGAGAAGGCACCGTCGCCCACCTCACCGGTCCCCAGAATGGCATCCGCCTCACAAATGGATTCGTACATACCACCCGCGCATCCTGCAATCACGCCCTGATCGGCATGCACACCGTTCTCGTCCACCTTGTCGGTCAAGGTAAGGGGCGCACCCGGGAACAGCTGCGCAGCCTCTGCTTCAACGCCTGCCAGCAGCTCGGCTGCGCGCGCGTTGAATTCGTGAATGGTGTAGACGTTGGAGGGATGGAAGGGCAGCGCGATCATGGATTCCACCTTGTCAAGATCGATCTGGATCATGCGGTCATAGTAAGCACCGTCCTCGGGGGAAAGCTGCTTGTAAAATTCGCCTCTTTGGTGAGTTTCGTAGAATTCCTTGGTGACGTCGTCCGTCTCCCAGATCGAGGAAAGGCAGGTGGTCTCTGTGGTCATAACGTCAATGCCGTTGCGGAAATCCATGGAAAGATTTGCCACACCGGGACCAACAAACTCCAGAATTCTGTTCTTGACAAAGCCGCCCGGAAAAGCTGCACCCACAAGTGCAAGCGCCACGTCGTGCGGACCGATACCGCGACGGGGAGCTCCACTCAGATATACCAGCACCACCTCGGGCGCGGGGATGTCGTAGGTGTTCTTCAAAAGCTGCTTGACAAGCTCGGGACCGCCCTCACCGATTGCCATGGTGCCAAGCGCACCGTAACGGGTGTGAGAATCCGAGCCCAGAATCATGCCCGCGCATAAAGCGAGCTGCTCTCTTGCATAAGAGTGAATGACGCTTTGGTTGGCAGGCACGTAAATGCCACCGTATTTTTTGGCAGCCGAAAGACCGAATACGTGGTCGTCCTCATTGATGGTACCGCCCACCGCACAAAGGGAATTGTGGCAGTTGGTCAGCGCGTAAGGCACGGGGAACTGCTCAAGTCCCGAAGCGCGTGCGGATTGAATGATGCCAACGTAGGTAATATCGTGAGAAATCAAGGCATCAAAGCGAAGCTTCAGGGTGTCTTGGTTATCGCTTGTATTATGAGCGGCAAGAATTTTTGCCGCAATTGTCTTTTGACGGGCGGATTTTGCATCGCGATCGCAGTTTCCGGGGCAGGGTGCACCGTTGCACAAAAACACACCGGAATCGTACAGAGTCACAGCATTCATAAAAGGGGTCCTCCGAAAGAAAATGAATTACAGTAATTATATCACAATATGCAAGATTGGTCAATAGCATCTTGCAAATTCGCGCTGCTGCACTACGATATTTTTATCGCGTTGTTGACAGTGATTTTCTTCCGTGATATAATGAACAATGAAAAAGCGCAAAACGATTGCACGGAAAGGGTGAGTTGATTGGATAAGGGAATCGAGGCGGAATTTGTTTGCAGCTGCATCAGACGGGAATACAGAGAAAGGCTGCTTTTTGAATTGCAATCCCAAAAGCACCGCCCAAAGGCGCTCTCGCGTTTTGCGCATGACTGTCAAAGCATTCTGCAAAGCGGATATCGGGTGTTCGGCACGGGCGAGCTTGAAAGTCTGATCACTGCTTCAGCTCAGACGCAGGGCTATCTGATTTCGGACGGGCAGGGGGATGGCATGACGTTGCCTGTGGCAAAAGCCATGGATACGTTGCATCAGGCATACCTTGCGACCATTCTGATCACACCGCACTTTACCGTAATCAAGCCGGAAGCAGAGGGAGGAAAGCAGGTCTTTTACCTTTTTGAAAAATGAAAGATGGGTATATGCAAACAATTTCAAAAAAATTAAAAAATCTCTTGCAAAAGAGCATATTTTGTGTTATAATTACAATGTGTTGTTGTATATTGCGATTTTAATGCGTAACACATATAGAATCACCGTGGAAAAGAGGAAGTCAAAATGGAAACTATCAAGAAATATTTGCCAACCATATTGCTGGTTGCAGGCGCTGTCAGCTTGCTGATCGCTGTTGTTGTCACAATTGTCACCCTGGCAAATTGGGATAACGTATTTTTCGGGATCATGTATCTGCTCGCAGCATTCCTGTTTGTGGCGCTTGGCGGTCTTGTCATGTATCTTGCCATGATTTCCGCCACCGTGACCCGCCATTTCTTCCTGTATGATAAAAATCTCGGCAAGAACATCAAGCCGAGTGAGCTGACCTTTGAGATCGTCAACAAGCGCATGACCTATTTCATGACCCGTATGGCATCCTCCGAGCGTCAGGTATGGACCGCGAACATCGTCGGCAGCGACGATGAGCGCTTTGGTAAGAACGACGTGTATCGCCCCCTGATGGCATATAAAATGATCTATGACCTGACCGAGCATAACAGCCCCGCTTACTGGCAGCTGTTCGCTAAGGCTGACGTTGCAATCATTTCCTCGATTTGCGACGCGCTCAGCGACAATGACGACGCGCAGCTGGGTGCTACACTGGTATTCCTTCGTGAGCACCATGCAGGCAATCTGGATAAGATCAGCCATTTCTTCATGGACAATCGCGCCTATATGCAAAAGCAGATGGTCAGATACGTACAAGCCAACGTGGACAGCATGTATCTGGAATAAGATCAAGGGCGGGATACTCCCGCCCTTTGCTTTTGAATCCTTGCAGGAAAGGAGTTTTTCATGTTTCGTATCAAGGTAGCAGACGTTTGCGTTGAGATAGACAACCGTTATGGCTTTGTCGAGGACGTCTGCAGAGACTACATTATAAAAAGCGGGGAAGAGCCCGCGTTCCGTGTGCAGATCACAAGCGATCAGGTGCACGCCATGCTGGCGGGCGCCACGTGGAATCTGACCGCACCCATGGCAGAGAGTTATCTGATCAACAGAGCGCTGTGCCGAAAAATGGCTGAGTACGATGCGTATCTGTTCCACTCCGCTGTCATCACCTATCGTGGCAAGTGTATTGCTTTTTCGGGTAAGCGAGGAACGGGCAAGAGCACGCACGTTTCGCTATGGAAGGAAAAATTCGGTAAGGACGTCACGGTCATCAACGGTGATAAGCCGCTGCTTGCACTGCGAGGCGGTGAATTGATCGCCTACGGCACCCCTTGGTGCGGCAAGGAAGGCTGGCAGACCAATACCTCTGCCAAGCTGGATGCAGTGGTCTTTTTGGAGCAATCCAAATCCAATGCCATCATGCCCATTGATAAGCAGACCTTCACACACAGAATCAGTGAGCAGATCCTGCCGCCTGCCAATCGCGAGATGACCGATCGATTTGCGCATATTCTGCATCAGACGGTGGAGCACGTGCCCGCATACGTGCTGCAGTGTAATATGAACCTGAGCGCGGTGGATACCGTGACAGGGGAGCTTTATAAGTGAAAAGAAAAACGATCCGCGCCCGAAGGGCGCGGATTTTTTTGTTTTTTGGATTGTCTTTCTTGACAAAGTGAGTGGAAAATGCTACAATAATATTAAACTGGCGGAGAATTGGTTTTGTTGGAAAAAGCTGACCTTTTTCGCCGCAATAAACGTATTTTGGAGGACCTCCGGAATGGAAAGAACGCAAACCAAAGGCAATGTGAAAATCTCCCTTCTGTTTGACCAGGGTACCTTTGTGGAAACGGGTGCTTACGTCAAGCGTGCGGGCTGTGCCGAGGAATATGAGGGTGTGATCTGCGGATACGGCTCGGTAAACGGCAAGCTTGCATTTGCCTTCGTGCAGGATAGTGACCGCATGAAGGGTGCATTTGATGCAACAGGCGCGAAAAAGATCTCCGCGCTTTACAAAAAGGCAAAGGCTTCGGGCGCACCGGTCATCGGTGTGTTTGATAGTGCAGGTGCACTCATCCCCGAGGGCAGTGCCGTGCTCTCGGCATACGGCAGCTTGCTGGCAGACGTGAGTGCAGCATCCGGTATTATTCCTCAGATCAGTGTGATCTGCGGCAATTGCTCGGGACTTGGCGCTGTAGCGGCAGGTATGTTTGATATCAAGATCGCAGCCGATGGCGCAAACGTATATCTGAGCGCAGCAGAGAAAAGCGGTGATATTGCCGACTTTCACTGCAAGGACGAGCAAGAGGCTTTTGCACGCGCAAGACAGCTGATCACCATGCTGCCTTCGAACAATATGGACGTGGCATGCACAAACGAGACGGATGACCCCGAGCGTGCCGTTGCAGCAACTCTTCAAGATACCGATGCACTGGTTAAGGACGTGTGTGACGCAGACAGCGCACTTTTGCTGGGTGCTGGGCACAAGGACGGTATGCTGACTTATCTTGCAAGCATTGGCGGTGTTCTGACCGGTGTAATTGCAACCGATCGCGCACAGAACGGCGGTAAGCTGACCGAGCGCGGTGCACGTCGTGCAGCAAAGCACGTGGCGCTGTGTGACAGCTTCAATATTCCCGTGGTGACGCTGGTAGACAGTGACGGCATTGATCCCGCATGCACCGCTTGCGGTGTCAAGGCATACGGCGCACTCTCTGCAGCATATGCGTCTGCCGCATGCGCTAAGGTCACGGTTGTCACGGGCAGAGCATACGGTGCTCCCTTTGTACTGCTTGGTAGCCTTGCTCAGGGTGCGGACATGGCACTGGCGCTGGAAGGTGCCACGATCAGCCCCATGACCCCCGCAGCAGCCGTTGCTTTCCTTTATAACGATGAGATCACGGCAGATAAATCCAGAGCTCAGGTTGAGGCGGAGTACGCAGCAACCAAGGCAAGCGCACTGTCCGCGGCAGAGAAGGGCGATATTGATGATATCGTGCCTGCCGAGGAGCTGCGTGCAAGACTTTGCGCAGCGCTTTATATGCTGGACGCAAAGGCTGAGGGGCCCTTGAGCCGCAGACATACGACGCTGTCGCTGTAAATGGGGAGGCGTTTATGAAGAAAACGATTTGGACAAGGCTTTTGCTGCTTTTGTCGGTGCTTGCCCTGACGCTTGGCGCGTGCATGATCGGGGTTAGCGCAACCGAGGCGGATGCCGAGGTCAGCGCTGCCGAAACGCAAGAGGCAGAGCAAACCGAGAGCGGCAACAAGAATCCCACCGAAGAAGAGCTTGGCGGTATTTTTTCACCTCTGAGAATTGAATGGGCAATCAAGGTTACCCTGCAGGGTATGCTCATGATTTTTGCTGTGCTGGCACTGCTTTGGGGCGTGCTTGCCATCTTTAAGGTGTTCTTGCACGATATCCCCGAAAAAAGAGCTGCCAAAAAGAAAAAGCTCGCAGCCGCAGCACAGGCAGCAGCCCCCGTGCAAGAAGAGCCTGCTGTGCCCACAGCACCCACCCGGGATGAGGGCGAGATTGTTGCAGCCATCACAGCTGCCATAGCAGCCGTGCTTGAGGGCGAAGAATACAAAGATCAATTTGCAAGCGGATTTCGCGTTGTTTCCTTCAAACGTAAGGGCGGCGCATGGAACAAAGATAACTGAGAAAGGGTTTGGTACATAAACATGAAAAGATTTACAGTAACCGTAAACGGAACGGCATATGACGTAGTTGTAGAAGAGGTCACCGAGGGCGCAGCCCCCGCAGCACCCGCAGCAGCACCTGCACCCAAGGCAGCCCCCAAGGCAGCACCCGCAGCACCCAAGGCAAGCGGTGCGCAGGGCGCGGTACAGATCAAGTCTCCCATGCCCGGCAATATTCTCAAGGTCAACGTCAAGGTTGGCGATAAGGTTGGCAAGGACACTGTTGTGGCAGTACTTGAGGCTATGAAGATGGAAAACGAGATTTTCGCAGGTCAGGATGGCACCATTGCATCCGTTGAGGTTGCGCAGGGCGCATCCGTCACCGCAGATCAGGTTCTGATCACCATGAACTAAACCCGAAAGGAACGTTATTATGCTTGACAGTTTGTTAGATTTTCTGACAGGCACGGGTATCTGGAAGCTGTTTTTCAAGGTAGCAGAGGATGATGTTTTGTTCACACTTGCAGACCGGGCGTGGGCATTTGACTGGAGCTGCTGGCAGACCGTTGTCATGCTGCTGGTCTCGTTTGTTCTGATCTACCTTGCCATTGGTAAAAAGTTTGAGCCCTTGCTGCTTTTGCCCATTGCAATCGGCATGCTGCTGACCAACCTGCCGGGCGCCGGCATGTTCCATCTGGATTTCTTTATCGGAGAAACCGTGGATTACATGGATGTGCTGTATCATGGCGGTCTGCTCGACCTTTTGTACCTTGGCGTAAAGCTGGGTATTTACCCCTGTCTGATCTTTATCGGCATCGGTGCGATGACCGATTTTACTCCTTTGATTGCAAACCCCAAGAGCCTCTTGATCGGTGCGGGCGCACAGCTGGGTGTATTCGTTGCATTCTCGGCAGCACTGCTTTCCGGCATGTTCGGGCTTGAGGCAGCCGCAGCCATCGGTATCATCGGCGGTGCGGATGGCCCTACGGCAATCACGGTCACCAAGGAGCTGGCTCCTTCGCTGCTTGGCGCCATTGCCATCGCGGCATATAGCTATATGGCACTGATCCCCATGATCCAGCCGCCCTTCATGCGTCTTTTGACCACAAAGAAGGAGCGTCAGATCAAGATGACCAACCTGCGAAAGGTTTCGCAGCTGGAAAAGATTCTGTTCCCGATCGTTGTTACCGTGGTTGTCGGTATGGTCGTGCCGGATGCACTGACCCTGATCGGCTGCCTGATGTTCGGTAATTTGCTCAACGTGTGCGGTGTGACCGAGCGCCTTTCCAAAACGGTGCAGAACGAGCTGATGAATATCGTCACGGTATTCCTTGGCATCAGCGTAGGTGCGACAGCAAGTGCGGCAAGCTTTTTGCGTTTTGAAACACTGCTGATCATTGTCTGCGGTCTGGTTGCATTCTGCATTTCCACCGTAGGCGGACTCTTGACCGCAAAGATCATGAACTGGATCACGGGCGGCAAGATCAATCCGCTCATTGGCTCTGCAGGCGTTTCCGCAGTACCTATGGCAGCGCGTGTTGCTCAGATGGAGGGCCAGAAGGCTGATCCCTCCAACTTCCTTCTCATGCACGCAATGGGTCCCAACGTTGCAGGCGTTATCGGCTCTGCAGTTGCGGCAGGCGTGTTCCTCTCTATGTTTGGCTAAGAAAGGGAATTGAATCATGGCACAACTCAAAATTACAGAGACAGTATTGCGTGACTCTCACCAGTCACTGATCGCTACCAGAATGACCACCGAGGAAATGCTTCCCATTCTGGAGCAGATGGATAAAGTGGGCTACCACTCTTTGGAAGCATGGGGCGGTGCAACCTTTGATGCTTGCATGCGCTACCTCAACGAAGATCCTTGGGAAAGACTGCGCACCATCCGCGCGCACGTCAAGAATACCAAGCTGCAGATGCTGTTCCGCGGACAGAACATTCTGGGATATCGCCACTATTCGGATGACGTGGTTGCATACTTTGTACAAAAGTGCATTGCCAACGGTATTGATATCATCCGTATTTTCGATGCACTCAACGATCCCCGTAACTTAAAGACCGCCATTGATGCAACCAAGCGCGAGGGCGGACACGTGCAGGCAGCCTTCAGCTATACCACCGGTCCCGTGTATACCATGGAGTACTATGCCAAGTATGCAAAGCAGCTGGAGGAAATGGGCGCAGATTCGATCTGCATCAAGGATATGGCAGGCTTGCTCAAACCCTATGATGCTTATGAGCTTGTCAAAACGCTCAAAGCCAGCACCTCCTTGCCCGTGCAGCTGCATACGCACTATACCGCAGGTCTTGCATCCATGACGCTACTCAAGGCAGCCGAGGCAGGCGTGGATATTGTGGATACCGCGATCTCGCCTATGGCAATGGGTACCTCTCAGCCTCCCACAGAGGCGTTTGTGGCAGCCATGCAGGGAACACCTTACGATACGGGCTTGGATCTTGCCGAGCTCAATAAGATCTCCAAGCACTTTGCACCCTTGCGCGAAAAGTATCTGGCATCCGGCCAGCTCAATCCCAAGGCACTGGCAGTTGACGTCAATGCACTGCTTTATCAGGTGCCGGGCGGCATGCTTTCCAATCTGATGAAGCAGCTTGCCGATGCAGGCAGATCGCAACAGCTGACCGAGGTGCTGGAGGAGGTTCCGCGCGTCAGAGCTGACGTGGGCTATCCTCCCTTGGTTACCCCCTCGTCTCAGATCGTGGGCACGCAGGCGGTGTATAACGTGATCATGGGCGAGCGCTACAAGACCGTGACCAAGGAATTCAAGGATATCGTGCTTGGCAAGTACGGCAAG
The DNA here is from genome assembly GCA_015065285.1 of Oscillospiraceae bacterium. Classification (GTDB taxonomy): domain Bacteria; phylum Bacillota; class Clostridia; order Oscillospirales; family CAG-272; genus SVQP01. The sequence continues at coordinate 28,105 of SVQP01000014.1, read as the reverse complement.
ACTCCCATGGAGATCGACCCCGCATTCGCAAAGCGCATCGTAGGCGACGCACAGCGCATCACCTACCGTCCCGCAGACGATCTTGCTCCCGAGCTGGAGGCAATTCGTGCGCGCATTCCCGCCGGACTTGTTGAGCAGGATGAGGACGTGCTGTCCTTTGCGCTGTTTGAGCAGATCGCGCTCAAGTTCTTTGAGTACAGAAAGAACCAAAAGTACGGTGTGGACGCAAACGCTGACGCAAAGAGCGGCATTCATACTGTGTAACTGAATAAAAAGGGCAGAGACGCGTGTCTCTGTCCTTTTTTGCCCAACGGATCCCCGGGACAAAAGCTTTTGCAGCGCTTTTTTCAAAAAGCAGCGTAAAAACTTTCATGCGTGTTTTTGCACGAAAACATTTGACATTCGCGCATTTATGTGTTATAATACTATGTTAAAATCTATAACTATGCCCAAAGGAGGGATGAGAATGGTTACTATCACGGGCGTGGATAAGGGAAGCCGTGCAGAAAAGCACGGAATCAAGGTAGGCGACGTGCTGCTTTCGATCAATGACCGAGAGATCCGTGACGTGCTGGACTACCGTTTTCATCTTGCAAACCGTACCGTTGTGCTGCAGCTGCACAGAGGACCGGAGCTGATGCACGTCACCATTCATAAGCAGGAATATGATGATATCGGGCTGGATTTTGAAACACCGCTGATGGACCAAAAGCAGAGATGCGAGAACAAATGCATTTTCTGCTTTATCGACCAGCTGCCAAAGGGCATGAGAGAGACCTTGTATTTCAAGGATGATGACTCCCGTCTGTCCTTTTTGCACGGCAACTATATCACGCTGACCAATATGTATGATCGGGATATTGACCGCATCATTGAAATGCACATCAGCCCCGTCAATATTTCGGTGCACACCACCAATCCCGAGCTGCGCTGCTTTATGCTGCATAACAAGCGCGCAGGAGAGGTGCTTTCCTATATGAAAAGGCTTGCCGATGCGGGCATTACGTTATGCGGACAGATCGTGCTGTGCCGCGGCATTAACGATGGCGAGGAGCTTGATCGCACGCTGGCTGATCTGCAGGCACTGTATCCCGCAATGTCCAGCGTTTCGGTCGTACCCGCAGGCTTGACGCGCTATCGCGAAAAGCTGTATGAGCTGACCCCCTATACCCCCGAGGAGTGTGCGCGTATCATTGCGCAGGTCAACCGCGTGGGGGATGCGTGCATGGAAAAGTACGGCACGCGCATCTTCTGCTGCGCGGACGAGCTTTATCTCAAGGCGGGCTTGCCGCTGCCGGGTGAGGAATACTACGGAGATTATGATCAGATCGAGAACGGTGTCGGCATGATCACATCGCTTTGCGCAGAGGTTGCCACCGAGCTTGATTTTGCAGATGAATACAAAGAGAGCTTTGTCTCTCCAAGACGCGTCAGCATAGCAACCGGTGTGGCTGCATACCCAACCATCTGTGAGCTGAGTGCAAAGCTAGAGCAGACATTTGAGGGCTTGCAGGTCAGCGTATACAGCATCACCAATCACTTTTTTGGAGAGAGCATTACGGTTGCAGGACTTCTGACAGGGCAGGATATTGTCGCCCAGCTTGCGGGCAAGGATCTTGGTGATTGTCTTTTGATCCCCGAGAACACGTTGCGCGCAGGGGAGGACACGTTGCTTGACGATATGACGGTCGATCAGCTTTCAGAGGCACTTGGCGTTCCCGTTTGCCCCTCTGCCAATGATGGCGTCGGCTTTATCGAGTCGGTGCTTGGCGTAAAACTTTGTAATTAAGGAGATTTTGATATATGGCAAAACCTGTTATCGCAATCGTGGGTCGCCCCAATGTGGGTAAATCGACCCTGTTCAATAAATTGATCGGTGAGCGTCGCTCTATCGTAGAGGACGTTCCCGGTGTAACCCGTGACCGTATTTACGGAGAGACCGAATGGAGAGGCAAAAAGCTTGCTGTGATTGATACGGGCGGTATTGAGCCCAAGACGGGTGACGTCATTCTTTCCCAGATGAAAGAGCAGGCGCAGATCGCTATTGACGATGCGGACGTGATCGTATTCATGTGCGACGTGCGCACGGGTTTGACCGCCAACGACCGCGACATTGCGGTGATGCTCAAGCGTAGCGGCAAGCCGATCGTGCCTTGTATCAACAAGTGCGACCGTATTGGTGACCTGCCGTTTGAATTTTATGAATTCTATGAGCTGGGCTTTGCGTGCGATCCCATTGCGGTTTCGTCTATTCACGGTACAGGCTCGGGTGACCTTTTGGACGCGTGTCTGGAATCCCTTGGCGAGTGGGATGATTCCGAGCAAGAGGACGATACCATTAAGGTAGCCGTGATCGGAAAGCCCAACGCGGGCAAATCCTCCATCATCAATCGCTTTATCGGTCAGGAGAGAATGATCGTTTCGGATATCGCAGGTACCACGCGTGACGCAGTGGATACCCGCGTGGAAAACGAGCAGGGCAAATTCACCTTTATTGATACGGCAGGCATTCGCCGTCAGGCTAAGATTGACGATAAGATCGAAAAATACAGCGTGCTGCGCGCACACATGGCAGTGGAGCGTGCGGACGTTTGCTTGCTTTTGATCGATGCCGTAACCGGCATTACCGAGCAGGATGAAAAAATTGCGGGCATTGCACACGAGGCAGGCAAGGCAACCATCATCGTGGTCAATAAATGGGATGCCATTGAAAAGGATAACAATACGGTCAAGCAGTATACGGAAAAGATCCGTGTGGCGCTTGCGTATATGCCTTACGCGCCCATTCTGTTCGTGTCTGCCAAGACAGGGCAGCGCATTCCCAACATCTACGAGCATATCAATTACGTACACAACCAGGCAAATACGCGCATTTCCACCGGCATGCTCAACGACGTGCTTGCCGAGGCTACCATGCGCACCCAGCCTCCCACAGATAAGGGCAGAAGACTTAAGATCTACTATATGACCCAGATCAGCGTCGCGCCTCCCACATTTGTCATTTTCTGTAACAATATCGAGCTGTTCCACTACTCTTATCAGAGATATCTGGAGAACTGCCTGCGTGATACCTTTGGCTTCCGCGGCACGCCCATTAAGCTGATCATTCGTCAGAAGGGTGACGATAAGGTCTGATTTTGAAAGGATTTTACCATGTTTATTGATAACGTAAAAGTATACCTTCGCGCAGGGGATGGCGGCAACGGCGCCGTATCCTTCCGCCGAGAAAAATACGTAGCCGCAGGCGGACCCGACGGCGGTGACGGTGGCAAGGGCGGCAACGTGGTCTTCCGCGTAGATCCCGGTGCAAATACATTGCTTGCATTCCGCTATCAGCGCAAGTTTATTGCCGAGCGCGGTGGAGACGGCAAGGGCGCAAAGTGCCACGGTGCAACCGGTGCGGACGCTGTTGTGCTGGTACCTCCCGGAACGCTGATTAAGGATGCGGAAACGGGCAAAATTATCCACGATATGACCGAGAACGACGGTGCGGACTTTGTCTGCTGCCGTGGCGGTAAGGGCGGCTGGGGCAATAAGCACTTTGCTACTCCTACAAGACAAGTGCCGCTGTTTGCCAAGAACGGTACGCGCGGTCAGGAAAAAGAAGTGCTGCTGGAGCTCAAAATGCTGGCAGACGTGGGTCTGATCGGCTATCCCAGCGTGGGCAAGTCGTCCATTCTCGCACGCATCAGCTCTGCAAAGCCCAAGATTGCGGACTATCACTTTACCACGCTCTCTCCCAATCTTGGTGTGGTCAGTACGGGCGGTGAGAGCGGCTTTGTGGCTGCCGATATCCCCGGTCTGATCGAGGGCGCGGCTGACGGTGCAGGTCTTGGACACGCATTCCTTCGCCACGTAGACCGCTGCAGATTGCTTTTGCACGTGGTGGACGTTGCGTCTGTAGAATACAGAGATCCCATTGAGGATATCAAAACCATTAACACCGAGCTTGAGAGATATTCTCCCGAGCTTGCAACCCGTCCGCAGATCATTGTAGCCAATAAGGTGGACGTACTGGATCCCGAGCAGGTGGACGTGCCCGCGTTCGAGGCATTTGTCAAGCAGAACGGCTGGGAGCTTATGTACGTGTCTGCCGCTACCGGTCAGGGCTTGCCTGAAATGATTCGCCGCGTGGCGGATCGCCTCTCTGAGCTGCCTCCCATGACCGTTTATGCAGCAGAGTACGCAGAGGAGGATGCATACGTGGGCGGTGGTAAGGAGACCACCATCACCTTTGATCACGGCACCTACTATGTTGAGGGCGAGTGGCTGTTCAATCTGATGGGCACCATCAATTTCAGCGACTATGAGTCGCTCAACTACTTCCAGAAGGTGCTGCAAAAGAGCGGAGTCTTTGAGGCACTGGAGCAAAAGGGCTGCCGCGACGGTGATACTGTCAGCATCTACGACTTTGAATTTGAATACGTGAAATAATCACAATCCAATCCAATCCAATAAGGAGGGTATATATGAATATCTGGCATGATATTGACCCTGCAGAGATCACACCCGAAAAGTTTACGGGCGTTATCGAGATCCCCAAGGGAAGCAAATGCAAATACGAAATGGATAAAAAGACGGGTATCTGCCGCCTTGACCGCATTTTGTACACCGCAACCCACTATCCCGCAAACTACGGCTTTATCCCGCGCACCTTTGCGGACGACGGAGACCCGTTGGACGTGCTGGTGCTGTGTGACGAGCCCATCTATCCCATGACGCTGGTGGACGTCTATCCCATTGGCGTGGTGCGCATGATCGATGGCGGCAAGCTGGACGATAAGATCATCGCGCTGCCTTGTAACGATCCCACTTACCGTGACGTCAAGTCGCTCTCCGAGCTGCCCAGACACGTCTTTGATGAAATCATGCATTTCTTCACAGTCTATAAGCAGCTTGAGAACAAGCAGACAGCGGTTGAGCAGCTGCACAGCGCTGAGGATGCAAAGCGCATCATTCAAGAGTCGATTGACCAGTATAACATGATGGAAGCCAGAGGCGATTTCGCAGGGCATAGGTAAATCTTTGAAAACGGCATGGAAACACCGTGCCGTTTTTTGTTATTTTCCTTGATTTGACTGCCAAGGCGTGGTATAATATAGAAAACGGATCGGAGGTGAGCTTATGACGCGCATCATGTTTGTCTGCCACGGCAATATCTGCCGCAGCCCCATGGCAGAATTCGTGCTCAAAAAAATGGTTGCCGAGAAGGGCATTGCCGATCAATTCCTGATCGCGTCAAGCGCTACCAGCACCGAGGAGATTTGGGGCGGTGTGGGAAATCCCGTCTATCCGCCTGCCAAGGCTGAGCTTGCAGGGCACGGAATCTCTTGCGAGGGCAAGCGCGCCGTGCAGCTCACAAGTGCCGATTACGACAAATATGATTTGTTTATTGGCATGGACAGTGCCAATATCCGCAATATGCACCGCATACTGGGCGGCGACACCAAAGGAAAAATCCGTAAGCTGATGGACTATACTCCCAAGGGTGGCGACGTTGCCGACCCGTGGTACACCCGGCGCTTTGATGTCACCTATGCCGACGTAAAAGCCGGCTGCGAGGGGCTTTTGAAAGAGATACTCAAATAAGGAGATTTTTATGAATTTTACTGAAATTGCACAAACCCGTCAATCCTGCCGCAGCTATGATGCGACAAGAGCGGTTGAGCAGGAAAAGCTGGATGCCATTCTCGCCTGTGCGCGACTTGCCCCCTCGGCATGCAATGCGCAGCCCTATCACATCACGGTTTGCAAGGGCGAGGCTGCCAAAGCCGCTGCAAAAGCAGTGCAGGGCATGGGCATGAACAAATTCGCATCAGATTGCCCGGTCATGCTTGTCATTTCCGAAGCAGCTTATAACGCAACAGCCGCACTGGGTGCCAAGGTCAAGGACAACGACTACCGTTCGATCGATATCGGTATCATGACCGCATATCTGACTGCCGAAGCCACCGCGCAGGGGCTTTCCACCTGCATTCTCGGTTGGCTGGACGATAAGGAGCTGCGTAAGATCTGCGGTATTGAGGAAAAAGTGCGCTTGGTGGTATCTCTTGGCTATGCCAAGGCAGAGGATAAGCTGCGACAGAAGAAGCGCAAGGATATGGACGAACTTGTCAAGGTAGTGGAGGACTGATATGAGAGTTGAACAGATTATTGCAACCCCCACAACAATTGAATTGATCATCCCCGAGCTTCCCATCCTGACCCACGTATATGCGCAGGCAAGGCTGCCGCTGGTCACGGGAGACGCACGTCGCAAGCACCATGGCAAGATCGTGCAGGTAACGGATAAAAAGAGAAAGGACCGCGTCATTTTTGATCGCTTTGCAGGCGACGTGGATCTGCTGCTCTGCCGCTTTGAGGTAGACGTGGACGGCAAAATGCTGGACGGTGTGCGCTACGTGACTGATATGACCGAGGATTGCTCGGCTTGTGCGCCCGCACCGTTTGAGGTTTCGCGCCCCGTGGGCACTTGGGTGACTGCCATTCCCGAGGATATTGACTACCTTGGCATGGGGTGTATGATGACCGAGATCAACAGCCCCTGGATTCAGAAGCTGGAATCGGCAGAGGGGGATATCGCGCACGAGTTTTGCGGCAAGACCTACTATTTTGACAAGACCTGTATGGATCTGTACGACAGACTCATGCAGCCCTGCATTGATCGCGGGATTCCTTGTCTGATCCGCGCGATCAACCGCTTTTCATACAGACTCAAGGGCTCGGACAATGCGCTGACAAGCATCATCGGTCATCCCGGCTATGAGGCTACGGGCTTTTCGGAGCAAATGAGCGCCTTTAATCTGCGCACCGAGCAGGGCTTTTGGATGTACTGTGCGTTCATTGATTTTCTGTGTGCGCGCTACATGGATACTGCAAGCCCCTTGTATTGCAGTGACGTCATGGATATCGGCAACGAGATCAACGCGCAGGACGTCTGGCATAATATGGGCGCCATTTGTTGCGCGGATTTCATGGAGGAATACACGGTTTCCTTGCGCTTGGCGCATCTGATCGCGCGTAAGTATAATGCCAATTCGCGCGTCAATATCTCGCTGGATCACTATTTTGCCACCGCGCTCAAGGATGATGCACAGCATATGTATCACGGGCGCTCGGTGCTCGCATATCTTGCCGAGTACTGCCACCGTGACGGTGATTTTGATTGGGGCATTGCGGCGCATCCATATCCCGAGAATCTCACCAAACCGGATTTCTACAACGACACGACTGCCACCTACGATTGGAGCACTCCGCGTATTACCATGAAGAATCTGGAAATGCTGCAGTCCTTAGTTGAGCAGCCCGCGTTCTTGTATCGCGGCAAGGTGCGCACGGTGGTTTGTGACGAGCAGGGATTCCACACCGATTATTGCGATCCCGAATCCGAGAACAAGGGTGCGTACGCATTTGTTTTGCTGATGGAAAAGCTGCAGAAATGCCCCAATATCACGTGGTTTTTGATCAACCGCTATGCCGACATGCCGCTGGGTGACGAGAGTGAGCTGCACCTGGGTCTGCGCTATGAAAAGGGATATGCGGACGATATGCACCTCTTGATTAACCCGGGTGAGTATAAAAAGATCTGCCATGCCATGCGCGCATGGGGCACGGACGAATGGCAGAAATGGGTAGAAGAAGCAAAGGCATATATCGGTGCCGAGCTGTATGATAGCCTGCTTGACCCTGTGCTGCCCGATGGTGAAGTCAATATTGAAACTTGGAAACAGTAAAAAAGAAAATGGAGACACCCGCGAGGGTGTCTCCATTATGTTAATATATTTTCGTAGGGGCGACTGAACGAATCGCCCGTTTGTATCTGTTGGAATGTTACGTGAGAAAGCCGCTTGCGTTCTTTCTTTGGAAAAGTAGGCCAAAGAAAGAACCAAAGAAAGGCCGGGAATCATATTTCGCTCGTTGCGACGAGCGACTTGGGACGCTGCCCCAAGCCCCCGCGACCTTTTTGAAAAAAGGTCGATCAAAAACGTTTATGAGATTGACTTAACCTTACTTAAACAACTGCGCTGTGGTTTTCATTTTCTCGATAACAGGCACGTCGAAGGGGCAACGCGATTCGCAAGCACCGCAGCCAAGGCAATCGTCGGCATGCGCGTCAAGATTTGCGTAATGCTCGCGTACCGAGGCAGGCACGTCCTCTTGCATGGTGGCAAGGTCGTAGAGCTTATTGACCATGGCAATGTCAATGTTAACAGGGCAGGGCTTGCAATGTCCGCAATAGGTGCACTGTCCGCTGTATGCGTGTCTGGGTGCGTTTGCAAGCACGGTGGCGTAGTCCTTCTCATCCTCACTTGCAGTCTCGTATGCAAGTGATGCGGGGATCTGCGCTACGTTATCAAAGCCGATCAGCACGCTGGCAACGGCAGGGCGGGTCAGCGCATAGTGCAGGCATTGCACAGGGGAAAGCGCCACACCAAAGGGCGAACGCTTGGCATCCAAAAGTCTGCCGCCGCCAAGCCCCTTCATGACCGTAATTGCCACACCCTTTTGCTCACAAAGCTTGTAAAGATCGGCACGCTCGGGGTCAATGCCGGCAAATTTTGCGTCGTATTCGTCTACAAAGAAATCATCAATGTTCTCGGTAGGAGGCAGCAGATCGTAGGCAGGGTTGAGAGAGAAGAGAATCACCTCCACAGCCCCATGCTCAACGGCAAGTCTGGCAATGGTCGTGTTGTGGGTGCTCAGACCGATATGGCGGATCGCGCCGCTCTTTTTCAGCTCTATCATGTAGTCCATAAAGCCGCACTCCAGCACGGTGTTCCAGTCGTCCGGCTTGTCCACGAAATGGATCATACCAAGATCGATATAGTCGGTCTGAAATCTTGCCAACAGATCAGCAAAGGCTGCCTTGACCTCATCCATGTCGCGTGTACGCACGTACTGCCCGTCTCTCCAGGCAGAGCCCACGTGCCCCTGCACGATCCACTTTTCGCGATTGTCCTTGATGGCATTGCCGATATTGGTGCGCACGTTCGGCTCGGACATAAAGCAGTCTACAATGTTAATGCCTTGCGCAAAGCAGGCATCCATGACTGCCTTGACCTCTTCTGCGTTGTGGCGCTCCAGCCATTCGCCGCCCACACCGATCTCGCTGACCATAAGTCCTGTATTTCCTAAAGCTCTGTATTGCATAATAGTACCGTCCTTTATTTGTTCGTAATGTAAATATTATATCATATCTGCAATTGTGTGTCAATCATGCTTGACGCAATCCTACTCTTTGTGGTATAATAAGAAAAAAAGAAAACGAGGTTCTTTCTATGTTTCGTCCAATGGTTCGTCAGAGCAAGCAGCTGACCAAAGAGACCTGCGTGCAGATCCTGCGCCGGCAAAAGCGCGGAGTGCTGTCGGTCAACGGTGATGATGGTTATCCGTATTCCGCCCCCATCAACCACTATTATAATCCCGATGACGGCTGCCTGTATTTCCATACGGGCAGAAGAACCGAAAGCCACCGTACCGAGTCGCTGCAAAAGTCGGATAAGGTCTGCTATTGCGTGACCGAGCCGGGCAAGCCCATTCCGAACGATTGGGCGCTTTTGGTGCGCAGCGTGGTGGTGTTCGGTCGCGTGGAGATTCTGACAGATGAGCAAAAGATTGTTTCCATCTGCACCTCGCTCAGCCGCCAGTTTACCAAGGATGAAGCATTTATTCAAAAGGAGCTGGGCAGACTTGCCAAGGGCACGTACCTGCTCAAGCTGACACCCGAACATATCTGCGGCAAGCAGGTTGAAGAAAAGTGAGGAAACAGAGCGATGATTGAAGCAGGAACAAAAGCACCCGAATTTACACTTATGGACCAGGAAGGAAAGCAGATTTCCTTGTCTGATTTTCTTGGAAAAAAGGTCGTGTTGTATTTCTACCCCAAGGATAACACACCCGGCTGCACACGCCAGGCATGCGCGTTTGCAGGCGCGTACGAGCAATTTGTGCAAAAGGATATTGCCGTGATCGGCATCAGCAAGGATAGCGTCACCTCGCACGTCAAGTTTGCCAAGAAGTATCACTTGCCCTTTACGCTTTTGTCTGACCCCGATCTGGAGGTCATCAAGGCATACGGCGTTTGGCATGAGAAAAAGCTTTACGGAAAGCTCGGCTTTGGTGTTATGCGCACCACGTTTATCATTGATGAGCAGGGTATGATCACACACGTCATGCCCAAGGTCAAGCCTGATACCAACGCATCTGAGATTCTTGAAATTCTTGCATAAAAAGAAGGGCTGAGCCACTGTGGCTCAGCCCGTTTTTTTACTTTTTCTTTTTGTAAGAGCAAACGGTAAAGGGAAGTGCTGCAAGCATGACAACGATCATCGTGCCGCCCACAAGGGATTTGCATCCGCCGGACTGCTCCTGCTCGCTTTCCTGCTCGGTTACGTCAGAATCTACCTCTTCGGTCTCGGTTTCGGTAGGCACGAAGGGCTCAGCGGTCTTGGGGTCAATGCAATTCTGGTAGGTGTAGTTGAGTCTGCCCAGAGGCGCAATGTCGCCCTCGGTATAGAATTGCTCCATGGTAGTCAGCTTGCTCTCGCTGTCTGCCCACTTGAACTGGAGCTTGATACCGTTCGGGTTAGAGATGCCCAGCATTTCCATGGGAACTGCGATCATCATCCGGTTTTCCTTGGCTCTGTAGGAAATATCACCCACAACCTCAAAGGAGTAAGCACCGTCGGTGCCGTTGTAGCGGGCAAGCGTGGTGGTAAATTCGTCCTTTGCGCTGTAGTTGACAATGTAATCATAGCCATACCAGCCGGTTTCTGCGTCGCAATCCACGTCAAGGAACAGCTGCATCCAGGTGGTATCGTTGTCGTACATGGTAATGTACTCGTTGGTCTGTGCATAGAAATAAACGTTCTTTGTGTCAGCAGTCACCTTGGAAGCGACAATATCGTTTCTGCCGGTGGTATCGGTGTATCTGACCTTGCCAAAGCCAAAGGCATCGCGTTCAATGGTGTCACCCATGGGGTCGGTGTAGGTGACAAGCACCTGATCCCAGATATCAAAGCTGCCTGTGACGTTGACTGCATTGCGTGCATCCTGCACGATAATGGGGGAAGCGCCCTTAAGTCTTTGCACGTTGAATACCAGCTGCATATAGTAGTTGTCAAAGTATCCGCCCTTCATCATTTCGATGTCACGGGAGAACTCGTTGGAAGCGCAGTCCACAAAACCGATCTTTTCGGGATAATCCTGTCTTTGCGCGATCCATTCGTTCCAACCGGTCACCAGCACAAAGGGAACGTCAGCTTCAATGGCTTTGTCCCACTGTGCCTGGAAATTCAAGCCCTGCACGTAAAGGTCGGGATTCTTTTTCAGATTCATGAGATAAGACTTACGAGTAAAGGTATTGTTTTTTTCCGCGTTAAAGGAACGGCCAAGGTTGGAGTCGTCACCGTAAACTGCGGAATCCGAGAAGCAAGCTGTTCCGCTATGCTGTGCAACCGAGACGTTGATCACGCTGGGGTTGCCCTTGTCGTCCACGTAAACGTGCTGAGGCCATTCAAAGTCCATCCACGGCCATCCGTTTTCCTTGACGTCCTCGGTAGGCCACTGATTGAGCTTGACTGTGAAGAAATCGTTGATGTTCGCCTCGTAGGGAGCTACGATAGCAGGCTTGCCATCGATCATATACCAGGTGTCGGGGTAGTAGCCCGGCTCATAGATCTGCTCATAGATCTGCCGCACACGGATTTCCGCGTCGGTGTTGGTATAGAACATGACCTCGGGCGCATCGTAGCCCTGCTCGTTGAATTCGTGCAGGATCTTCATCAGCTGAAGTGCCATGGTGGCATAAGTGGAGTTGTTGGTCGTATCAAAGAAGAGGAAATCAATGCCCGCATTCATCAGAAGCTCAACGTGCTTGCGCATGATCCATTCATCTTCAATGTAGTAGTAGCCATAAAGGGGCTCATTCCAGAAGTGCCAGGTGTGCACCTTGCCCCAAAGAGGATTGTTGACGTTTCCGGCATCGGCACCTGCAGCATCAATGATCTGCTGCATGTTCTGCTGACCTTGGTCACCGTGCTGACCGTGCCAGAGAAAATAGAACAGACCCACGTCGTGGTCCTCGTTGACCACGCCAACCTGCGAGGAATCAAACAGATTCCTGCCAAGATCGTCGGTGCCTGCATAGCCACCGAACAGATTGACTTCGTTGTTGGGAACGGTATAGGAAACCGCATTCTCGCCCTTGCCGTAGGAAATGGTAGCGTACTTGCCATCTTCTGAATAGGTGATATTGAGGGTGCCTGCGTAGTTGTCGTCCACAGTGGGCGCGTTCTGCACAAATTCGGGATCGGGCCACTCGGTCTTGGGCAGCGTTTTTCCTTCTTCCTCTTCCTTTTCCTGCGATGCTGCGTATTCCTGATATGCAGCAAAGTCAAAATCATTTGCCTTTTGCTCGGAATCAAAGAAAGCAAGATAACGCAAATCAATGGTATCACCGTTATTTATGCCTGTATGCGCGTGCAGAGGGTCAAAGCGGAAATCGGTAAAGTATACGTTTTCCACGTCAGCCCAAGACTGGCAATGCACCACCAACTTGTGCCACTCACCGTCTGCGATCCAATCCCATTCCAGATGGGATGCGGGATCCTGGGAGTAGTTTACACCGTCGTTTCTGGCAATGTACATCTCGCCCATCACGTCCACCGTGGTGCGGTATTCAATCACCAGGTAATCTGCCTGACCCACCTGAATATCAGGCGTGGGCAAGCCCATGGAGGGGTCGTTTGCAGCTGCTTTGAATTGGCAGTATTCGCCATCCACCGTTTTGTAGGTCAGATTGGCAAGACTTTTAAAGCTCGTTGCAAGTTCAGGATCGGTAAAATCATAAATAAAAGAGGGGAGAGCTTCAAATTCTTGCGCTGTTGCCGTCATGCAGGTCATAGCGCCCAACAAAAGGCTAAGACAGAGCAGAACAGGAAGAAAGGTCCGTTTCATTTTTCAAACCTCCTTGAGGAAATTGATGTAGTTATTATACCATGATACGGAATGATTGTCAATAAAATCTGCGCCACGGGTATTTTTTTTGGTAAATCTGAAAAAAACACTTGCGCAAACAGTGGTCAAACTGCTATAATAAAAGAGTACAGTTGTACACGATTTGAGCCGTCACGGGCGGAATGGAGACTTTTATGAGCAAATATCTGGAATACTTAACCCAAGCCGCACAAAAAAGCGGAGGCACGTTTTATGAGATTACCGAGATCTGCAAGGGCAAGATCGAAACCGTTACCTTGAATCAGGGGAATGCCTGCCAGAACAGCTATTCTGTTGCAAAGTCGTTTGTGGTCACTGCCATTGGTATGCTGTACGATCAGGGATTGCTGGACGTCAACGAGAGAATCGTAGATATCTTTGCAGATCAGCTGCCCGAGGGCATGGACGAGAAGTGGCAGCACATGAGTGTGCATCACGCCATGATTCATGCCTGCGGCTTTCCGCTTGGCTATCTTGATATCGACGCTATTGATGCAAGTAAGCTGGGCACCGACGATTATCTGACCTATCTGTTTAAAACCAAGCTGGATTTTATGCCCGGAACCAATGGCGCATACAGCGATGCAGCCTATTATTTGCTTTCTCGTGTGGTCAGCAAAAAGAGCGGGGAAAAGCTGGATGATTTTCTGTGGAAGAGATTGTTCTATCCGCTTGGCTATCGCGAAATGGCATGGAGCAGATGTCCGCAGGGCTATCCGATCGGGGCAACGGGGCTTTATATTTACACCGAGGATATGGCAAAGCTGGGTGAGCTTTATTTGCGTGATGGCGTGTGGCAGGGCAAGCGCATTTTGTCCCGGGAGTGGTGTGAGATGACTCGCGAGAGAGGCTATGAGTTTCATAACATTTGCTCAGGCAAGGCGTATGGCAAGGGCGGTGCGTTCGGTCAGATGCTGCTGTATATCCCCGAGCAAGAGAGAGTGGTCGCATGGCATTCCTTTGGCGGTGGTGACCTCTTACCCGCAATCACACTTTGGAGAGAAGAATAAACCAATATAAAAGCGGAAGGCTGACAGCCTTCCGCTTTTGTCTCCGTATCGGATTTTGATCGCCCACCGCCTTGTGCCATCCTGCCTGTGTATTCTTTGGTAGGGGTCGACGTCCTCGACGACCCGCCATGCGAACACATCGGGCGCGCATCCCTTTTGTGTCATCCTGAGCGAGGTCGCCAATGCCTCTCCCACCGGGTAGAGGGGGACCGCAGTGAGCGTAAGCGAACAGCGGTGGAGTGGGTCACCGTATGGACGCTCTTTCACCAATTTATCGATCCTATATGATTGGAAAATAGAACCCTTCGGCAAATGCCACAGCATTTGCCACCTCCCTTAAAAGGGAGGCAACCCCTCCACCGCAATCGCGAAGCGGCACGCTGCGCCGCTTCACTGCGGTCCCCCTCCCCTAAAGGGGAGGCTTTTTCGCGTATCGCAAATCGTTTACTAGATCCCGCGCTGCGCGCGCCCTTCGGGTTCGACTGCGCGCGAACACCACAACGCGGTGTCCGCGCTCCGCTCAGGATGACACATAGTGGGGTGCGCAAAAAGCCCCCCTCCGGGAGGGGGGAAGGCGACCTTAGAAATACAATATTCGCCAGGGGGGAGCCTGCGGGAGTAACAAGGGCGGAGCGTATTACCCCGAATGCTCAACCGAACCCCTTTGTCCGCATTCTCCTACCGTCATTTTGCAGACCGAAACGCCCCTATGCCATCAATTTGCAAAATGCCACCTCCCTCCCGGAGGGAGGCTTTTTTCGCGTGTCGCAAATCGTTTACTAGATCCTCAAAGCGCAATCCTTGCGCTTTGACTTTCAAAAATCAGCAATTTTTTGCAGATTTTTGAAAGTTCGACGCGCAAACACCCACACCGGGGTGTTTGCTTGCTCAGGATGACACATAGTGGGGTGCTCCGTTCAGGATGACACGAAAGGGGAATGCTGCGCCAAAGTAATTTTGTGTAGGGGAGGATATCATCCTCCCGCACGCGATGATAACGGATCAGCGTTCGGGTGACATGATCATAAACCGTTTGCAAGATGGGGCGTCGAGGGCGCCGCCCCCTACTGGCATATTGCAAATCGCTTTCTAGATCCTCAAAGCGCAATCCTTGCGCTTTGACTTTCAAAAACCAGCAAATTATTGCAGGTTTTTGAAAGTTCGACTCGAAAACATCCGCACAGGGATGTTTTCTCGCTCAGGATGACACATAGTGGGGATGCGCGTCCGAGGGTGTTTACGAGTCGGGCGATCACATATTTCGGCTATGCCAAAATTCTCGCTCCTACAGAGGCATATCGTAAACCGTCTTCCGGATCACTCGCTGTTGGGTTGTATCGCAATGTAAAAAAAGCCAAATGCTCTTTTGGACAGAGAGCATTTGGCTATCTTATCAATCCTTGCCTTCCAATTCTTCCAAGCGACTTTCCAGCTCGTCCACGCGGCTGCCAAGCTCTTCGCACAAGTCCTCGCAATCATCGCGCACACAGGAAAGATCGTCCACCTCACAGCGTAAATCGTCCATGTCCTGCTCCAAACGTCGAATCTTTTCGTCCAGGCTGTTCATAAATCCGCTCATTTTGACCTTGGGCGTGCCCTCTAAAAGCTCGATCCGGGCAAGCTCAAAGCTCGCTCCCTGATTCTCAATCGGGTCAAGACGCAAAGCGGTCACGGTGCTGTGCCAAAAGCCGTTGGTCGATGTGTCAATGTAAATATCCTGCATAGCGCCGCTTGCAAGATAATGCACGCTGAATTTACGTTGCTCGGTAAAGTCCTCACAGCCCTCTTGCTTGAAATACAGCTTCATTTCTGCATTACACTGGTCGTTTCCAACTGTGTAAATTCGTCTGTTCTCATCAAACAGCGTGGCTTTCATGCGCAAGTGAATAAATCTTGCCCGATTGGCATCTAATTTGAGATTTTCACAAACCAGCATGGGATCCCACACCTCACGCATGAGCTTTGCAGGCACAGATAAAAAGCTGATGCCGGGCAGATGTGTTTGCAGCTTGGCATTCTTGAGAATGGGACCGGGGGATTTGACCTTGTCTAACTTGTCCTCGTTTTGCAGATGCACAACGTGATTCTTGCACAGCTCAGCATCCATCTCAAATACGACCTCGCCCTGTGGTGTCAACAGCATAACCGATTCAATTTCAGTACATCCATCCCCCATGGCAAAGGGGTCAATGCGAAGACCCGTCAGAGTGCCGCAGAACAGGGGATTGTGTATCTCCAGATCCAGTGTGACCATCTTGCCGTTGGGGTAACCTGTTTTCAGACTTTTTTGCTCATCCCATTCCGGATGACGGTCGGTGATAAAAAAGACCTGAAGCTGATGGGGCGTTCTGTTTCCAACCGTGGCAAGCTTGACCAGGATGCGGCTGATGCCATCCAAGGGGATCGAAAGCCCCGCCATGATGAACTGTGGATCAACTGTCGTGCCAAAGGCACGGGGGACGGGAACTGCTTTCATAAACAGCTCGCGGCTGCCATCAAGAATATGCAAGCCGTCCGGCTTCCACAGCTTTTTTTCGGCAGCAGACATCTTGACAAAATCATAGCTGATCACGCGCGGTGCCTCGCGCAGCATGATTTCCTTGGATGCGTTTTCGTCCTTGGCAGTCAGCATTTCGAGCAGACGCTCCAAGGATGTAATGCGTTTTTCCAGCTCGCTCTCGGCAGCCTTGGGCGAGGAAAGCCCCAAAAGCTCATCCGTTGAAATAGAGAACAGCTTTGCAATGCGGGGGATCAATTCAAGGTCGGGATTGGCAATGCCTCTTTCCCATTTGGAAATTGCCTGCGCTGAGATCACCAGCTGTTCGGCAAGCATTTCCTGCGTCATGCCACGCTCCTTGCGCAGCTGACAAATTTTCTCTCCAATATTCATATGCCCGTAGCCCCTCTCGTTTTTGTCGTGATTTCATTGTACCATATCGGTCAAAATTCGTCAATGACTTGTTTTTCCAGTCGCTAAACCGACGGTTGAATCAAAAAAACATGCCCTGAACTGACGGTTTAGTCAAAAAACGGCGGTATCAAACCGCCGTTTTTTATCTTTATTCTGCCAGGTCGATGACCTGCGTGCCATCGATCATCAGGTAGTGCTTTTTGACCGAGCGCAGCTCGCTGATCCAGCCACGCACGATGATGGTTTGGAAAACGTTGGTGTCGTATCCGCCCGGACCCATGTTGTTCCACACCCACGAAGGCGTTGGCCACAGGCAATAGGTGGGCATGATGGCACGGTAGCAATCGCGGTCCACACCGCCCTGACCGTGGTGCGACATCTGCACGTAGTCTGCCTTGATCATTGCCGGATCGGTTATGCGAAGCAGCTCTTGACCGCCCTCTGTGCCAAGGTCGCCAAGGAACAGTATGCTCTTGCCGTCTACCTCAAAACGGAATACGGTAGAGGAATTGTTGATATACGCGTACTCCTCGTTATAGGTGCGCAGCACGCGAACCCTGACCTTACCGCCGTCATATTCGTAAACGTCGCCAACCGTTGCCGTGATAACGGGTAGCGCGCGTGCGTCCAACGCTTCTCGGAAAATGCGCAACCACTCTTCTGTCGTATTCAAGCTCTGCTTGGGCTCGTATCTGATCAGAAATTCATCCGAGGGGAGATTGAAGCAGACCTTGTCAACAACGATATCGGGATGCTCCTGCAGCATGGTCACAAAGCAGCCGAAGTGGTCGTCGTGAAAGTGGGTGATAAACCAGGTATCCACGTGTCCGCCCAGTTCCTTGAGATATTCGTACATGTAAGGCGCCTCACAGGGAAAGCCCCCGTCCAATACCAGCAGCGTGCCGTTGCTCTCTAAGATAAACGAGGTATTAATGGTGTCGGTCACAGACTTCAGAAAATGCAGCTTTGCCATATGTTGTCTCCTTATGATTCGTCATGTGCGGTCAGCGTTACCACCACAAGCTCGGGGCGATTGCAAAGGCGCAAGGGAAACGAGCTGTTTCCAATGCCGCGGCTGACCACCATATTCGCGTTCTGATACGTATAAACACCGCTGTCGTATTCGGGGAACACGCCTTGCCCGGGCGCGTAAAGCCCACCGATCAGCGGCAGGCGGAATTGCCCACCGTGCGCATGACCCGAAAAAGTCAGATCAATCTGCGCCGCTGCATAGCGATCAAAGTTCTCGGGTCTGTGCGAGAGCATGATGCAAAAGCCATCCGTGTTTGCAAGCTCGCGCAGCTCGGCAGGGGAATACAGCATGCCCATAAAATTGGGGTCATCCACCCCAAGCAGTGTGATCTGCTCGCCACCTTTCTCCAGCAGCACTGCCTCGTCATGCAGCACGTGTACGCCAAGCGCGCGCACCTGCGCTTCAAAGTCATAGTAGGCAGCTCGGTCAATGGCGCATTCATGGTTGCCCGTGATCATGTAGCAGGGCGCAATCTGCACGGCTTCTTTCAAAAATTCAAGGGCTATGCCCACGTCGGTGCGACGCGCATCGATCAGATCTCCCGTGATCACAATGATGTCCGGTTGTGCTTGGACAAGCAAGTCAAGCAGTGCTCGGTTACCGTCACCCATCTGCGCGTTATGCAGATCGGAGACCTGTGCGATCACGTAGCCCTCAAAGGCTGCGGGCAGGCGGGAAGAGACAATTTCGTAATCGGTACGCTCAAGCGCCGTGTTGCCCCACAGTGCCCATAGAACAAGCAGTACGCAGCAAAGCAGCAGGGCAACTGCCACAAAAGGAAAAATCTTGCGTTTGCGTTCCATGCTTTACAGGTTGTAGTATTTTTCAAACTCTGCGGGGTGGGGAATGGCAGCCATAGCGCGGCATTCCTCTCGCTTCGTTTTGATAAAGCTGTTGATCAGCTCGATCGGGAACACGCCACCCTCGGTCAGGTAGTCGTGGTCAGCCTCCAGCGCGTCCAGCGCCTCGGGCAGCGAGGTGGGCAGATGGTGCAGCTTTGCCTTTTCCTCGTCCGAGAGATGGTAAAGATTGACGTCGTAGGGACCCCAACCGCACGCATGCGGATCGATCTTGTTCTTGATGCCGTCCAATCCTGCCATCAGAATGGCTGCATAGCAGAAATAGGGATTGCAGGTCGCATCGGGATTGCGCAGCTCAAAGCGGCGCTTGTCGGGGGATTTCGCATAAGCGGGAATGCGAATGACCGCACTTCTGTTGGAGGTGGCATAGCCAACCGTAACGGGTGCTTCAAAGCCGGGCACCAGACGCTTGAAAGAATTGGTGCTGGGATTGGTCAGCGCACAAAGGGAAGCAATGTGCTTGAGTAAGCCGCCCATGAAATAGTGCGCGGTTTCGCTTAAGTGCGCATATCCGTTGTCATCCGAGAATACGGGCTGTCCGTCCTTGAACAAGAGCATATGCACGTGCATGCCGCTGCCTGCCTCGCCGTAAATGGGCTTGGGCATAAAGGTGGCGGATTTTCCGTACTTGAGCGCGGTGTTGTGAATGATATACTTGATCATCATGGTCGCGTCCGCCATGTGTACCACCTCGCCAAGCTGGGGCTCGATTTCAAACTGACCCGAAGCAGCCACCTCGGGATGATGATAATTGATCTCAATGCCTGCATCCAGCATGTGCATGCACATCTCGCTTCTGGCTTCGTATGCGCGATCAAAGGGCTTGGCAATGTGATAAGCCTTTTGCTTGGGCACGATCACGCCCTTGCCCTCGGTTGCGCTGTTCCAATAGGATTGCTGTGCGTCAATGGATGCCCCGATGCAATTGGGAGAGACCTCCCAACCCACCTGATCAAACAGATAAAACTCAAATTCGGGCAAAATCTTCATAGTGTCCGCCACACCGCTTGCCTGCATGTGTGCCACAGCCGCTTTGATGATATTTCTGGGGTATTGCGAGAGCGGCTTGTTTTCGGGGGAGGCAATGATCATGGCGTCGCCCGTCATGGAAAGCGTGGGAATCTCGCAAAAGGGGTCAATCACCGCGGTATCGGGGTCGGGGATGAATACCATGTCGCTCTTTTCCACCACGGCATAGCCGTAGTTGGAGGCATCAAAGCCAATGCCGCTTTTCATGGTGTCCTCGGAAAAATTCTGCGCGGGAATGGTTACGTGACGGTACTGACCGCTGACGTCCACCATTTTGAAATCCACCATTTTGATCCCGTTTTCGCGGATCATGCTCATAATATCCTGTACACTTTTTGCCATAACAAACTCCTTTGTTTATAAAATATCTTGGTAAGTAAAGCTCCAAAAATCGGCATGCGCGCCACGACCGGTCAGATCCTGACAAGCCATGCCCGCAAACGTACCCGTATGCCCCTCGTGACCAATCTCACTATAGCCCTCGTCTGCAAGATTGGAGCAATCCAGTAAAGGTCCTACGGGGACAAAGCATTCTCCGTCCGGGGCGTAGAAGAATTGCAGGCTGCAGCCCACAATACGCGCACGCAGCCAAATCTGCCCCTGCTTGATGGGGAAGGGTAGATCAAGCGGCT
The DNA here is from genome assembly GCA_015065285.1 of Oscillospiraceae bacterium. Classification (GTDB taxonomy): domain Bacteria; phylum Bacillota; class Clostridia; order Oscillospirales; family CAG-272; genus SVQP01. The sequence goes on along the minus strand of SVQP01000014.1, from coordinate 7,634 downwards.
GCGAGAAGCACAGATTGTCGCGCACGCAGATGCGAAGTGCACGTCCGCACGACTCGCGGCTGACGTAAAGATAAAAGAAATTAAAGGTATCGTAAAAAACGGTCAAGCCCGCCATCTGCTGAAAATCCGTGGGCTCAAAATCCATTCTCACCGTGATTTCGCACGCATGCGATTGCAGCCGGCGCGCCACCATGGCTTGCACGTCCTGTGAGGTAATGGACTGGCGACCGTAAAGCCGCAGGCAACCGGGCGCCTCTGTCAGTGAGCCAATGCTCTCAAGCGGCACGCGCAGCGTTTTGTATCGCTCGGGCAGGGTGGGGGTATCAAAGCAATCGGTCTTGGGGACAGGCTCCGTCGGCACGGGCGGCAGATCCACAGAGATCTCGGGCAAGGGTGCGATGCCGCCGCCATCCAAGCGCAGCCAGCCGTCTGTGTCCCAGAAAAGCTTTGCAAGCGCTGTTTCGCGACCGAGAATGCATCTCTTTTTCTCGCCAATCGGTCTGCCGCACAGATAAACCATGTAAGGCGTGCCGTCGGGCGTCTCGGTCAGCGATCCGTGTCCTGCGCGCTGCAGGGGCGCGTTCGGTGCGTGACGGGTGGTCAGCACGGGCACAGGGTCGGTTTCGTAAGGCCCTTCAAGATGCTTGGAACGCGCCAGGCGAACACCGTGGTTGTAAAGCGTGCCACCCTCTGCTACCAAAAGGTAATAATTCCCGTTTTTGTAAAACAGATGCGGTGCCTCGGTGCAACCGATCTCAGTACCGCGGTAAATGTTTCTGATCTCTCCTACAAGCCGCTGCTGCTCGGGAGAATATTCCTGCAGCACAATGCCGCCGAAGGGATGATTTTCCAATCTGTGATCCCAGATCATGTTGACCAGATATTTCTTGCCGTTTGGTGCATGGAAAAGCGAGGGATCAAATCCGCTGGAATTGAGAAAGACGGGCTCGGACCATTCGCCCGAAAAAATATCCGTTGTGGTGACAAGGTAGTTGGGCGTGTCCTTGAAAATGCCGTGATAGTTGCGCACGACTGTGTAGATCAGGTAAAACGTGCCGTCCGACCAGGTAAGGCAAGGCGCCCATATGCCGCCCGAATTGGGGCAGCCGCGCAGATCCAGCTGCATGGTTTTACGCAAGGGGCAGGGCAGCTCGCGCCAATGCACGAGATCGCGTGAGTGATACAGCTGCACACCGGGAAACCAGACAAACGTGGAGGTGGCAAGAAAATAATCCTGTCCAACGCGGCAGATGCACGGATCGGGATGAAACCCGGGCAGAATTGGATTTTGTACTTGCATGCCTTTTCCCCCTTTGCTTTGATATATTAAAGTATATATGAATATTATATCATATTTTCACCAATCGTCAATAAATGTGGTGTATTTTTTCGAAAAACTCTTGACAAAAGTTGCTTAAGCGACTATAATTGGATAAGCAACTTTAGTTGATTATTTTTTGACTGCTTAGCCAAACGGGAGTCGAACCAAATTGCCCGACGACGATGCATTTTCGCATCTTCCGGCGAGCTTTCACTCGCAAGATTGGTATCTTGCTTCGCAAAATCTCACCAAAATCTATCAAAAATGCATTCGCCGGCGGGTGCGAGCAGTTTTGACGCAGCAGATTTTTCTCAGCCCAATAGCTTTTCTTGCAGGATATACAGGCGGTATTTCCAAGAGAAAAGATGCAGGGATGGGGAAAATCTGCACGTCAAAACCAACTTGGTTCGATTCCCGTTCGGCTAAGAAAGGAGCAAAAGATGGATCTCAGAATTATCAAAACCAAGCAGCAGATCAAGCAGGCATTCTTGTCCTTACGTGATCAGTACATGCCCGAAAAGATCAAGGTCAAGGATATTTGCGAGCGTGCCATGATCAATAAAACCACATTTTATAAGCACTACGTGGATTCGCTGGCACTTGCAAACGAAATAGAAGAGAATTGTATTGAAAAGCTGATGAATGCGTTCTCCGAAAAGAAGAGCCTGTTTGAAACCCCCAAGGCATACGTTCAGGGGCTGCTTTCGGCTGTAGAGCAGCAGGCAGATGAGCTGCGCAAGGTCTACCGTGGCAGAACAGAGGCGTTTATGGCAAAGCTGGAGGATAAGCTGATGCAGGCTTACGATGGCTACGAAAGCACCGATAAGCGCATGGCTGCTACCTTTTTGATCAGCGGCTTTGTGCACGTGCTGGGTCAGTGGCTGCTGGGCGATGAGAATAAGCGCCCCGACATCAGCTCGATTGCAGCTTATATGGAACGCATGACCGGAACACTGGTTACGGCTACGACTTAATGATTGGAGAATGACAATGGAAACGTTTATTTTGGACGGCGCGGCAGTCAAGAGCATGCTGCACGGCGGCATTCAGGGCATTCGCGCACATATGCAGGAGATCAACGATCTTAACGTTTTTCCCGTACCGGACGGTGATACCGGTATCAACATGACCAAAACGCTGGAGGGCGGCATGGCGCGCCTTGGCAAAGAGAGCTCGGTTGGTGATATTATGAATACGTTTGCCCGCGGCTGTGTGCTGGGAGCACGCGGCAATTCGGGCGTCATCCTTTCCCAGTACGTAGCGGGCGTAGCCGCTGCTATGGCGGATTGCCAGAGCGTCAGCGTCGTAGAATTTGCAGCAGCCCTGCAGAGCGGTGTGACGCGCGCTTATAAGGCAGTCTCCAATCCCGTGGAGGGAACCATCCTTACTGTGTTCCGTGAAAGCGCGAAATATACGGTCAGCCACACAAACGAGAATACCTCTGCTGAGCAGATGTTTGAGGGCTTGATAGAGCAGGCAAGAGAAACGCTGCTCAAAACCAAGGAAATGCTGCCCGTGCTTGCGCAGGCGGACGTAGTGGATAGCGGTGGAGCAGGCTATCTTGCTATTCTGGTCGGCATGTACGATGCGCTGACCGGCAAGGATATTGACCTGGGCGACTACGAGCATCTGGAGGATACCGTAGCAAAGCCTGCGGTCAATTACGATCTGTTCACCACCGACAGTCCTCTGGAATGGGGATATTGCACCGAGTGCCTGGTCAGATTGCAGCGCGCAAAGGGAGATCCCGAGGCGTTTGATTTGGATGCCTTCCGCGCAGCGCTCGAAGCCCGTGATTGTAATTCGATCGTGGCATTGCGCGACGGGGACGTGCTCAAGGTGCACGCACATACCATGGTGCCCGCAGACGTGCTGCTGTTGTGCCAGCAGTATGGTGAATACCTTGAGGTCAAAATTGAGAACATGAGCCTGCAGCACTCCGAGAGAACCGAGGCTGCAAAGCAAAAGAAAAAACTGCACCAGCGCTACGGTGTGATCACGGTGGCAAGCGGTGACGGCATGCACGCACTCTTTGGCGAGCTGGGTGCAGATATCGTGATCGATGGCGGTCAGACCGCAAACCCCAGCGCCGAGGACTTTGTCAATGCCATTGAGCAGCTGGATGCCGACGTGGTGCTGATCCTGCCCAATAACGGCAATATTCTGCTGACCGCACAGCAGGCGGCAAGCCTTTGCGAGGGCGTAGACGTGCGCGTTGTGCCCACCAAGTCCTTCCCACAGGGATATACCGCACTTGCAGTATTCAATGCAGCCATTGAGGATGCGGATGAGCAGGTTGCCGATATGACCGATGCCAAGGATGCGGTTGCATCGGGTGAGATCACTTATGCCATTCGCGATACCGTAATCGGTGACGTATCGGTTACCAAGGGCGAATCGATCGGTATTCTGGACGGCAAGCTGGTTTGCTCCTGTGCCGATGAGTACGAGGCAATGATCCAAATGATCAATGCCATTGAGGACGTACAGGACAGAGAGATCCTGACGCTGTTTGTGGGCGAGGGCGTGACCGAGGAGGAGCGCACCGCCATGACAGAGGCAATTGAAGAAGCATTTGAAGATTTGAGCGTGGATGTGTTTGTGGGCGACCAGCAGGTTTACCGCTACCTCATCGCCGTTGAATAAAAGGAGAAGAGTATGGCTACTTACAAAATCGCAATCGACACGCAAGGCAGCGACAAGGGACCCGCTACCATCGTACAGGGTGCTTTGATGGCGCTTGCCGAGAACCCCGAGCTCTCGATCGTGCTGTTCGGTGACAGCCAAGTGATAAAAGCAGAGCTTGCAAAGGCAGAGTACGACCACGACAGAATCGAGATCGTGCACGCGCCCGATACCATCACCAATTACGATAACCCCATGGAAGCCATTTTCAAAAAGACCGATTCCTCGTTGGTCAAGGCGCTGCAGGCACTTGCCGCACGCGATGATCTGCTGGGTCTGATCAATGCAGGCAGCACCGGTGCGCTGATTGCGGGCGCACTCCGCTACGTGCCCGCCAAGCCCTTGCGCAGACCTGCGCTGGCAGCCATTCTGCCCGCAGCAAAGGGCGGCTTTACCTGCCTTGTGGATACGGGCGCCAATATCGATTGCACCGCATCCATGCTGGTGGAATTCGCACACATGGGCTCTGATCTGATGAAGCAGTGCTACGCCATTGAGAATCCCCGCGTAGGACTTCTTTCCAACGGTGCAGAGGAGACCAAGGGCAACAAGCTGGTCAAGGAAACGCACGTACTGCTCAAGGCAGATGCCGAGCTCAATTTCGTTGGCAATATCGAGGGCACCAACGCACTCTCGGGTGATTGCGACGTGCTGGTAGCAGATGGCTTTGCAGGCAACCAGGTGCTCAAGAATTCCGAGGGCATTGCCAAGAGAATTATTACCGATATCGTGGTATACGGCAAAAAGACCGGCAACCCCGAGATCATGAAGCTTGTCGGCTATCTGATGAGCATTTACGATTTCAATTCGCTGGGCGGTGCGCAGCTGCTTGGCACAGGCAAGCCCATCATCAAGGCACACGGTGCCGCAAACGCAGATTCGATCAAGAATACCTCTGCCATTATGCTCAACGTTGCCAGAAACAAGGCAATGTTTGACGGCAAGGATCACAGATAACATTCAGAGAATATTAAGGAGTCAATTATGGAAATCAAAAGAAAAGTCATGTGCACCTCTACGGGCTGTATCGAATACGCTCCCGACCGCTACAAGCAATACGACATTGATATCATCCGTATTCACGTACATTTCAAGGGTAACGAATATCTTGAGGGTCTGAACCTTGACCCCGATGCGTTCTACCGTGATCTTGAGGTGCTGGAGGATCCCAAGAACAATCTTCCCAAGACCGCAATGCCCAGCCCCGAGGCAATCAGAGAGCATTTCCAGAAGGCATACGACGATGGTTACCGTGAAATTATCGTCATCGCGCTCAGCTCGTATCTGGGCGGCACCTGCAACCTGATCCGTCTGACTGCTGAAGAATTCAAGGATAAGATGAACATCATCGTCATCGACTCCAAGATCACCTGCTTTGGTGAGGGTCTGCTGGCAATCAAGGCTCACGAGATGATTCAGAAGGGTATTGACACCGAGACCATTCTCAAGGAAATTGATTGGATGATGAAGCACCAGGAATTCCTTGGCGTTGACGCAAAGCTGGATTACCTGATCTACAACGGCAGACTCAAGGGCGGTAAGGCTCTGATGGGTAAGATGCTCAATATCTGCCCCGTCGTGCATTTCACCCATGACGGTGAGCTGTGCGCACTGCAAAGCGTTCGTACTCCCAAGAAGGCACTGGCAAAGACCTGCGAGATTCTGAAGGAAATGATCGGTGATCGCGCTCCCGAGGATTATCTGCTCTGGCACACCTACACAGGACCCTCTTTGCTCAAGGAGCTGGTAGAGATCGAAAAGAAATACGATATTCATACCAACCACGAGCCTGTGATCACCTCTCCCGTCAGCGGCTGCCACAACGGTCCTTGGCTGGCAGGCTACGGTCTTCTGTTCTTGCGTCGTGACGACGAGCCCTTGGAATAATTCGTATGCAGAGCATAAATATCATCGAGGTAAAGACACCGTCGCAAAGAAAAGCATTTGTCAATTTTCCGCTCAAGCTTTATAAAAACAATCCTTATTTCGTGCCACCACTTTACGGTGACGAAATGGCACAGTTCAAAAAAAAGCATGCTTACAGCGATACCTGCGAGACCGTGTTCTTTCTTGCCAAGCAGGGAAGACGCATCGTAGGGCGCATTCAGGGCATTCTGCAGCGCCAGTCCAACGAGCTGCGAAGCGAGAAGCGCGTGCGATTTACCCGCTTTGATGCGATCAATGACGTGGACGTTGCCAAGGCGCTGTTCGGTGCTGTGGAAAACTGGGCACTTGCACAGGGAATGGATACGGTTTGCGGACCGCTCGGATACAGCGATCTGGAGCGTGAGGGCATGCTGATCGAGGGATTTGATCAGCTTTCCACCTTTGAGGAGCAGTATAATTACGACTATTATCCCGTGCTGCTCGAATCTTGCGGCTACGGCAAGGAGATCGACTGGCTGGAATTCAGGCTGCGTGCCGCCAAAGAGCCCAATCCCATGATCGCCAAGGTTGCTGAGCGTGCGCTGGAGCTTTCGGGCTTGCACGTGGTGGATAGCTCCAAAATGTCCAAAAAGCAGTACATCGAGACCTATAAGGACAGTGTTTTCGACTGTCTGGACGAATGCTACCGTCACCTGTACGGTACGGTGCCGTTTACCGAGAATATGAAGCAGCAGATGATCGATCAGTTCATGCTGATCCTCAACAAGGAGTGTCTTGTAGTCATTTGCGATAAGAATGAGCGTGTGGTTTCCTTTGCGCTCTGCATTCCGGGCATCGGAAAAGCATTGCAAAAGAGCGGTGGCAGACTGACGCTGCCCACCGTGTGCAAGGTGCTGCACGCTGCAAACCATCCCAAAACGCTGGATCTCGGCTTGATCGGCGTGCTGCCCGAATATCAGAACTCGGGCGTCAATGCCGTCATGCTCCGACAGCTCAACGAGATTCTTTCAAGCGGCAAGATCGAGTATGCTGAAACCAATCTCAATCTGGAAACCAATACCCAAGTCATGGCGCAGTGGAAGTATTTCGACTCCACTTTGCATAAGCGCCGCCGTTCCTATATCAAAACATTGTAACGAAAGGATAATCTCATGATCGAAAAACTCACCGAAATCATTGGCAGAGTCAATCCCGGAATTGACGTCAGCTCCGTCACCCCCGAAACCCGCCTGATGGAGGATCTCAAGCTGGACTCTCTGTCCGTTATGCTGCTGGCTATGGAGATCGAAGCCGCATTCGGCTTCCAGTTCAACGAGCCCGTCAAGTTCGAAACCGTCAAGGACGTGTGCGATTACCTTGCCACAAAGGCATAAGAGCGAAATTGCATAAGAAAAGAGGTCTGCGCGGCACGCGCAGACCTCTTTTGTCTTTCGGGTAAATTGCAGGGGACGGTGCCTCGACGTCCCGCCCTGCTGCAATGATATCTTGTAGGGACAGGCGTCCTCGACTGTCCGAGAAAACAAAGGACAAAAGCAAAGTCTTGGATTGGCGGATAGACATTAAGGTATAATCGGCAGGGGAGTGGCTTGCTATCTTCGAAGGCAAGTTTTCCTTGAAAACATTGCTGCTCCCGAATTTTTGCAAGAATTAAATTCACTCTAAAACGGACAGTCGGGGACGCCTGTCCCTACAGAAAATAATAAACTCAAAGAGAACCCGTTTACGGGTAGTAAGTAACAAT
>SVQP01000013.1 GCA_015065285.1 Oscillospiraceae bacterium | reverse complement strand
CGGACAAATGAGTTCGGTTGAGTACTCGGGGCAATGCGCTCCGCCCTTGTTACTCCCGCAGGCTCCCCCCTGGCGAATATTGTATTTCTAAGGTCGCCTTCCCCCCTCCCGGAGGGGGGCTTTTTGCGCATCCCACTATGTGTCATCCTGAGCAAGCAAACACCCCGGTGTGGGTGTTTGCGCGTCGAACTTTCAAAAATCTGCAACGAATTGCTGATTTTTGAAAGTCAAAGCGCAAGAATTGCGCTTTGAGGATCCGGGAAACGGTTTATGACACGCCTGTAGGGGCGATCATTGATCGCCCGCTGCGTGATCGGCTGGGGCAAGTAAAGAATATTACTTTGGCTAAACAAACATCTTGCAAACCCATCGCAGATCCCGCGCTGCGCGCGCTTTTGCTCGCTCAATTTCACGGCTCTGCCGCGAAATATTCGACCCGCAAAAGTTCGACTCGGTCGCTCTGCGACCTCGCTCAGGATGACACATAGTGGGAGGCGCGCCCGAAGTGTTTACGTGGCGGGTCGTCGAGGGCGCCGACCCCTACCAAAGTTGTTGCCGCAGGTGGGGTGACACACAAGGTCGCCAACCGACGAGGTTCGAATCGGTGAAGCACCGAACAGGATTCTGAACCTATGCTTGCGCTATCACTCTTCCTACCTCTTTTCTCTCCCTGCGCAAGCCAAGCCGTTTGGCGTCGCGGTCGCCAAACGACGAGGTTCTGAATCGGGTAAGTGAGGTGCGCCAAAAAGGGATAGGGTCGCTTTGGCGACCCTATCCCTTTTTGGCGCACCGAACAGGATTCTGAACCTATGCTTGCGCTATCACTCTTCCTACCTCTTTTCTCTCCCTGCGCAAGCCAAGCCGTTTGGCGTCGCGGTCGCCAAACGACGAGGTTCGAATCGGGTAAGTGAGGTGCGCCAAAAAGGGATAGGGTCGCTTTGGCGACCCTATCCCTTTTTGGCGCACCGAACAGGATTCGAACCTGCGGCACCAAGCGTCGGAGGCTTGTGCTCTATCCAGCTGAGCTACCGGTGCATGCAGGTGCTATTATATCACAAAGCCTTGTGTTTTGCAACCCTTATGCCAAAAATTTTTGGCACAGCAATACGCCATAATACGTCACAGCTGCGGCAAAATACGCGCTACCAAGTCCGATCAGTATGCTCTGCACCGTTGCCCACACACTCCCCGCCTCTCGTTTCATGGCGCCAAGCGTTGCCACGCAAGGGCAATACAGTGCGCAAAACACCGCAAATGCCATTGCCTGCGCTGTATTCAGCATACCTGAGATCTCTCCACCGCTCAGCACGCCCAATGTAGCCACAATGCTCTCCTTGGCAAGCACGCCGCACATCAGTGCGGACACGACCTCCCCTTTGCCAAGCCCGATGGGTACAAGCAGTGGTGCCAAGCTCTGCCCCGCAAGTCCGAGCAGGCTTTCTTTGATCTCCTCGGTATATCCCAAGCGCCACGTCAGGTGCGAGAGCAACCACACAAGCACCGAGCAAAGCAGCACCGTACTGCCAACCCTGACCACAAAATCAAACGATCGCTCCCTGACCTGCCGCACCACCTCGCGCACACCGGGCATGCGATAAGGCGGCAGTGCCAAAGGCGGCTCGTTGCTATCCCCTGCCCCCTTTGCCATGATTGCCCCCCACGCGCACACGCCCACAATGCCCACCAAATAGGCGACAATGCAAATGCCCCAACCGCTCAAACCACACATGCTGCCAATCATGAGATACACAGGCAGCCTTGCCGTGCAGGAGATCAGTGGCAGCAGCACCGCTGCGCGCCTGCGCTGTGCTGCATTTGCCACGGTACGCAGGCTCATCACTCCGGGCACGCTGCAACCCACACCCAACAGCAATGCAACAAAGCCCTGCCCCGACAGCCCGATTTTTTGCATGGGGCGGTGCATAACGTATGCGCAACGTGCCAACAGTCCGCTTTGCTCCAGAATGCAAAGGCAGGCAAATAAGAGCGAAAGGCTTGGCAGAAAAGAAAGCACTGTGCCCGCCCCCGTCAGCACACCATCGCAAAGCAAAGAGACAAGCCAAGACGGCACGTGCCCTGAGAGTCGCTCGGCAAGGCTGACGAGCGGATCGATCGTCAGGCGTAAAAACGCCTCTGACGCCCACTTTCCCGGTCCACCCATGCACAGCCATAGGATCAGCCCAAACAGCACCAAGAACACGGGAATGCCGGTCAGGCGACGTGCAAAGATGCGATCAGCCAATGATTGCTCAAGCCTTTTGCTCACGTTTTCCCCCAGCAACAGCTCCACCAGGCAATCGATCTGTGCCTGCCCCTGCGGCAAGCGGTAAACGGGAACGGGAGAGCGCAGCACACGCTGTGCAACCGCGAGAAATTCCTGCATTCCCTGACCGCGCACAGCTGAAACGGCAACCGCAGGAATGCCGGTCTCCCCGGAAAATTCCTGTGTGTGCACCTTGATCTTGCGTGTTTCCAGACGATCACAATAATTCAAAACAAGCATGCAGCGCATAGGGGTGGTTTGTGCTCCGCAGGACATGCCGCATCCCGTGCAGCCTTGGCGCAAGCGGCGCAGCAAATCAAAGCATAAGGCAAGCCCCTGTGAAGCGCGGGTCACATCCACTACGAACACAATCAGCTCAGGCGGAATGCTTTGCAGATAGGAAAGGCTGAGCTGCTCATCCGGAGCGCGTGGCGGCAGTGTGCGAATGCCGGGCAGATCCACCACCTCCCAATCCATGCCCAAGCCCTTGGCTTTTTTGTGCACCGCCTGCACTGTCACGCCCTCGCGATTACCGGTTGGCACGCAAGCGGCACACAGTGCATTGAACAGCGTTGATTTTCCCGTATTGGGCGCACCGACCAGCGCAAGTGTGACAGACATGACACAGTCCTCCAAGAATCTCATTACTTCATGTATACGGAACAACATTTGACGGTATACTGAAAAAAGAGAAATCTTTTTGGAGAATTTTTCATTTTGGTATTGACAAACCGAATCATATCTGTTATAATAACCGATGTTGAAAATATTGCGGCATCGCCAAGCGGTAAGGCAACGGACTCTGACTCCGTCATTCCCTAGGTTCGAATCCTAGTGCCGCAGCCAACAGAAAGAGCACCAAGCCAGTAGGCTTGGTGCTCTTTCTGTTGGCTGTGGCACTATCAGATTCTCACCTAGTTCTTTGCGCACGCTGTGCGCAAAGATCAGGTTCGCATTCCCCGCCCGAAGGTCGGAGAGCGACTTGCGCAGCAAGGCATTCTCCAGACGCAGGGCGCGGGAATCTTCGCGCTTTGCGCGAATACCCTAGTGCCGCTGCGGCACTATCAGATTCTCACCTGGTTCTTTGCGCACGCTGTGCGCAAAGATCAGGTTCGCATTCCCCGCCCGAAGGTCGGAGAGCGACTTGCGCAGCAAGGCATTCTCCAGACGCAGGGCGTGGGAATCTTCGCGCTTCGCGCGAATACCCTAGTGCCGCAGCGGCACTATCTCACCACTTCCCTGCACAAAATCTCCCTTTCAAAAAACTTTCCCCCACTCTGTTGACACGCACTTTTTTCCATGCTATACTGACCTTATCAAATCATTTGGAGAGCAGAATGAAACAAATCTTATCCGTATTTTTGACCTTACTGATCATATGCACACTCGCCTGCTGCAACCAAACACCTGCGCAGCCTCAAGATGCTACGCAAGACACAACACCCACCCATCCGCCTGTTCCCTGCAGCTTTATTTCAGCCGAGGAGCGCGCTTTGTGGAAAGACAGCATCATTTCTGCGCTCACCTCTGCCCAATGCTATGAGGCATTGGACTATGGCTGCTTTGGTGCTGCTTTGATGGACCTGAACTTTGATAACCTGCCCGAGCTGATCACCGCTTACACAGGCGGCTCAATGGGAAACGTTTGCATTGTGGCATACGACCTGCAAAGCGGACAAGAGATCTGCTTCTGGGGCGAAACACCGCATTACAACGACAGCCGCAACATCTATCTCTGCGTGCACCAAAAGCAGGACGGCAGCTACGTGCTGATCAACAAGGGCGCTTTGCGCGACGGCTTGGAATGGTACGACCTGACCATACAAATGACCGATCAGTACAAATTCAAGGTCCTTTTTGAAAAGGTCAGCACCTCCTTGAACGTCCCCGATCGTTATTATTGCGCAGGACAAGAGGTAGATCAAACCGATTTTGACACGCAAATGGCAGTGTTTGAGCAAAACTGTTGCGAAATTGCTCAAACACAGATTCAAATCATCCACTGGGATGACGTAGATACCTCTGACAAGGACACAGCCCTTTCCGCCATGGCAGATGCGCTGATTTGCTCCGAGCAGCAATTTATAAGATTCAATCCCTGAACATAAAAGACCCCCTGCACAAATCATTGTGCAAGGGTTCTTTTTATATTTCCTTACCCTTGGCAAATACCTGCTTGACTTGGATCTCCTCGTCAAACACTACCAGATCGGCATCCATACCACGGGCGATGCTGCCCTTTTGCGAAAGGCCCATGATGCGCGCAGGAGTCGCGGTCATCATACGCACGGCATCGGTAAGCGGGATACCCGCCTCCTTGATCGCCACACGCACCAATCTGTCCGCGGTGGCAATGCTGCCTGCAAACGCGCTTCTGTCCATGAGCTTGCACACACCGTCCTCAATGATAAACTCGGTGCTCTGCATAAATCCGTGCACCTGATCGGTGCCTGCCAGCGCAAGGCTATCGGTGATCAGCGCGATATGCTCAGGTCCCTTGATCTTGTAGATCAACCTGATCAGCTCGGGGGGCAGATGCTTGCCGTCGCAAATGATCTCCACGTCCATACCGTCCTCTAAATACGAGGTTTCGATCACGCCCAGTCTGCGGAATCCGTGATCGCGCGTTACGGTCGAGGTGCAGGAATACAAATGCGTGATCAGGAGGCAGCCCTGCTTCATTGCAGGCTTGAGGTCATCGTAAATCGCATCGGTATGCCCTGCAGCTGCCACCACACCGTGCGCGGCAAGTGCCTTGGCAAACCTTTGCCCGTGGTCATTTTCGGGCGCATAGCTCCAGCGTGCAATCACGTCGCCATACTGCTCCAGCAGCGGCAAATACTCTTGCTCAACAGGGTCGGTAATGAAATCCGCGCATTGCGCGCCCGCCTGCTTGCGGGAAAGATACGGTCCTTCCATGTGCGCGCCTGCAATTGTGCCCATGACGCGCGCATCCTGCATGGCTGCCTTGACGTTTTGCACCGAGCGCGCCATATCCGCAATGGGAGCTGCAGAAATGGTGGGCACGATGGTGGTAGTACCGTGACGGGCATGGAAATTGCAGCCCTGCACGATCTGCTCTACACTGCCCTCAAAGGGGTTTCCCCCTCCGCCATGCGTGTGCATATCCACAAATCCCGGGCAAACGTACAGCCCCGAGGCATCATATTCGTGCTCCGCTACTCGCTTTTCTTGACTGACGTCTGCGATTTTTTCGCCGTCCAGATACACGTAACCGTCAAACAGTCCGTCCGGCAAAACGATTCTGTCACTTTTGATTCTGATCATACCTGCTCCTTACAAAAGCGCGCTGCTCTGCCGATCCAAATACAGCTTGGCACTCGGGTGACGGCGCAGCGCCGTGGCGGGGCATGCCTCCCCGATCTCACCCTGCAGTGTTCTGCGCACCGCCTCTGCCTTGGTGGCAGCAGGCACGATGCAGAACAAATGCTTGCCCGAAAGCAGCGTGGGCACGGTCAGGGTAATGGCTGTGGTGGGCACGTCTGCCAGCGTTGCAAAGCAACCGTCGTGCACCTGCTGATTGCGGCACACCTCGTCCAGTGCAACCGGTTTGACCGACTTGGGATCTGCGAAATCCGCCACGGGCGGATCATTAAAGGCAATATGCCCGTTCTCGCCAATGCCCATGACCACCACGTCCACGGGATACTGCTCTAAAAGTGCGGCATAACGCGCGCACTCCGCCCGAGCATCGGGTGCGGTGGCATCGATATAATGTACACTCGCCATGCGCACAAGCCCGAAGATGTGCTCGTGCAAGAAATTGCCAAACGCCTGCGGTGCTCCGGCGGCAAGCCCGATGTACTCGTCCATATGAAAGGCATTGACGCGCTCCCACGGGATGGTCTTGTCCGCTACCAGCGCGGCAAGCACCTCGTTTTGCGAGGGAGCTGCGGCAAAAATGACGTTGACCTGCGGCTTTTGCGCAAGCAGATCAAGCAAGCATGCCGCAATATCCTTGGCTGCTGCCTTGCCCATCTCGGCTCTTGTTTGGTATATTTGTACCTCTAAGCAATCTTGCTTTAAGATATTCATTGCATAATCTCCTTGAATTTGTTGACTGCATCCTCAAATGCGGCTTTGGCATCCGGATACCGATAAGGATTTTCAAACGAACGCCCGACCAACGCATTCAGCCCGTCAAAGGTCTGCAAATGCGGCTCAAGCGATACAAAGAAATCCTCTTCTGCAAAGGCTTGGTGCGCGTCAAGAATCTCGGCTATATGCGCCTCTCCCTTGCCGGGCGGCACCACCGCGCCCGCATACAGCGCATCCTTGACGTGGAAGTACGCAATATGCTGCTGCAGACGCGCATAGGCAGCAAGAGGATCAATCCCCTCAAGCACAAAATTGCCCATATCGAACACGCAGCGCAAGCGTTTGTCAAAGTGCTCTGCAAGCTCCGCGCACCGCTCGGGGATATCCCCGTAAATGGCTGCCTCGTTTTCATGGCACAGCACCACACCGTATTTGTCTGCCAGATCCAAAAGCTTACCAAGCGCGTCCAGCACCTGCTCGCGGCACTCGGTGATCTTTTTGCCTTTTGGCGCGTAAAAGCTGAACATGCGCACGTAACGTGCGCCCAGCGTGCGTGCGATTTCAAAGGTGTTTTGCGCCAGAGCAAAATGCGCATCCATATCTCCATCCAGCGCGATCTTGCCAATGGGCGAGCCAATAGCTGAGACCTTGATGCCATGCTCGTCCAGCAGCTGCCCAAGCTCCGCCATCTCGCAAGCGGTCAGAGACGAAATATTCTTTCCGTTTACACCGCGCAGCTCGATCTGTCCGATCCCAAAACAAGAAAGCGCGCACAGCTGCTGCTTGACTGACGCATCGTATTCATCCGCAAAAGCGGATAAGACGTAATGGCTCATACCTGCTCCTTACAGCGAAAGCTTGCCAACCGCCTCTTCCCTGCCGCTTTGCAGGGAGCGATGGATGGCATTGAGAATAAACACGGGAGAGAAAAACTCCTCGTAACACAAGGGCTGTTTTCCTCCCTTAAGCAAGCCGTAAAACTCTGCGAACTCGCGCGCATACCAATCCTCGGTGCTTGGAATATTCAAGCATTCTGTACCGGATTCGGACATGCGGCAGGCGGTGTAGGTATAGTTGTTATTGCAGAACATACCCACGCAGTCATATTTCTCATAGTGGAACAGCACGTGAATGCAGTCACCGTTTTGCTTGGCGGTAACCGAGAGTGGGAATCTGCCAAAGATCTCGCACACCATCTCCACCAGATGCTGCGCGTAGAAATAAAAGCCGCCGTAAGCATTCTCGCGCTGATAAGGTGCGCGGATAAAGCCGCCAAGCGTTCTGCCGCCCTGCAGCTCCTTCGCAGCTTTCTTGAGCTGTTCAACATAGGCGTCCTGCTTAAGCGAAGAACCACCCGATACGCGCACACCGTTTTGGGCAAGTGCCGCTGCAAAATCATGCGCATCCTGCTCGCTGATCGTGATCGGCTTATCCACAAACATGGGAATGCCGCTCTCAACATAGGGTTTTGCATACTTGTAGTGGTTATCTCCGTGCCGCGCGGTAATGATCAGACCGTCGATTTGATCCTTTGCATCCGCATAGTTGGCAAGCACGGGTACGTCAAACTCATCATGCAGCTTTTGCGCAGCCAAGTCGTCATCGCTGTATACACCCACCACCTGCACGTCCGCATAGGCGGGATCTTGACAAATCAAGCGCAAAAACGCATTAGCATGGGAGTTTTCACATCCCAGAATCGCAATTTTTTTCATATTCGTGCACCTCAGAATTTGAGCGGCAGCGGATTTTGCGCGTGCACGGTTTCAATGACCGAGATCACGGCTGCTGCCATTTCGGGCGTGACGGTCATGTCCCTGCCCTCGGTAATCTTATAATAGATCTGCTCATACATCTTTGCCGTTCCCACGTCAAAGGCGGTACCGTTGAAGCTCTCGCCCTCGGTATGGCGGATCAGCTGCTCCCAGCAATAGATGGGGTTGCCTGCCCCGTCGCGCAAGGATCCCTCTACTACGGGGCGCTCGGGGTTCTCGCCCTCGTTGATATATACCATCTCATAAGCCGCGGGGGTTGCCTTGAGCGTGCCGCGCGAGCCCTGAATCTTGACGTTATAGCTTGCATACGCGTCCAGCGAGGAGATCTCAATATCCATCAGCGGCTTGCCGGGCGCTGCGATCAGAATCTTGGCATAATCGTCCGCGTCACCGCTGGTCAGAGCGGTATCCAGCTTACTGTACACCACCTGCGCGTGCGGGTCAAAATCAAGGAAGCCAAGCGCCATGCCAATGGGGTGAGGGCCTGTATTGTAGGTGCTGCCCGCGCACTTTTTCTGCAACGTCTGCCAGTCCCAACGGCGGGCAAAATTATTGTAGCGGATGCTGATCTGCTTGACCTCGCCCAGCTTGCCGGACTTGACCATATCGTAGCAGAATTCATAAAAAGGCGCAAAGAAGGTCTGCTGGAATACGGCAAGCACAACACCCTGCTGCTTTGCGATCTGCATCAGCTCGTCACACTCATAGCGGCAGCGCGCAAACGGCTTTTCCACCAGCACGTTTTTGCCGTGCAGCAAAAGATCCTTGGTGATGGGATAGTGCATCTCGGAATAGGATGCGTTGACCACCAGATCCACGTCATCAAAGGCAAACAGCTCGCGGTAATCGGCAAGCGTAATGCAGCCGGGGTAGTTTTTCGCAGCTACCTCGCGGCGGTGTGCATCTGCGTCCACCACGTACTTGACGGTGTAATACAAATTGTCGGCACTGCGGTGATATCTGCCGTGAATATCCTGTCCGCTTCTGCCCTGCCCGATGATTGCAACGTTCAATTTTTTCATGTCAGCCTCCACAAGGATTTCTTGATTTAAGTTTACCATTTTTGCATACTTTTGTCAATAGTACGCAGCTCGGATATCAAATTTGCTTGTTTACTTTTTTACACGTGTATGCTATAATGGGAAAGAAAGGGGGGAAGCCTTATCAGCCACGTTTATACCAAAGCCGAATTGTGGGCGCAGCTGGAAGCACTGCACATCCCGCGTGATCGCGCAGTACTCATGCACTCGTCCTTGCGCCTTGTCGGGCAGATCGAGGGCGGCGCATCTGCGCTGCTTGACGTTTTGATCGACTATTTTACCGCCACAGGCGGTCTTTTCTGCGTGCCCACCCACACATGGGCAAATCTTTGGGCGAGTGATGCGGCATTCACACTGGACGTCAATGACCCAAAGACCTGCCTTGGCGCATTCTCCGATCTTGCGGTTTCGGACGGGCGCGGCATTCGCACCGAAAATCCAACGCATTCCATGGTGGTATTTGGCAACAAAGAGCGCGCACAGGCGTTCGCCAAGGGCGAGATCGACGTCTCGTCCGGCACTGCTTCCGAGAGCTGCTACGGCAAGCTGTACCGCGCAGGCGGCTTTGTGCTGCTGGTGGGTGTATCCCATGCGAGAAACACCTATTTGCACTGCGTGGACGAGATGCTGGACGTGCCCAATCGCATATCCGTAAAACCCACCGAGGTCAAAATCAAGCGCGCGTCGGGCGAGGCGGTCACACGCTTTGTCTACACCCACCATTCCACGCTGACAAGCGATATTTCGGCTCGTTTTCCCAAATATGAGACCGCATTTCGCTATCACGGCGCCATTACCGACGGCATTTTGGGTGCTGCGCCCGTACAAGCCTGTGACACGCGCATGATGAAAGAGGTCATGGAGTTGATCCGCGACAGAGCCGAGCGCGACCCGCTTTCCGACGAAGCAGCCCTGCCCCCCGTTTGGTACGTAAAAAAATAATTTAGGTAATGTGCGAACATTTTGCAATTTTATTTGTCGGATATAATGAAAAGCCCCCAACAGATCAAAAGCTGTTGAGGGATAAATCTATAGTTCTTTTCTCTTTCGTACATCTTCCAAGATGTCATTATGTTGCTTACAAAACAATTCAGGGGCATCATCCAACCGAAAGTACTTGAGTTCTATCGTTTCCTCTTGATCACAAAACAGTTCTCCGCCCGTGACAGTCAGCTTATACGCAACCAAAATGCTTTGGAATTGATCTCCATTAGAACACCTTACGTCGAAGTCCGTATAGAGCCCGATCAGATCGCCGACCAGAACGTCAAGCCCTGTTTCTTCCTTGACCTCACGTACAGCCGCCATCTGCGGTGTTTCTCCCAATTCAACAGTTCCCCCGGGAAAGCCCCATTGATCACAGTCACCGCGACGCTGGAGCAGCACCTCTCCGCGGTCATTGAAAATACAACCACCTGCGTGTACAAGCATGACTTTTTCGTGACCCACACGGCTTCTGATCCATTGAACGTAATCTGGGTGTTTCATCATTTGCTCCTTTCTCAAAAATCCTCGACATAAAAGCAATCATATTGCCACCTGATCGGATTTTCATAAATATATTTGGCAATTTGTTCGTAGTCCTCGCGGCTGCGGATAATATGGTCGTGAAATGATTTTTGCCAAATTGGCTTTCCTATCGTTTTTGATACTTGCCGTTTCATTTGCCCCACAGCGGATAAAACCGACCCCTTGTTCGTAGGGGAGGATATTATCCTCCCGCACGCTTCGGGAATGACCAGGATCATATGAACATGATTTGGCATAATCACATAATCCCATACTTCAATATTAGGATAGTGCGCAGAGATTGATAAAATCGATTTGTCAACTACTTTTCCAATCGCTGATAATTTCACGCTTTCGGGCGGGAGGATAATATCCTCCCCTACGAAATTTGGCTGATTACTTGCCCAAAACATGCACTTTTTATTGAATGTGCACGTTGTAATAAAATATGCTCCGCAGGAACTGTAATCAAAAAATTCCAAGCGATTTCTTTTTCTTACCGGCAATTTTTCTTCCATATTGATTTTACCATCCATAGCAAATTCGAGTTTTCAGCCAATTGCATTCCCATTATAGCACACCCTACATCGCTTGTCAATTTGTGCTATACAAGCAAGGGCGAGAATGACATAAAAAAATTCAATGAAAATTCCAGGAGAAATTATGTACACCGAGGATAAAAAACGGATTTTGAAAAAAAGCGAGGTTCTACAGAATGCAAAAAAGACTGCCACGCTGTATTTGCTTCGCAATCTGGTAGTCATATCCGTATGTGTGCTGCTTTGCGGCGGAGTTGGGGCGGGCGCTATCATCGCAGCCTTTACCGAATCGGGCGGCTTTGCTCTGCTGATCGCTTTCTTTGTGCTATCCGCCCTTTTGCTGTGGGCTGTTCCGGTGGTTGTTGCGATATTTTTGATCAGATCCACCGCGTCAAGTATTGCTTTTTTGCGCGGCAAGTTTGTGCTTGAGATCGATCATGCAAGATTCAGCACGCCCAAAAGCTATGCAAGCCGTACCGGTGGCGATCCGATCACGGTATACGTGACACATTTCGAACAGTACGGCACCTTTGAGCTGGGCAAGTCACCTTACGCAAATCAGGAGTTTTACGTGCTTGCGGTGCTGACCAAAAAGCCGCACGTCATGATGGCATATGACACCGATCACTACGAGATGACAGAGAGGTAATTTCATGGCTTTGGAAAATCAAAAAATCACGCTATGGCGCGAACAGATCGTGCAAGAAAACATGAAAAAGCAACTGCTTGGCGGTGGTGCAATCGGCTTGGCTGCTCTGATTCTGAGCGGATTTCTTGCGCTGTTGACCTGGGGGCTTTACAGTTTGGCAGGAGACAGCCTGTTTTCGGTCATTTTTCTGATCGTCATGCTGGTCCTTCTTTGGGGCGGTGTGATCCTGGCACTGATCGGTGCAGGCATTCTGATCCGTCAGGGCATTTACATTTTGCAGGGCAAATATGCCCTTGAGGTGGATACGGTGGATCTTTTGGAACTCAAAAGTGAATACGAGCTGCGCCGCTCTGTGGTTGGCAGAGGTTATCGTCGCGTGCTTGTAACCAACCAATACGTACGTTTTGCCAAATACGGCAAGTGCAAATCCGATCGCACCTTGCGCCAAGGGCAAGAGTGCTATCTACTGGTGATACTGACCAAAAAACCGCATGTCTTAGCATTCTGGGAGTGCGATAAATACGAGATCAAGGGCGCATGATTGTGCCCTTTTTCTCTGCCCTTTACTCACTAAATGCACGCAGGGTCACACCAACAGCACTTGAATGATGACGGATTTCATGGTATAATAATGTTGCAAAAATCATAGAAAGTGAGATGACATCATGAAAATTAAACTTCTTTGCGCATTGCTTTGCATGATGATGCTGCTGTCAGTGCTCTCGCTTACGTCCTGTCAAGACGAGCAGGAGCCTGCCACGCCCGAAGAGGGCACGGTCACGCGCATGACCGTAGACATCAATCCCAGCGTAGAATTTTTGGTTGACGATCAGGGTCTGATCATCAGCGCAACCGCACTCAACGACGACGGAAGCATTCTGATCGCAGGTGAGGCATTCGTTGGCAAGACCCCCGAAGAGGCAGCTGATATGATGGTGAACCTTGCAGCCCAGACCGGTTATCTGGTTAAGGGCAACGTAGAGGCTGACCAGAATACGGTTACGATCTCGATCTCGGGTGACTCTCAGTATGCCAAGGAATTGACCGATCGCGTACAGCAGACTGCAACCGAAGCACTTGCAGAGCTTGATATCAGCGGTGCCGTTGCATCCGCTCAGGCACTCGGTCTGGACGCTTTGCGCGCCATGGCACTCTCCACCGCGCTTTACACCCAAGAGGAAATTGACGCGATGGACGAAAAGCAGCTTTACAACGTGCTGGCACAGAGCCGCGTGGAAACAGCCCTTTTGCTGACTGCTGAGATGAGAGAGGCTTACTTTGCAGCCAAGGAATCCCGCATCAGCTTTGCCGAGCGTGAGGAAACCGCTCGCATTATTGAGGAAATGGGCGGCATTTACAAGCTGACCCACGCAGCTTACAAGGCAGCGCTGGACGCTTACAGCTCCGCCATCCTTGCAGTGGAGGATTTCCGCTATGAAACGCTGATCTCCCCCGAATCCCCCTATCAGAAATCGCTTGCCGAGCTCCGCGCAGCCAAGACCGATTTGCTGGCACAGAAGAATTACGTGGCATCCCTTGAGGTGGACGGTGAGCTTTACGTGCAGGCAACCGTGAATCTGACCCTTTCCGAGGAGCAATACGATAAGGCACTTGCTGCTTACGAGGCACTGGGCGCACAGGCAGACGCTGCTCTGCTTGAGCTGATCAACGTCATGAAGCAGGCGGAGACCAAGCTGATCGAGCTGGAAGCTCAGCTGTTTGACGAGAATATTGAAGCAACCCTGCAGGCAAAGGCTTCTGAGATTGAAGCCAACCTCAACGCTGCAAAGGACAGCTACTTTGCAGAGTTTGAGGCAGCACATGCACAGGATATTGCCGCTATGCAGGCGCAGCTGCTGGCAGAAAAGCAGGCACTCAAGGACAGCATCAACGGCACGGACGCTACCGAGACAAACTAAAAAAACAAATAAAAAGCCAAGACCCTCTGCTATGCATCTTTAGCGGAGAAAACACGAACACCACCAAGGAGATTTCTTTGGTGGTGTTTTTTGTTGAGACGGGCTTACATAAAGGCTCCCTCCGGGAGGGCGCGACGCGTTAAGAAAATATGCCGGTGGCATATTTTTAGCTAAAGCGGGAAGCAAGCTATGCTTGCGACCTGGACCGAAGGTTGGCGCCGTAAGGCGACTGAGGGAGAGCGCGTTATTATCAGGTCAATCTAAATTCCAAGTCACGCAGGCTCCTTCCACCGCTATCGCGGTCCCCCTCCCTCTCGGAGGGAGGCTTTTGTGCGCCGTGCTTCTGCGGATAGTGGGTTCGGGCTTCTGCCCGATGGTGCGTGGACTGCCACGCGCTATGCTTGCCCCAGACGCCGGGCGTCGGGAAAGCAGAAAAATAGTGTGGTTGTATTGTTAATAATTCTATGGTATAATAATTCTGAAAATATTTCTTCCACCTTGAACCTTTTCGCATAAAAAACAACTTAGTATGTGAAACCGGTTTTATTAACACGAAAGGAGGAACATATGGAGCAAGAAGTATCTTTTGAAGCATTGCTAAAAAAGCATCGTGTTGTTGTAGAGCGATATATCAATTTTAGGTTGCCAAGCACCTTTGATGCCGACGACGTAATACAAGAAACATACTATGCGGCTTATATTGGTTTTGAAAAACTTCGAAATAAAGAATTATTCAAACCTTGGATATTATCCATTGCACGAAATCAATGTAATTTATGGTTTCGCAAAAAATACGGTAACGAGTTGATTTCGTTAGATACAATCCCAGATATAGCTGACACCGATACAGCGGAAGATAACACCGCATATCAGGTTTTGAACTTGTTACCCAAAGAGTCTGCGGAACTGTTAAAGCTAACCGTGCAAGGATACAAGCAAAGTGAAATTGCGAAACGCTTGAACATTCCAATTGGTACTGTAAAAAGTCGCTTACATTACGCGCGAAAACAATTTCGTTCTATGTGTACCCCTGAACAGATTTTGATGTTTGAGAAAGGAAGAAAGAATATGGCAAAGAAAGATTACACCTGCGGTTTCCCCGAGGATATGCCCGCGCTCATTCTCAAGGAAAGCTCTCGTCCATTTTTTGAAGTTAAATGTGCCGACGAATCCTTTATTGTACCGATTGTCGGAAATAAAAATTCGGAAGGAACATATCGTCGCAATAAGCTTGCATTAGTGTCTACCTGCTACGTCCCCAAGGCTGCTATGATACACGAGGTTGCCGGTGTAAAAATTCGCAGAGACACCTACAATATCAGAGCCGGAAAGCTTTATAAAAATGAAAAGATTTGGTTTTCACAGCTTACCGATGAATACATTCGTGATCTTGCAACAATTGATTGTGATGGCGACGAGGATGATGATTTCCCCACATCGATCTACACGTTTTTGGAAGAAGATTACGATGTAATTGTTAACGGAAACGACCGAGTTCACGGCAGGCCGTTGCTTATTAAAGAGAATCCTCCCAAGATTGTTGATGATAAAATCCATATTGACGAATATAATATTCGATACACAATGGGAGTCTTTGACGTAACAATCGGCGAAAGAACGTTTGAGACGATAAAGTTTATCCGCGTCCAAAACAACAATAATATCACTGATAATTACGTCGACACAAACGGCAGACTTGTTTTAATGCGTTGGTACGAATCGGTTGATTGCATTGAACAAACCGAATGGTACACCGATGACTTCAAGCAACACATTGCCAACAATCCTAAATTGATTGTCAATGATATTGAATACCGTTTGGTTGAAACTCGTATCAGCGAATATGCACTTTGATCCTCGCCCCGCCTTGCGCGGGGCTTTTTCTTTGTTTTTTGCATATAAAAAAAGGAGCCGAGTCATCAACTCAGCTCCTATTGCGTTTGCGAAGATGTGAAAGAGCGTCCGTGTGATGCACCTCATCCACCGCAACCGCGTCAGAAAATCGCTCCAAGTATTCGCGTTTTTCTTCCGCTGCGGTCCCCCTTCCCCAGCGGGGTAAGGCTTTCATAGCGCATCCGACTCGCTTTGTTACCCGTTTAGCCACACGGCTAGGGGACGGTTGTTTCCGTATCCGTCCTGTAATGACTAACCGCTTAGGGCAACTGCTATAAGCCTTGCCCCGCTGGGGAAGGGGGACCGCAGCGGAGAGATATTTCGCGGGAAATCCGCGAAATGATCGACGCGGTTGCGGTGGATGAGGTGCATCATGCGGACGCTCCCTCACCAAAACGGACATTCTCTTGCAAAACTAATCAAATTCATAAACAAAATAGTAAAAGAAAAGGGCTGAGTGAATGACTCAGCCCCTAATTTCAATTTACTGCTAATTTTGCAGACACTCGGGTCTTGGCTTTTTTGTAATATTTGCGACTTTGCCGCAGTTTGATGCGTCGCATCAAGGCTGAGGCGGGAAATTGGTAAAGGCTGCATCCAACTCGGCATCGGTGGGGATATAGTCGCCCATCAAGCCATCGTTGAACTTCTGATATGCCACCATATCAAAATATCCCGTGCCGGTCAGACCAAATACGATAGTCTTTTGCTCGCCCGTCTGCTTGCAGATCATTGCCTCATCGATGGCAGCCTTGATGGCGTGTGCCGATTCGGGCGCGGGCAGAATGCCCTCAATGCGCGCAAACTGCTGCGCTGCGGCAAACACTGCGGTTTGCTCCACGCTTCTTGCCTCCATCAGCCCCTGATCATACAGCTCGGAGAGCACGGTGCTCATGCCGTGATAGCGCAAGCCGCCTGAGTGGCTGGAGGACGGGATAAAGCCGGAGCCCAGCGTATACATCTTTGCCATGGGGCAGATGCGTCCGGTATCGCAATAATCGTAAATATAGCGTCCGCGAGTCAGGCTGGGGCAGGACGCAGGCTCAACCGCGATGATGCGGTAATCTGCTTCACCGCGCAGCTTTTCACCCATAAAGGGCGAGATCAAGCCGCCCAGATTGGAGCCGCCGCCCGCGCAACCGATGATGATATCGGGCTTGATGCCGTACTTATCCAGCGCGGTTTTGGTTTCAATGCCAATGATGGTCTGGTGCAAAAGCACCTGATTGAGCACACTGCCAAGCACGTAACGGTAGCTGCCACCTGATGCACCCGCTGCCTCGACCGCCTCGGAAATGGCACAGCCAAGGCTGCCCGTGGTACCGGGATGCTCCTCCAGGATCTTTCTGCCCACGGCAGTGGTGGTGGAGGGAGAGGGAGTCACGTTTGCACCGTAGGTGCGCATGACCTCGCGGCGGAAGGGCTTTTGCTCATAGCTGACCTTTACCATGAACACCTTGCAATCCAGTCCAAAGTAGGAGCACGCCATGCTCAAAGCAGTTCCCCACTGCCCGGCTCCCGTTTCGGTGGTCACGCCTGCAAGCCCCTGCTGCTTTGCATAGTACGCCTGCGCGATTGCCGAATTGAGCTTGTGGCTGCCGCTTGTGTTGTTGCCCTCAAACTTATAGTAAATGTGCGCGGGGGTATCCAGCTGCTTTTCAAGGCAGTACGCGCGCACAAGCGGTGCGGGACGGTACATTTTATAAAAGTCGATCAGCGGCTCGGGAATATCAATATAAGGCGTGGTATCATCCAGCTCCTGACGCGCCAGCTCCTCGCAGAACACCTCGCTCATCGCCTCGAGCGTAATGGGCTTCATGGTGCGGGGATCGATCAGCGGTGCGGGCTTTTTCTTCATATCCGCGCGGACGTTATACCACTGTCTGGGAATCTCATTTTCGGAGAGATAAATCTTGTAAGGAATCTCTTTTGCCATTGGGTTACCTTTCTCCCCTGTGTTCTCCTGATTCGTCGGGGATACGAATCAGGTGCGGAAAAAGAAAAGACTCTCATCCCGCAATCAAAAAATGATTTGCCGGGACAAGAGATACCTCTTGCGGTGCCACCCTGCTTGATAGCCTTCGCCATCCGCTCAATCATACTGAAAAAACAATATGCCGACCCCTGTAACGGTGGGTCATGCCGTCGCCTATACATTCTATCCGCAAAGGATAAAATTTCCCGTTGCCCTCGAAAGTCCATTCACGCACGCACGCCCTACCGCATTCCACCGCCACGGCTCTCTGTCAGGGTGCTTTTCGCACGCTACTCCTCTTTCTCATCGGTTTATATCATTGTAGCACGCTCATGTAGGTTTGTCAATATCATGACAGTAAATTTATTCAAGAATTCTTTAGCATGACGCTTGTCTTTTTTACAAAAGTATGGTACTATGAAATCAGAACATCCGACTTCCCCGTAAATATCTTCGCAAATTATCTCATCATCAATCATCGAATTGGAGGGAAATGCATGCGCTACGTTGTTGTTGATTCCACAGAATTCACTTTTCCGGACCGCCTCGATTATCCAAGTGCATCCACCGAAATTGAACTGGACACCCCGCGCAGTACGTACGCAACCTTTCAGATCTTGCTTGACGGATTGTGCGTGGATCATGTCAAGCCAAATTGGTTGCCCGAGGCAATTTATCATGATCCGGCTCTTTTGGAGCAAGCACAGCTTGGCTTTCCCCGAGCAGGCGGTGTAACGGTCGTGACCGATCTCCCCTTCTCCACAGAATGGTATTCACTCGTACCGGTTACCGTGGAGCAAAACTACGGGCTCGCCCCCGCGGATATCAAGCCTCCGCACTTTCCTATCCGCACAGCCCCCTATCGCATTTACGACTGCCTGCGTCCCTTTGACGGCAGCCTTGACGTTGGTGTAGGCGATGGAAGAGAGATGGATACCAAGATCGGCGGTATTTTCGGTGCGATCGCCATCCCGGCAGACGCCATCCCCGGCTCATATACAGCGTCAGTCAAGATCACAGCAGGCGCAGAATCGGTTACCATTCCCCTCTCTTTGACTGTTTATAAAGCCACCGTACCTCCCGAAACCCTGACCGTTATTCAGGGCTACGGTCAGAATTTTGTTTCACATTACCACAATGTGTCCTACGGCTCTGACGAATTTTACACGCTGGATGACGCTTACGTAAAGCTTTTGCGCAGAATGCACCAGAATATGGCATACACGGGCGGCGTAAAGGTCACCGAGGTTGGGAAAAACCAATACGAATTTGATTTTTCTGCCATGGAGCAGGATATGCGCCGTAAGCTCTCGCAGGGCATCAAGTATTTCAACGGTCCTTCTGTCGGTTGGAGACAAAGCTGGCACAGCTCAACCATTTTGGTCAACAACACCCTTCCTGCCATGAGCTACGAGGGATACTGCTACCTTGTGCAATACCTGCCCGCTCTGCACGACATGCTTTCACGCAACGGTTGGCTTGATATATTCATGATGGGTATTGCAGACGAGCCCAATGCCGAAAACTGCACTGAATGGCGTGCGCTTGCAGGCTTGGTGCACAAAATCGTGCCCGACATAAAACTGATCGATGCCATGAGCTACGGCAATATTCACGGTGCGCTTGACGTTTGGGTTCCCTTGAACATGGAATACGATAAGCACCAAGCCGAGATTGAAACACTCAGGCAGCAGGGAGATGAAATCTGGCACTACGTTTGCTGCGGCCCGCGCAGTGAGGACTATATCAACCGCTTTCTGGACTATCCCCTGCTTTCCACCCGATACCTGCATTGGGGCAACTATTGCTTCAATCTGACCGGTTATCTGCACTGGGCAACCAACTCCTATCAACCCGGACAAGACCCGTTCAGACAAAATTGCCCCTCCCATACCAATACCGACTCGACAATTACTCTGCCTCCGGGAGATACTCATCTGTTCTACCCCGGCGAGCATGGTCCCTGGCTCTCCGCCCGAGGGGAAGCACAGCGGCAGGGCGCAGAGGAATGCGAAATGCTCAAATGCCTTGCGAAAACCGATAAGCATGCGGCAGATGCCATCTGCCGGACCGTGTTCCGCTCATTTTGCGATGTAGAATACGACGTTGCGATATTCCGCGCTGCCAGAAAGCAGCTCTTGTCAGCTCTTAGCGACCGGTAATACTATTTACAGCACAAACCCGCCCGCAGCCCGGTGCGATACTCCGATCAGAGTATCACTCCAAAGCTGCGGGCGGGTTTAGTATTTTGCTATAATCAGATCAGCCCTGTCTCGACAAAGCTATACTTGGGCGTATAGTAGCCACCGCAGTAGTTGTTCCAGATGCAGCCCTCATCAAAGAAGTGAGGAGGTGCAACTGCCAAAAGCTCACCTGCAGCATGGTGGTGGGGACCCATCAGATTACGCAGGTTGTTGACCAAGGTCAGCTCGATCTCGTTCTCGCCTGCTATGACGTAATCCGAAATATCCACCTCAAAGGGCGTCCACATCACGGTGCGGACCGCCTTGCCGTTTACCTTGACGCGAATGGCATTGATGCCCTTCTTATCAAACTTCAAGCAGCAGGGGGTGCCATCCAGTGTTACGGTCTTTTTGAGCGTGACCTCGCCTGAGAAGAACAGAAGTCCCTGCTTCTCGATCTCCTTTAAGGTCAGCGTCTTGGGCGCCTCTACCAGTGCAAAGCCGCCCTCATAGAAGTAAGCCTTGTTCGGGATGGGCTCAAACTTGCCGTCTGCCTTAACGCCAAAGTCGCCTACCAGATACATAGGCTCGATTTCGGTGCCAAAGGTCAGCTTGTTCTTTTCGGACTCAAAGATTCTGGACTTCTTGAGGTTCTCGTAAACCTCGTCGGTCTCCTTGAGGTAAACCTGCAGCTCAAGCACGTTCTCGCCCTTCTGTACAAGGCCTGCAATATTCAGCATGCGGAAGGAGTGATCGCGGAAATAACCGCAATCGGTCTTGTCCACTGCCTTGCCGTTGAGCTTGATATCAAAGATCTCGGGGGTCTCACAAGCCAGATAGATGCGCTCGGGAATGATTTCTGCGTGGAAGGTGAAGTGGCACTTGATATCCACGCCTCTGCCAAGCTCGTAAGCTCTTTCTGCCACGTTGAGCACGCAGGCGTTCTCCTGCTGCAGCACGCCGTCAAACCAGTAGGTGCAGGTATCCAGCGTCAGCGCGTTGTCGGTCATGGAAGCAACCGCCCAATCACCGCACAGGCAAACCTCGGAGAGTGCGCGAGGTGCAGGTGCCTTGGCATGTGCAGTACCGTCATCGACGACAACCAGGCTGCCGTATGCCGGGAAGTTGTAAGTACCAAAGAAATCAACCTTTTCACCGGTCTCAATATCGATGGCATAGCTGCCGACCTTGAAATTGGTGGGCTGTGCTTGATCGGTGCTGTTGACAAAGTAATACAGCTCAAAGCCGTCGTAGTAGCGCTTGGTGTAGGTGACGTTGGGATTATCGATCAGATCGCAGCCCTCAACCTCCTCTGCAGTAAGCACCTTACCGCCCTGTGCACGGAACTCGGCAAGCAGCTTTTCGGTATAGGGCAGGTATGCGATATGCTTGGTCAGCACCACGGTGGAATAAGACTGCTGACCGATGATCAATTTGCCATTCTCAACTCTGCCGTGACGCTCGATCATGATCTCGTCGCCCAGATGGTACAGCACGTGCTTTGCATCCAGGTGATTCATAGCGTTGATAATATCAGTGTTATACTCGTGCAGGCCGTTGTTGGTGCCGCAGTTGAAGCTGATCCAAGCCGAGGTCTGGGGGTGCATGATCAGCGTATCGTAACGGATCGCACCCTCTGCAAGCATCATACCCACGCGGGACATGGCATCGTTGAACACCTTGTAATCTGCCCACCAGGGCTGCTGGCAATACATTGCGGGCGGATAGTCTCTCTTACGGATGCCGCGCAGCGAATAGCCCTCCAAGTGCTGGCACATCAGGTTGACACCGCGCACCATCATCCACTCGTAGTTTCTCTTGAGCTCCTCGTGGCCTACGTTGTGACCGCACAGCGCAAAGGTCTCGGACAGAATCTGCTTTTTGCCGGTCTGCGCTGCGACCGAGCAAAGCTGCG
Source organism: Oscillospiraceae bacterium (assembly GCA_015065285.1). GTDB lineage: Bacteria > Bacillota > Clostridia > Oscillospirales > CAG-272 > SVQP01. The sequence continues at coordinate 20,455 of SVQP01000013.1, read as the reverse complement.
CCATGGTCAGGCAGGGGAAAATGGGACGGCACAGCCAGTCCATGCCCGGAATGTGGAAGTATTCGTAGTGGGGCATGCAGGCACCGTTACTGGTCAGCTGTGCTTCCAGCGTTTCTTCAAGCACCAGGTGACCTGTGTAAAGCAGACCGTGGGCTGTGCACCAATCGTAGATCTGCTTGTTGTAGTTCTTGGAGAACAGCTCGGTTACCAGCTTCCAGAAATTCATTCTGGTCTGCTGCCAATCGCCTCTTTCAATAAACAGCTCGATCAGATGATCAAAGATCGGCTCGCCGTATGCCTTTTGGTATTCCTCGGGCAGAATAAAGCTCCACGGAATACCGTTACGCGAGATCTGAGGCTCGTCGGTAAAGAAGCCGTCAAAGGTAGTGCCGTACTTTGCATAGTAGGGCTCGTAGATCTCATTGATAAAATCTGCAATGACCTCGCCGTCCAAGGTATCTACGTAGAAAGGGTTGACCTCATAGTAGAAGCAGTAATTCTCAAAGCAATAAATGACCTCGGGTCCTCTGGGATCCTCAAGATCGGGCGTGAACTTCTTGACGCGCAGATACTTTTGCTGGTACTTGATGCCCTTGCCGTTGACAATGCCGCCGCCAAAGCCGGAGGGCCAGCCGTTTTCGTCATAAGCCCATGCGTGCATGCCGCGCTTTTCAGCCTCATCGATGGATGCGGAAACGTTATCAAACCATTTCTCTCCCATATACTCGGTCTGCAAGCCACCGCGTGCATGCATGAAAAAGCCGCCGATGCCCACGTCATCCATCAGACCGATCTGACGGCGCGTTTCCTCTGTGCGAAGACGCTCGTTCCAGGACCAGAACGGAACGGGACGGTACTTTTTGTCCACAAATTTAAAATCCATTTTTACCTCCTCCTGCTGCCAAGGGCATTGCCGTGGCGCAGATATATAATCTTTTAATGATTTTCAACCAAATACCGACGCAGAATTTCCACGTCGCGTGCATCCACCGTGCCGCTGTCGTCAAGATCGGCAGCACCGGTATGGCACAGGGTAGGCAAGCTTTCCAGATAGCGACGGATGGCGCTGACGTCTCTGCCGTCCACCGTGCCGTTCTGATCGGCATCCCCCCACAAATAGTCCACAAGTCCGCTCAAAGAGCAGCTTTGCGTTTGCATCTGACCGTTCGGGGTATCAGAAACGCTGTAATACACCGCGTCATCCATGACCCACAGCCCAAAGATCTGCATGCCATCCGGTACGTGGGCTTGGATTTTTGTGCTCACACCGCTTTGCAGATTGACTGCAAAAATCTCCCCGGGTGTGTTATAGATCAAATTTCCGCGATAAGCACCAACGCCCGAAAAAGCGTCCACGTAGTAGGATTGACCGCTCGGTGTCAGCCACTTATCCTCAATTTCCAGCACGCGCTGTGCGTTCATGGTGGAAAAATCCACTGCAAGCAGGGCTCTTTGCGCGCCATCCGCATAAAACCACTGCCCTGCCGTATACGAAAAGGGCTTTGTAATCCCGGTGATAAAGGTGGATTCGTACACATCCGAGGTGCAGGCAGCATCGCTGACCCAATCGTAATGCCCCGTTTGGGCAATACCCACATCGCTGCGCAAAAAATTGCTGTGCTGTGCCATCCCATCGGTATTGGGCACGGGATCATCCCAGGTCACGTCCACGTGATAGGACGCACCGCCCAGCGTGATGACGTTCCAGATATGGTTCATGCTTTGACTGACCGCCACGCCGGAGTCGATCCCAAAGCGGGAAAGCAGCTGCATATAGGTCAGCGTATATGCCTGACAAACACCCTTTCCGGTGGTCAGGAATCCATACATGTCGTAAATTTCATAATCCGTGTCGTATGCAAAATACAGGCACAGATAATCGTGCAGGTACAGCGCGATCTCATAATCGCTCCACGTGGCATCCACCCCTGCACAGATCTCGTCAAGAGCTTTGTCGCACGCCTCTCGTGCTACCTTCAGCGCCTCACCGCTCAAAAGGTAGTCCGGCTTGATGGTCACGATCTCTCCCTCGGAGGTGTAGGTATACGAAATGCCCGTATTCACAAAAAACAGATCGGGGTGCGCATTCATGACAGCGGTAAACAGCTCGACCACCTGCTCCGTGGGCACCTTGTATGCCGAGATATCTATGCTCTCCTGCTCTGCAAGCAGGCAGAGATATATGTACTCCTCGACCGGCTGCGAGGGGCTTTGATATCGCTTTGCATTTGCCTGCCCTTCTGCAAGCTCGCCGACCGCTGCGCATGCAATCGGACGGGGAGATGCGGCAGGCTCAGGCACGCTTTGCGCGCACGCTTCGGGGGCTTGGCATGCTGCCAGCACACACAAAACAAGCAACAAAAGAGCTGCTATCGTTCCCGCTCTCTTCATCTCTCTCCCCCTCTCTTTGATACTCATTCAAATGTATTCCCCTGCTTTACTTGGTATGCAGGCCGGTTTGCGAGCAAATGCTGCGCACGATCATTTCCAGTGCCACGGGATTATTGCCGCCGCCCGGCACAATGACGTCCGCATAGCGCTTGAACGGCTCGACAAATGCCTCGTGCATGGGCTTGACCGTGGTCAGATACTGGGTAATGACCGAATCCAGGCTTCTCGCTCTTTCCTTGGTATCGCGCGCGATGCGGCGCAATATTCTCTCATCCGCATCGGTATCCACGAAAATGCGCAGATCCATACGGTCACGCAGCGTAGCATCCGAAAAGATCAGAATGCCCTCCAGCACGATCAGCGGAGAAGGGTCGACGCGCACGGTCTTATCACTTCTGTTATGAATGGTATAATCGTATACGGGCACGTCCACGCTCTCGCCCCTGCAAAGCGCATCCAGATGCGCGCACAAAAGATCGGTCTCAAACGCATCGGGATGGTCGTAGTTAGTCAGGCAGCGCTGCTCATAGGTCTTGCCCAGTTGCAGATGATAATAGCTGTCGTGCGCGATCACGGTAACGTTGTCACCAAACGCATGCGCAATATGCTGCGCCAGCGTAGTTTTGCCCGATCCCGTGCCGCCCGCTACGCCAACGATCATGGGCTTAGTCATGCGCCACCTCGTTCTCTTGTGCCGCGATCGCTTTTTTCCAGCAATGATGGCACATCGCTACGTAGGAATCGTTTCCGCCCAGCAGGATCTGACCGCCCGTGGTAATGACGTTGCCCTGCCCGTCAATACGTGCGTTGACGATTGCCTTTTTGCCGCAGGTGCAAATGGTTTTGATCTCGGTGATCGAATCCGCCACCTCAAAGAGTCGGCGGCTGCCCGGGAACAGATGCGTCATAAAGTCGGTGCGAAGCCCGAAGCAAAGCACCGGAATATCCAGCTCGTCCACAATGCGACGCAGCTGATCGATCTGCGCCTCGGCAAAAAACTGGCACTCGTCCGCAATGATAACGTGGCAATCACTGCGCTTGGCAAACTCGGCACAAATATCGGTATCCGCGCCAATGATCTGCGCATCTGCCGCAAGACCGATACGGGAACGGATCACGCCTGCACCGTCACGCGTATCAATGGCGGGCTTGATCAGCCACACCTTCATGCCGCGTTCCTCGTAATTGAACTTGGTAATCAGCGCGTTTGCGGTCTTGGAAGAGCCCATTGCGCCGTATTTGAAATACAATTTTGCCATGTCTTACTCCTTTGCAGCATTGAGTACAATGCGCTCTACGATGTCAACGACTCCGTCCAGCGACTCAATCGACAAAAATTCGAATCTGGAATGGAAATTCTCACCGCCCGTGCACAGATTGGGGCAAGGCAGACCCATAAAGGAAAGTCTTGCACCGTCCGTACCGCCGCGAATGGGCACGACGATGGGGTCAATGCCAAGCTCCAGCATGGCTGCCTTGGCGCGCTCTACGGTATACATGTGCTGATCAATGATCTCTTTCATGTTGTAATAGGAATCCTTGAGCGAGAGAGTGCAGCTGCCCTGGCCGTACAGCGCGTTGATCTGCTTTGCTGCTTTGGCAATGACCTGCTTTTTCTCCTCAAAGAGTGCGCGGTCATGATCACGGATGATATACACCAGCGTTGCGCTCTCGCAATCGCCCTGCATATCACACAGGTGGAAAAAGCCCTGGTACCCTTCGGTCTTGGCGGGAATCTGATCTGCGGGCAGCAATGCGTTGAACTGCATTGCCATGAGCTGCGCGTTCTTCATCTTATCCTTGGCGGAGCCGGGGTGAATGGAGACGCCTGCAAAGGAGACCTGTGCAGATGCTGCGTTGAAATTCTCGTATTCCAGCTCGCCAAGCGGTCCGCCGTCCACGGTATACGCATAGTCCGCACCAAATTTCTCCACGTCAAAATAGTCCGCGCCTCTGCCGATCTCCTCGTCGGGCGTAAAGCAGATCTTGACGGTGCCGTGCGGTGCATCCGAGGCGATCAATCGCTCAACAGCCGAGATGATGGCGGCAACGCCTGCCTTATCATCCGCGCCCAGCAGCGTGGTACCGTCGGTCACGATCAAGTGCTGACCCTCATAATTCTTCAGGTTGGGATAATCCGCAACCGTCATATAAATGCCCTTTTGCTGGTTCAAGCAAATATCTCCGCCCGTATACTCCACAATTCTCGCGGCAATGGGAGAATCGGCACAGGCATCCGAGGTATCCACGTGCGCAACAAGTCCGATCGTAGGGCAAGGGGTGCTTGTGTTGGCAGGCAGGGTGGCATACAGATAGCCCTTATCATCAAGTTCCACGTCGCGCAGGCCCAATTCGCACAGCTCGCTTGCAAGCGCGCGGCTGAGAATCAGCTGCTTTTGCGAGCTGGGCACGGTTTGGGATTTTTCATCCGACATGGTGGGAAAGGCAACGTATCTCAAAAATCTTTCATAGGGCTTCATATATCCATCCTCCTTGGGGGTAGTAAAACAAATCTGAAATGCAGGAAAATTCAGTCATCTACAGTATACCATATTTTTCCCCGCCTATCAAGGCATTTTCCCGAAAAAATCCCACCTTTCCCCTTTTCTTTTTGTGCGCAATATGGTATAATGGAGCTATTAAGCGGAAAGGAATTTTTCCATATGAAACGAATCACCAGCTTTACCGTGGATCACGATACCATCGTTCCCGGATTTTACGTCTCGCGCATCGACGGGAACGTCATCACCTTTGACCTGCGCACCCGTACCCCCAACAAAGGCGATTACATGGACAATTTGACCATGCACTCTGTTGAGCACATGATGGCAACGCTGCTGCGCAACTCGGCACAGAGCGAGCAGGTCATTTATTTCGGTCCCATGGGCTGCCAGACCGGCTTTTATTTGCTCATGCGCGACACCTCTCCCGCAGATGCCTTTGCCCTTACCTGTCTCTGCCTTGCAGATGCCGTGGCTTATGCCGGAGAGATGCCCGGCAACACGCGCAAGGAGTGCGGCAACTACCAGAATCTTGACATGGCAGCTGCCAAGCAGGAATGCGCGCGCTATCTGGACGCGCTGATCTGCAACGAAAAATTCAGCGAAAGGAAGGATTTTTCCTATGAATAAGAGAATTGGCATTATCGGTGCGATGGCGTGTGAGGTTGAGCCGCTGATCGCGCAGATGGAAAACGCAAGCACGCTCAGCGTCGGCTCGATCACCTTTACGCAAGGCAAGCTGTGCGGCAAGGATACCGTGATTGCCATTTGCGGCATTGGCAAGGTGTTTGCCGCCATGTGCGCGCAGACCATGATTCTGCACTTTGGCGTGAGCGCCATTGTCAACGTTGGCGTAGCAGGCTCGCTGTGTGATGCGCTGCGCATTGGCGACATTGCCATTGCCACAAGCACGGTGCAGCACGATATGGATACCTCGCCCATCGGTGATCCCGTGGGCTTGATCTCGGGCATCAATCTGGTCTACCTGCCCTGCTCCGAGCGCCTTGGCGATCTGCTTGCCGAGTGCGTCGCAGCTGAGAACGTGCATTTTGTGCGCGGTACGGTGGCATCGGGTGACGTGTTTGTCGCATCCCCGGCGCAAAGAGCCCGTATTACCCAAAATTTTGATGCTGTAGCCTGCGAAATGGAGGGCTCCGCCATCTGCCAGGTCTGCTACGCAAACGGCGTAGAAGTGGGAATTCTGCGTGCCATTTCGGACAACTGCAACGACCCCTCCACCATGGACTACGAGACCTTCCGCGATTCCTCCGCCCGTGTGGGCTGCCGCATCCTGCTGGATTTCATGAGCCGCATCTGAAAGGAGCTCCCCTATGTCATATCCCATTAACTTCTGGTACGGCATTCGCCCCGAGTACGTAAGCTACGAGCGCGTAGCCGAGGCTGCAGAGGCCGGCTTTACGGTGATTGAATGCCGCTATGACACAAAGACCAACAAGCAGGTGCTTTTATGGTGCGAGCAGCTGGGCTTGCGCGCCTACGTCTGGGATGACCGCATGGCGACTGCCATTGCGGGAGCCGAGGGCTGGCAGGCAGCGCTTGACGATATGATTGCCGACTACAAGGACTACCCCGCGCTCGACCGCTTTTTTATCAAGGACGAGCCGGTAGAGGCACATTTTCCCATGCTTGCACGCATTGCAAATTATTTCCACACGCATCATCCGGATGCGGATTTTTACGTCAATTTGTTGCCCAACGTAGCCGTTCCCGGTGGAAAAGCCAACAGCGACGCGCATATTGCGCAGTATCTTGAAATGGTCAAGCCCTCGCTGCTGTCTTACGACCACTATTGCCTTTGCAAAACCGAAACCACAGCGCAAGAGCTTTATGCAGGCGGCTTGCGCGAGGCACGCGTTTCCCAAGAATGCCGCGCGCGCAACAACACCCATGACAAGGTGTATGCCGAGCACAACAGACCCGACTATTACGACAACCTTGAGCAGATCCGTGCACATGCAAAAGGTGCGGGGATTCCCTGGATGATCATCATCTTGCTGGTGGAGCACTGGGGATACCGTTATCTTTGCGAGGCAGAGCTGCGCTGGGAGGTATTCACCGCCCTTGCATACGGCTCCTCACAGATCAGCTACTTTACCTATTGGACCCCGGGCGTGGGGCACGACGAGCCTTGGTCGTATCACCACGGCATCATCGAATCCGACGGCACGCGCGGTGAGAAGTATCCCATCGTCAAGCAGATCAACAGCGAGATTCAAGCGCTGATGGGTGAGATTGGCACAGCGCAAAGCCTTGCCGTTTTCCACACGGGAGAAGAGCGCGACTCTCTGCCCGTACTGTTCTCGCCTTTCGGTGGCATTGAGAAGATCACGGGCGGCAGATTTGTCGCAGGCTTTTTCGAGGGTGGCTACCTCATGCTTGCCAATAAGGATTTCCACAGCGAAGCCTTTGCTAAAATCGAAACTGAAAAAGCCCTTTACAAATTCAGCAAGTCGCGCGGCACGTGGGACGAGATGTCCCGCACCCCCGACGGCGCCTACACCGTCCACCTGCACGCAGGCGACGGTGAGCTTTTGAGGGCAGAATAAAAACAGATGGGAGAGCCAATACCGCTCTCCCATATTTATCGATAAATAAATTATCACCCCGACAGATTTTCAAGTCTCTCGGGGCTGCTTTTTTGTGTTATAGATTTCATATCATAATAGTTTATTTAATTCTTTTTCCAATTTAATCTTCATGTTTTTCAAGTCTTCTTCACACGGGCAATGATCAGAACTATACATTTTTCCCTCGGATACCACCACACAGGTCCCCTCCCATTATTGCCATAATTCTCCAGATCACCACTTGTTAAGCGTCGCTTTTTTCAATACGTTATGTAAACTCCTTGCCTCTATTCGTCAGAATAGAGCTCGTCATAATACCAGCGCATAGGATTTTCGTAGATGTATTTGACATGTTTTTCATAATCCTCACGGTTGCGGATCACATGATCATGAAACGATTTTTGCCAAATTGATACACCTATTTGCTTTGAAACATAACTCTTCATATGTCTTATGACCCGCGATACAGTAGGGGCGATCAGTGATCGCCCGCACTCGTCACAATGAACTATCAATAACAAATGAATATGGTTGGGCATTATGGTGTAACAGTCTACAGATAAAGCAGGATATGCCGATGGGATTTGGAGAATGGCTTGTTCTACAATTCTTCCATACTCGGACAATTCAATTTGAGGGGTATCATATATATAATGATCCCCAAGCGCATTTGCTAAATCTTCTGCTTTTGGCGGGCGATCACTGATCGCCCCTACAATCTTTCCTAAATAATTACGCTTTTCCGATGTACATACTGTTAAAAAATATGCCCCGCAAGAGCTGTAGTCATAATTCTCCAAACGATTCTTTTTTCTTTTTGGTACGCCTATTTTTTTATCCATTTCTATCACCTATTACAATTATAACACAAATTATAAGAAAAAACAATCACTCCTTTGACATTATTGCGACGTAATGGTCCGCTAAGAATGTCACTTTATGATGGGGAACGACAAATCCCGCTCTTTATGCTATAATAAGCCCACGGTGAGAGCCGAATTTATGATAGATACGGAGTGGGTGAATGACAGTTAAGGAATTGATCGATTACGTGGATGAAATACGCCCCAACTCCTTTGGCAACACGACCAAAATGGTTTGGATCAACGAAATTGAGGGAGCCGTGCAGACCGAAATCATGGGCATTTATCCTGCCGACATTGCATCCTACGATGCAGAGGACGACATGGATACCACGCTTTTGGTTGCCGCTCCCCACGCCAAGCTTTACGCGTGGTATCTGATCGCCATGATGGATCTGGTTTCCATGGGAGACGTGGCATATGAGAATTCCTATCGGGTATTCAACAACTTCTGGGGCGAATACGCGCGCTGGTACCTGCGTACCCATCGCATGCTGTAACCTCCCCAACACAGGAAAAAGGCGGTGCATATGCACCGCCTTCAATTATTCAGTTTGAGCCTCTGCCTGCCTTTGCGCTCTTTTTTGGTTGCGCAAATACACCGACATGAGCTGTGGACGCACGTATCTCTGCACCAGAACGGGCAGCACCTGCAGCACAAAATTGACCAGTGCCACGGGCAACGCAATACGCACGCACCAATGCACCTGTGGGATGACGTCCGGCCACAGCAGACGCACAGCACACAGCGCAGGAACGGCAAGTCCGGCAATCGCGGAGATCACGTGCATGACCTCGGCATAAACCGACTCGCGCATAAAGGTCATGATATACTCGTTGTCATGAAAATCCAGCACTTTTTTCTTTTGGAAGCTTGCCAAAAGACCGCCGGCTTCGGGAATTTTGTCCTTCCATTTGACAATTCCCAACTTTTTATAAACCTTCTTCTCCCATTTTGCCACGCGGTAAATCTTGCGAAAAGGATCCACAGCCTTCTCGGGCAAGAGTCTTGTCAGCCAAGCAATCAAGGCATCCAAGCCAAATTCCAGCACGGTAAAGAGAACGGACACGCCCAAGCACACGAGCATTGCCACGGGTGTGGAATACCCCGGCAGACCGATCAAGCCATTGATCAAGCCTATCAGAATATTGCCCACGATGATCGCGATGATATAGTAACGGAACATAAAGGCAGCGTCACCCGAGTGCGATCTTGTCGGGTGCCTTTTCAGGGTCGAGGGTCGAATAGGTCAACGGCTCACCGTAAACCTCTTCGTACTTTGCTTTACACATAGCAAAGTTTTGCTTTTTCATATTCGCCACGTTTTCGTGACGGCGCAGGTTCGGATCGGGATAGATCGGCTGCATCACATGCACAGTCAGATACATCTGCTCAATCCCCTGCTCATTTACTATACCGCTTGGGCGGTAGGTAATAAATGTCGGAATAATGGGAACGTTATTTTTTACGGCAAAGGTGTAAGCTCCGTCCTTGTACACGCGGGGCTTTTTGTAGTTCCACCACATTGCCTGCTCGGGGTAAATCACAACGAAATTGTCATGCTGCAAATACCAGTCCACAGCCTTGATAAAATAGCGCATAACCGAAGGGTCATCCGACAGCGGCAGCATTCCTCCCGCTCTCATACCGTCACCAAATGCACCCTTCATGTTGTTGAACGGGGCGGCAACCGTATAGATCTTATCCTTGATGGGGCTGAACGCGTGCTGCAATGCAAGGCAGTCAAACTTGTTGACGTGGTTGCAGGTAATGACCGCGCTCTTGATGCCCTTGGCATTCTCAATGCCGTGCACCTCGGGCTTGATCTCGTCACGCAACGCCTTGCGGCGGAACGGCTTGACCACAAATTGATATTTGAAATACGTTTTGATCTTGTCAAATCCCTTTCTTACATAAGGGAAATCCTTGGTTACGGGGAGCACGATGCTGTAGTCAACAGGGTCTACGTGGCGATCAAACTCACCCGACAGCTCATATTTTTCTATGTCTGCCAGAACCTGCTGTCTGGTTTCTGCGTCCGTCACAGACACTCACCTGCCTTCAGTGAAATTCCCACGGTCAATGGCAACCCACGTATGTCTGTTCTTCTTGGAGAACAGCGCGCGGCGCATGACCGGAATATATCCCATATAATAAATGGGATGCGCGAAGATCAACAGTATTTTGCCCATAAAGGACAGTTTGATGACCTTCCAGTCAGAAAATACGGCAAACAGCGTGGGAACCAAAAAATACACGTAAATGGCTCCCAAGCCAATGCCCCAGCCGATCAATGCCCACCACCACAGCGGATGCGCCAACACAGCAAGCACCGCAGCAAGCAGCAGATTGATAGCCGAATATACCAATGCCGTGCCAACCAGAGCGTATACAATGTTCAGGCTGGTGGCATGATAGCGCTTCATTCTTTCGGTTTTACTTGCACCGTTCTTTTGCTTTGCATTGATTTTGGGCATGTACAGTCTGTCACTGTCCACCACACCGGTCATCCAACGCTGACGGCGCGTATTGGTTACGGAAAGCTTGGTTGCTTCCTCCATATATACGATGGCGTGCTCGTAATAGCTGGTCACATACCCGGAAAGAACGGTATCCATGAGCAGCTCCACGTCCTCGGTCAAGGTGCTCTGATAGGGCCAACCGCCATTCTTGCGCACAAGATCTGCTCTCATCAGAAAGCCCGTGCCCACGATAAAGCAGGGATAGCCGTGCTTGGTTTTATAATAGTTGCCAAGATTATCCATCAGCGTCCAGATGATGCCGTTGCAGCAAGCGGACAGCGTGCGCGTACTCTTATCTCCAAAATAATAATTCTTGACACGCTTTTTGGAAACCACGATCTCGGTATCCTTAACCATGCCGTTATTCATCTCTTCCAGATATGCGTCATCCAGTACGGTATCCGCATCGATCACAATATATGCATCGTACTTGTAAGCATCCTCTGCCAGGATTCTCTTCAGGCAACCATCCAGCGCGTCGCCCTTTTTGGTCTGCCCTTCCACCACAACAGAGGTGTGCCCTCTTTGCTCGGTCATGGCAACCGTAGGGTCGGTCTTGCTGTCTACAACCACGTAAACGTCATACAGCTCTTTTGCGTAGGTCTGTCTGTCCAGTGAGTCGAACAAGGGTGTGATGGATTCGCTCTCATTCTTGGCGGGAACAATGATCGCCAAGCGGTTTTTCTTGGGATTGTGCAGCTTCTCCTGATGCCCGAACGCATAGAAATAACATTTGATTCTGGGAAAATACAGAATAATGCCAATCAAAGAGACACCGCAGAATATGGCAAACAGACAATATAACAGGATTTCCAAAATGAGCCTCCTTGCTCAGATGTGGTTTTCGAAACCATTTTATCACGCTTTTATCACTTTGTCAATAGTTTTTCGATAATTTTTCCAATTCATCACAAACACAAAAAATTATACCACAAATACCCTGCTTGTGCAATGCGCATTTTTTACAAAATAACGCTGTATAATTTTACCTGCAAAAAAACCGATGCAGCCTGCCGGTTGCATCGGTTTACTTTTGAAGTTGTACTTATTCCTTCTTGCCGGGGATCTCGCCAAGGCCGTAAAGCTCGGTCTTGTTGATAAAGTCAATGAAATCCTGCAAGCCAAGCGGCTTGGAATAGTAGAAGCCCTGAATGACCTCGCAGCCCTGCTCGATCAGCCAGTTGAAATCCGCCTCGGTTTCAACGCCTTCCTGCACCACGCGCAAGCCAAGCTTACGGGCAAGTGCGATGACGTCGCCAAGCACTTCTCTGTCGCGCTCGGGACGGGAGGACTTACGCAGGAAGAATTTATCCAGCTTGATCTCGGTGAACTTGAGCTCCTTGAGAATGCTGTAGGAGGAATAGCCCGAGCCGTAGCCGTCGATGGAGCAGACGAATCCGCGGCCCTCCAGCACCTCGAGTGTGCGACGCAGAGCGTCGTAATCGTAGTGTGCAAAGCTCTCGTTGAACTCAAAGGTCAAAAGCTCATTGGGGATCTGGAATTCCTGACGCAGCTTCATACAGAAATCCACGAAATCCTTTTGAGCCGCGGTAACACGCGAGATGTTAACCGAGATGGGTACCACCTTCTGGCGGCGTGCGGTCAGGTCACTGAGCAACGTTGCCACCTGTCTGAGCACGAACTTATCCATTTCCACAACGAATCCGTTCTCTTCAAACAGACGCAAGAAATCTGCGGGATAGTAGTAATGACCGGTCTCGGCATCATACCAACGGATCAGTGCCTCGGCACCGTCAACGCCCTTCTTCTCCACACTGTACTTGGGCTGGTAGAAGATTCGGAAGCTTCCGTCCTTGAGCGCCTGGCGCATCTTACGCTCCATTTCGGTCTCGCGCTGTACGATAACGCTGGTCTCATCGGTATAGAAGCTGTAAACTGCGTTGATATCAAAGTTCTTGGAAGCGATTGCAATAGCGGCTTTTTCCACCATGCTCTCAACCAAGGAGTTATCATGTCTGGATACGGGGTAAATACCGCATGCGGTTCTGAGCTTGTCGCCCTTTTCCACTACGGGCGGGCAGCTGATCAGAATGGCGTGCAGCAGCTTGATTCTGCCGATCAGCTCGTTATCATCGGCATAGTGCATGGTAATGGCGAATTCGCCCTCACCGCGGTAGCCCATGATCTCGTCGTTCTGCAGGCATCTGTCAATCGATTTGGCAACGAACTGCACGGTTTCCTTGCAGAATTCCTCGCCATACTGCTCGAAATAGTAGTTATAGTAGTGCACCTTGAGTGAAATGACCGCGTAGTGCGGATACTTGCTGCTATGTACGGTGCGCTGAGAGAGCGCTGCGTAATAATCGTATGCATTGCACTTTGCAACGGGGTCCAGCTGGCGGATGGCCTCGCGCTCGCCCTTATGCAGATAGCAATACACTGCAAATGCGATTGCCGCAATGACTACAATGGTCAGCGCAATTGCCAGTGCAAAGATCATATCCGCAAACAGTGCTTCCTGGAAGATGACGTTTTCGGAACGGTAGAAGCCCATGAGCGCCAAAGAGCTGTTGGTGCCCTCAATGAAATGCAGCGAGTATGCGTGATCGTCACCTGCGATATCAAAGCTGCCACTGGTATTTTCACGGTTGGTATAGCTGCTTTTAATGCTATCAATGGTAGTTGCGGGAACGCCCACGTCCAGCATCATATCAAACGCGTTGTTGCGCGGACTCTCAAGGAAAGCCTCTCCCTGTCCAAGCGGACGGTAGATATGGCTGTTGCTGCAGAAATACAGAATTTCTGCCTGCTCGGCTGCAGTGGTTTCGGTAATATTCTCCAGCTGATCATAGAACAGCTGCGACTGGCAATATACCAGCATATAGCTGATGCCTGCTGCGTTATCGCCCACCGGTACGCCGAATACCACGCACTGAATGGTGGTGCCGACAAAGCCGGTATCGTTGACAAAGCCGATAATACCCTCACGACCGGTTTCGTACAGCTTGACAACGTCGCTGTCACTGCCCTCGTAGGTGATAAAGCCGGAGTACAACTCGTCGTTTGCCACGTAGCGGATGCCGGTGATCCACGCGACCTTGGACTCTTCGCCATTGAGGTACTGCGCGGCAGTTGCAATGCTGTCAGCATTCTCGGGCAGCTTGATGGCGATTGCCTTGACCTGCTTCATCATGCTATCCAGCTTATCCTCGATTGCATCGGCATAGCGCTCGGTATAGGAATCCGCAACCGTTGCAGCTTCCTCCAGCGTGCGCAGCTTATACGCATTCAACTCGGAAAACAGGCATAACAACAACGCTACAACCACGACAAGTACCATGATTGTGGCTGCTAATTTGAGCCATAAAGGTCTGAATTTCATGCCATATCCTCCTTTTGTTTATTCTGTCTTTTCTTGATCTTGCTGTTGTTTCTTTTCGGCATCCAGACGGCGCAGTCTTTCGACCTCCATTGCCACCATCGCCTCGATCTTGGCTTCATGGTGCAGCTTTTCCTCTGCCTCGCGCTTTTGCAGCATCTTCAACCGGTAGTAATACAGGATCACGTACGCAAGCAGCGGCACGAAAATGAACACCAGAATCAGCGGTGTGCCGAAAATGACACTGACGCTCTTGGTCAGCCACGGCAAGCCCGTGACGTATCTGCCGACCAGCTGACTTGCCCTTGCGGGCACGCAGTCAATGGTATAATTGTTATCACCCTTGGTATAGAACACGCGCTCACCGTCAATGATCTCGGTCCACACGCCATGCTCGTTGACGTGCACGCGGTGCGTGTTGGCATACCCCTTGATATTGGGATCATCCGAATAGAAGGTGATGATATCCCCTTCCCGGACGTCCTCGGGATCGACGGAGCGGATCAGGAAATAATCCCCCGTCATAATGGTATCCTCCATGCTGGGCGTCAGGGTGTGCAGCACCCCGTAACCCATGACAAGCGGAACCTTGCCCTGCACCTGCATGACCACAAAATATGCGATGATCACCAAAAGCACCACTGTGATCACGGAAAAAATGATGTCCGCTATTCTCTTGTTGCGTTTGGTACGGTCAATCATAGGTGCATCTCCAAAAAATCAATCCTTAGAGGAAGGATCGTTGAGCATCTCCCACAGTGCATCGGTCGCGTCGACTACGCCGACATCAACCTCCTGCCCCTCGGTGATGATCTCTTCCTCATCATCCGCCATGGCTGCTGCTGCCTGTTCAAGCTGCTTTTTGATCTTCTTCTTTTTCTTACGGCCCATGCGGCGCATGCGCTCACGCTGCCGCTCCAGTGCCAGAGCGCGCAATCTTGCCTGCTCCTCGGCTTCCTCTGCGGCACGGCGTGCAGCCTCTGCTGCTGCCAGGCGTGCAGCCTGCTCGGCTGCTATGCGGTCTGCTTCCTCCTGCTCGCGGCGGCGCTGCTCCTCGACACGTGCGCGGAGCTCTGCCTCTGCGGCAAGGCGTGCTGCCTCTGCCTCGGCTTCCAATCTCTCTGCCTCCAGGCGCTCTGCTTCCAGCTTTGCTTCCTGCTCGGCTGCCAGGCGCGCAAGCTCTGCCTGCTCGGCTGCCAGGCGCTCCATTTCGATTTGTGCCTGTCTTCTTTCTTCCAGAATCTCAGCCGTGCGCAAGGCAACCTGCAACGACATGGCGATCAGCTGCTCATCGGCAGAAAGCTCGCCGCGGCGAATGCCGTCGCTTTGCATGGCAATTTCCTTTTGATAGAAGGACTGCACGATATTGAAATCGTCCGAGGTATATTTCTGCAGCGTATCCACAAACTTGGGGGTCAGCGGCGCATCGGTCATTTCGCTTGCAAGGATCATATCCTGCGTCTGCTTCTGCTGCAGATCCCTACGGAACATGCAATACTGCAGACCCATGGTTTCGTATACGCGGTTCAGATAATCCTCCGTAGACTTTTCCGCGGTTTCCTGAACCAGCATTTCAAAGCCCACGTATTCATAGCTCTCGATGAATTCCCAAAGAGCTAAGCACTCCTTGAGATACTTATTCTTGTTAATTGCATTTGTGTGCACGATAGGCGGGCGCACAAAGTTATTGCCCATTTGCTTGACAAAATCGCCAAACGCATAGTCCGACACGATCTGGTTGAGTCTTTCCACTCTGCCCCACATCTCGTTGGAATACATGGTCTCGCCAATGACGATATCCTGTCCGGGGTCCTCTGCCAGCTCAATGCCCAGTGTCAGCTTGCCGCGCAGCGTACCGTCCGAAAACTCGGTGTTGACCTGCATGGTGGTGCGCTTTTCGTCACGTCCCTGCTCCTTTGCAGCACGATAGCGGCGCGAAACGAACAGATACAGACGGTTGAGCAGCGTGTTGACAAAACGGTTTTCGTAAGTATAAATGGTCTCCTCACGGAACACGTTGAGCAGCTTGGAGGGAGTTACGGTATCCTCGGTGTACTCACTGATATAGTCGGTATGCTGCGACAGATGGCGCAGCGAACGGGGCGTGATACGCTTGGTCAGCTCGATGGGCATGACCAGCTCCTCCTCCTCGATGAAACGGGAGGGGTTACGGGTGACGCGATCCAGCGCATCCAGACAGCTCTCGATCTTTTCAACCCACACCTTATCGATCGCGCGCAGCGAATAGCGGCGCTTGATCTCCACGGTGGCATTGCCCTGCTTGAACATTTGCAGCGTAGGATCAAAGAAGCTGTAGGTTTCGCGGATATCGTTGGTAAACAGCGCAGTATCGTTGCAAAGACGCGCAAGAGCAGCGGGATCGGGCTCGGTCAGATCACGGTCACCCTTGACAATGCTGTCCTCGGGCATGGGAACCGAGAGGTCCTCCCACGTCAGCTCGCCGTCCTGCTCTGTCATACGGCGGGTAATATCCAATTCTTCGATATCCACAACATCCTCAGGCAATTGATCGTAAACGTAATTGCCGTCTATGTCCTTGAATAATTGTGCCATAATACACCCACCTTAAATCAAAGTAAAAAGTAAAAGTGAAAAGTGAAAAGTGAAAAGAATTAATACATCTTTCTCAGTCTTTCCAGGTATGCGATACACTCAGCCATAGCACCCTTGCCGTACAACTGATCCAGATAGCTGATCAGACCCTTGATCTCGTCACGGATGAGCGAGAGGTTGAGTGCTTCAAACTTACGGAACACCTTGGTTGCCAGCAAGTAGTCGATTGCCTCGGTAGCGGTACCGCCGCAGGCTACGTATACGGGAACAAAGATGCACAGCTGCTTCATAATACGGTTACCGAATGCAACACGGAATTTCTGGATCACGTACATATCCAGCTTAGCGATCTTCTCCAGCTCTTCCTCGGTTACGGGATGATCGATGACAGCCTGCTCATACATGGATGCCACGTGCGAGTAGCTGATCTTCTTAGCGGGCGTGTCGGGTGCTTCAAACGCGACACCCTTGGAGTCGATATTGATAACCAATGCACGGTCGTAAACCTTATCGGATACGGCAAAGGTCGAGTCGTCGTTGTTTGCGGTACCAACGTACCAGATGTTCTGCGGGATCTGCAGCTTGCCCTCGGGCAGTCTCTTGGGGTCATCCGGCCAAGAGGAGGAAACGATTTCCAGCTTCCACTCGTTGGGGTCGGGCATTTCGAGGATGGACAGCATTTCTGCGAAGTAGTACTCAACGCGCGCGATGTTCATCTCGTCGAGGATGATGACGTTGATATCATCATTATAAGAGGACTCGTATACTCTCTTGAGCATTTCGGTCTCGTTATATTTCTTGGTAAATTCGTTGAAGTAGCCGAACAGCTCGGTACGGTCACGCCAGGAGGGCTGAACCGATGCGATGGTTGCATCGTTCTGGAAATACTTACCCATCGCGTAAGGCAGCGAGGTTTTACCTGTACCGGAAATACCTTGCAGAAGGATCAGCTTGGTGGAGGACAGACCTGCGAACATCAGACGGATGATCTTGATATCATAGTACAGACGCATGCGCGAGCAGCAGAAATAGCGGAAATCATCGCACAGCTGTTCCAGATTCATGGAGGTATCGTACTCGGGAGCCACGTAGTCCTCGTACTTAGCGTCAACCGCATTCAGACGGAAGAAACGAACACCGCCTGCCACAACGTCCTTCTTGCTGCCACCGGTAGCGCCGCCTGCTTCAAGCAGAGAGCCATCGCCCAAGATAGCACCCAGCTCAGCTGCGGACAGACCCTGCCCTGCTGCGCTGATGGCGATCAGGCGCTCCTTTTCCTTGGTCATGCGCTTGATATCGTTGTGCAGAATTGCCATCTGCTCCATAATATCGTCGTTACCAACGGCGGTTTTACGGAAACGGATGTACTTACGCACAGCCAGAATGATCAGCACGACAACGGCAACGATCATGACGTACAGCAAAGCAAGCGTCAGGACAGCCAATACCCAATCGTACCATGCGAAATTGGAGGCATACTGACGCAGCACGCTGATGTGCTCACCCACGTTGACAAACGCAAGGAAAGAATCAAACGTTGTCTTAACAAACTCCCACACTGCCAGCAGCAGAGAGGTCAGAAATACGTAACACCATTGTAAATAGGCACCCATGATAAGTCCGCCTTTCAAAGAAATTAGTTACTTGCAGGAACGCTTTTCCTGCGACTATGAAATAAAAGCCCGACCTCGTTGCATGCAACGAGGTCGGGATGATATGCAAAAATTACTCCTGCT
The DNA here is from genome assembly GCA_015065285.1 of Oscillospiraceae bacterium. Classification (GTDB taxonomy): domain Bacteria; phylum Bacillota; class Clostridia; order Oscillospirales; family CAG-272; genus SVQP01. Next base: position 1,939 of record SVQP01000013.1, on the reverse strand, counting down.
TATCCTCATTGGAAGCCGGCGGCTCTGCAGAGGTCTTGTTTTCCTCTTGCTGCAGCTGTCGCAGGTATTCCTCTATTGCGCGCTTTTTGATTGCTTCCTCGTCCTCTTGGCTGATGGTCACGGTAACGGGCTTGCCCTTGACCTCGATCAGAGTACGAATGAAATTATAAAGTTCATACAGGAAGAATGCTATCAGGGGAAGGATGATGATCAAGCCAAAGCCAAGCGGAGTCTTGATGAAATCCAGGACAGCACCCAAGCCGGGGATTGCAATGCCTGTATAGTGACCGAGTACGTCGTTGCAGAACACTCTCTCACCCGAGCCGCCTGACAAGTCGAAATCCTTGTTATCACCCAGCACGGTGTAAGTAGTAACTGCGAGCTCCTCAACCTTTTGCACACGGTGCGTGACAAAGATGAAGGATCCGTCGGACTGGTAGTCAAAGTAGGTGATGACGTCACCCTCCTTGTACTGTGTTCTCTGCTCGTTGGTAGCCTTTTTGACCACGATCAGAGCGCCCTTGGAAAACTCGGGCTTCATGGAGTCCGACTGTACCGTGATCAGCGAATAGCCGCCGAGTGAAGGAACGCCGGTTCCATCATTATTAAAAGCAGTGGAGGAAAGAACGGTCAGCGAGACGATCATAGAGAAGACGACGAAGATCCAGATGAATACGTTCAGGATCGTAGAGCCGATGTTCTTCTTTCCTTTGGTTTGTTTGTTTTGCATGTTTTAATCTCCGTTAAAAAACAATTTTGCTTACGGCGCGATAGAGTGCCAAAGCGCGACAGGCACCCATCTTTCTCTTTATTATAAAACAAAAAGCGGGGTGATGTCAAGATGATTATCGGATTTGAAAACGGTTTGTGACCGCAATATGCAGAAAAAACCGTGATTGTTTACATTTTGTTTACAATATAAGGCTCCCTTTTGTGTCGGGCACTTGCATTTTGGTGGCAAGTATGATAGAATAAAACCACCATCATACAAGGAGGAATCACATGCCTCTTCCCTACAACCGGAAAAATAAACAACTTGCCAAGCATCTACGAAAGAACCAAACGCGGCAAGAAAACCATTTGTGGTATGATTTCTTACGGGATTACCCGGTGAAATTCTATCGCCAAAAGATGATCGACAATTATATAGCAGATTTTTACTGTCATCGAGCTAAACTTGTTATCGAGATAGACGGTGTTCAGCATACCACTGACGGGGGGATTGCAAGAGACGAGTACCGAACCGAGGTATTAGAAAACTACGGACTCAAAGTGATTCGTTTTTCAAACAAATCCATTGACCGAGACTTTTCTCGTGTCTGTGCCTTTATTGACCACGTTGTTCAAGAAAGCATCAAATGAATGCACCATTCATTTGGTGCTTTTTTGCCGCTCCTTTAGGGCAGCGGGAGAGGCGTTGAGTTGTTCGATTGGAGCCTCCCCTTTAGGGGAGGGGGACCGCAGCGGAGCGACGCGTTGTGTCGCGTAGCGGTTGCGGTGGAGGGGTTGCCTCCCCTTTAGGGGAGGGGGACCGCAGCGGAGCGACGCGTTGTGTCGCGTAGCGGTTGCGGTGGTGGGGTTGCCTCCCTTTTAAGGGAGGTGGCAAATGCTTTTGCATTTGCCGAAGGGTTCTCTTTTCCTATCATGTGGGACCGATTAATTGGTGAAGGAGCGTCCCGATGGGGACCCACTCCACCGCTGTTCGCTTTCGCTCACTGCGGTCCCCCTCTACCCAGCGGGAGAGGCTTTGAGTTGTTCATGCTCATAGGAAATCACCGAAGGTGCACCGAAATGCGCACGCGGTCCACTTCCGCGTTCTTCGGCAATTTGCCACAAGCAGGAGAATGCTCTCTATAATAGATGCAGAGCTTGCAGTCTTTTCTAAGTAGCAAGGCGCCGCCATAAGCGGCGCCTTGTATTAGCTTTTATTGGTTAATTA
>SVQP01000012.1 GCA_015065285.1 Oscillospiraceae bacterium | reverse complement strand
TTACGGCAACGACCACAGGATTTATTGCTCACGAGAATGCTATGCGGAAGCAAGGAGGAAGAATGGAAAATTATCAGAACATTATCATGTATAAATTGGCTATGCATATGGCTGAAGATATGAAAAACAGGGGTATTATTACCGAGGAAGAATACGTCACTATTGAACAAAAAATGTGCGAAAAATTCTCCATAAAAATTACCTCAATATACCGAAATATGACTTGATATATGAGTGTTTTAGAGGTAATATGTGACTACCAAAAAGGAGGTATTTATGCGAGTAATTCAAGATGTTAATATCACACTAACAACGAACTGGATTTACTACCAAGCGGGAAATACGATCACAATTGGAAAATTAGACCTCGAAGGATATGCCGAAAAGGAAGCAAAACTTTCCGGTGGAGAAATTTGGCGCTGCAGACACGACGGTTCGGAGCTTACGAAAATTGTCACTATAGACGGGGAATACGCGAACATTCGCCCGGATGGTTTAACAGTTGCCGGTGACTGCATCTATGCAACCTACACCGGTTGGCAGGATAAAAACGGCGACGGCATCTTTGATACACAGATTTTTAGTCGTGGAAACCGAGATCATCTCCCGATTCTGCGGATTGATACGGTGAGCGGAGAGATCACGATGATTGACTTAAAGTAAGGAGGCACCACAATGACACTAACCATACAAAACATATCCAAATCCTACGGCACAAACCTCGCCTTAAATAGCTTCACCGCCACACTTGATGCGGGAATCTACGCACTGCTCGGTCCTAATGGTTCGGGTAAATCCACTCTGATGAACATTCTAACCGATAACCTCAAAGCGGATTCTGGCGAGATCACCTATGATGGCGAAAATGTCCTCGATATGGGCGTGCGCTTCCGCGAGAAGCTTGGTTTCATGCCGCAGTATCCGGGACTATACCCAAATTTCACGGTCGAACGGTTCATGTGGTACATGGCGGCATTGAAAGGGCTGTCGAAGGCAGAATCCCAGCGGCAGATTCCCGAAATCCTCGCCGCCGTGGAGCTGGACGACGTACCGAAGCGCAAAATCGGCGCACTGTCGGGCGGTATGAAACAACGATTGACTCTTGCACAGGCGGTGCTTGGCGACCCCGAAATCCTCATCCTCGACGAGCCTACCGCGGGACTTGACCCAAAACAGCGCATCGCCATCCGTAATTATATATCAAAAATCGCGTTCAACAAGATCGTTCTGATCGCAACCCACGTTGTCCCCGACATTGAGTTCATCGCAAAGGACATCATTATGCTGAAAAAGGGCGTGATCGTCGACAACTCACCGCCGCATGAGCTGGTGAAGAAAATCGACGGCGGCGTGTGGCTGGTGCCGTGCGCCGAACATGAGGTGCAGGCGATGCAGGACAGATTCCGCGTGACGAATATTGCACGGGATGAGCAGACGGGAGAAGTACTCCTGCGCGTGCTGGCTGATGCGATGCCGACCGAACGTGCGAGAAATGTTGCACCGACGCTGGAGGATTATTATCTGCATGTCTTCGGGGATGCTTCGGGGACTTGAAAGGAGTAAAAAATTGAAACGAATTATCCTGCTTTTCATATTGACTATCACAGTAGTTGCTTCTCTTTCTGCCTGCAGGCAAGCCTCCGACGAGGTATACATGGGGGGCAGTTCCTATATTTACGATAACATTCTCTATTTCACCGAGCAAAAATATCTGAAATACACCCGATTTGACACGGGCGAAACTGCCGTCCTCTGCCACGATCCGCTGTGCAAGCATGACACCGAAGATTGCATCGCGTACCTGCCGAACGGGTTCTTCTATCATCTGGTGGTGGACGAAGCCGCCTCAAAAAACGGCATTGTGCTTTATGTGTCATACAGTTACTTAAAGAATATCACCGATTTTGATCAGGTTCACGGAATCGCACGAATTGATTTTGCCGAGGGAAAACGGGAAATGTTCGCAGATGGACTTGACTGTTCTGCGATCAATCAGATCAGCATTGTCGGCGACAAGTTCTATTTTATCGCAACAAATACCGATGATTATTATTACAGAATCTTTTTCCTTGACAAAAACGGGCGAAATCTGACACAGCTTACCGAAACGGCAGAGATCAATTATCTGCTCTGCGCCATCGAGGACGGGTATTTCTACTATTCCGACGATTTCGGCAATATTTACCGAACTGTCGATTTTACCGGGCAGGAGCTGCTTTATACTTCAAAGCATCACTACGGCTTTTACATTCATAACGGCTATCTGTATTATTGCGACGATGAGGTATATGAACTTAATGAAAATCTCGAACTGCCTGCTTACGATTATCAGACCGGCAAATGGGGTTCCTATCGCTGGCCGACGAGAAGCTACACCTATTACCGCATCCCACTTGATGATGTGTCTGCGGAACCGCAAGTGGTAGTCGACGGTGCGCTCGGAACCCAGCAAATGCTGTTCACTGACACTCATCTGTATGCAATTTCGGTTATGCACAAGTATCTCGGCATGTACACCGTATATGATCCGGAACTAAAGATGGAGATCCCCGAATATGTGGCAGTGCGTACAGACGGTGTGCTCAAAGTTGACCTTGAAACATTGGAGGTCGAAAAGATTACCATTGAGGGTGATTGGGAAATTTATGGTATCATTTCGGCTGATGATGAACAAATTGTATTCCGCGGTGACCATCAGCGGTCGAAGCTTGAAAATCAAATGTCCCACGGAATAAAAATAGTCATTTACAATCTGAAGGATCAGTCCTATACCATTATGACGGAAAATTGAGACAGGAATACGTTTGATGATATCATAGATCATTTTAAGATGTTTGATATAACTCCATGCTCACCAAATGGAGAAATACGTGAAGAGCAGTCGGAGTTGTATGACAATGAAACATCAATGATTTTGTTTGCAGAAATATTAAGAGAAACAAGAAATATCGTTTTACATGAAGGAGACTTTTGGTCAATACAGTTATTCAACTCTCGAGAAGATTGTGGATTGCTATCATCTATTCAAAGTAAAAAGAATAATATAAAAAATGAAATCAAAAACATCCAGTTACAATATTGTGATGAAGAAAGCAAGATATATTTTGAAAAGCATGACTCACTGATTAAGTTGTTAAACACTTCAAATGAATTGGTGTACTTTTTCAACACAACCATTGATTTTGAAAAATTCACTGCTATTTTTGTTAGAGCTTGTGTCAACTTTATCACAAAATATATTCACGCCAATTAAGCAATCATGTAGAAGGGAGATGACTCGATGCGCGGCGTAATCTATGCGCGATATTCCTCGGACAATCAGCGTGAAGAGTCTATCGAGGGGCAGATTCGTGAAAATACGGCATATGCCAATAAGAACGGCATTGATATCGTGGGAACGTATATTGACAGGGCTTACTCAGCCAAGACAGACAACCGTCCCGAATTTCAGCGGATGATCAAAGACAGTGCGAAGAAGAACTTTGATGTGGTTATCGTATGGAAGCTCGACCGATTCTCTCGTAACCGTTACGATTCGGCAAAGTACAAGGCGATGCTGCGTAAGAACGATGTCAAAGTCATTTCCGCAACGGAATCCATATCCGGTGGCGCGGAAGGAATCATTCTTGAGTCGGTACTTGAGGGCATGGCAGAATACTACTCTGCTGATCTGGCAGAAAAAGTATCCCGTGGTATGACTGAGAATGCGCTCAAAGCTCGCTTCAACGGCGGTCAAATTCCGCTTGGTTTCGTGATAGATGATGAACACCATTATCAGATTGATCCCGAAAAAGCTCCGCTTGTAATTGAAATGTTCCGCAGATACGCAGGTGGCGAATCCATCACCGACATTATTGAAGATCTGAATGCAAGGGGTATCCGCACATCCCAAGGTAACCGTTTCAATAAGAATTCACTTACTCGCATCTTTTCCAATCGCAGATATATCGGTGAGTACAGTTATAAGGACATCGTTATTCCTCATGCAATTCCTGCTATCGTTTCCGATGACATCTTCAACAGAGTAGCCGTTCGCATGGGGCAAAACAAACACGCCACGGGCAAAGCCAAAGCCCCCGACAGATACATCCTGACGACCAAGCTGTTCTGCGGAACTTGCAATTCTATGTTTGTAGGTGACAGTGCGAACAAGCCTAACGGTGTGATTTATCGTTATTATAAATGTGCAAGTGCCAAACGGCACGAATGTGACCGCAAGGCAATCCGCAAGAATTGGATTGAAGACAAGGTTATCGAGCAGATATCCGCTTGGCTGAACAACGATAAGCTTCTCAGCGATATGGCTGACGATGTGATGGCTCTCTTGAACGAGGATGACGAGATGATTCTCGCTCTTGAGGCACAGCTCAAAGAGGTTCGCTCCTCAATCGATAACATTATGAAAGCCATCGAAAAAGGCGTTGTGACTCGCACCACAAAATCAAGGCTTGAGGAACTGGAAGCGGAAGAGGAAAAACTCACTTGGAGTATCAAGGCTGAAGAGGACAAGAAGCCGAAAATCACAAAGGATTTCATTCTGTTCACGCTTCATAAGTTCCGTAATCTTGATCTGAGATTCGAGAAGAATAAAGAACGGCTGATTGACGGACTCGTAAAAGCTATCTTCGTTTATGACGGTTATATCAAGGTGTTCCTCACCTTTGATGATAAGCCAATCGATATACCTACAACTGAAGAAATTGAAAATATGGCAAATAGTTCGGGCATCGCATCGTCCGCTTCACCAAAAAAGGAACAGGAGCACAAAAGTGCTCCTGTTCCTTTTTTGGTGACCCGACGCGAACCCATTTCGTGCGCAGAGCGCACGATTGGGTTCGCATTCGCCACGCAGCCGTCGGAAAGCGACCCGCGCAGCGGGGCATTTTCCAGCGGCAAGTGAGCGAATATTCGCGCTTTGCGCGAAATTCCCGTACATCGCATAAATATATGCACAAAGAATCTCACCCGGCGAGTCGAGCCGCAGGCTCGCCTCGCTGGGTTCGCATTCGCCGCTCGGAGATCGGAGAGCGGCTTGCGCAGCAAGACATTCTCCAGGCGGAGAGCGTGCGAATTCTCGCCAAAGGCGAGATTCCCGTGTTTCGATTTGGCTTGACGCTGCTTTACCGGAAGAGAACAGGCACCTCGAATGAGGTGCCTGTTCTTTTTCTGCTGCCCCATACGAGGAATCTCACCCGGCGAGTCGAGCCGCAGGCTCGCCTCGCTGGGTTCGCATTCGCCGCTCGGAGATCGGAGAGCGGCTTGCGCGAAATTTCCGTAAGAAATCTTGAGAAAATAGATCTATTATGATATAATATGCTTAGCCGTTCCCCGCTCCCCGACAAGCCCAAATTGGAATCATTTTGCAATCGGCTATCAAACAATTACGCAAAGGAGAAACAACGCAGCCCGATCGGGCTTCGCCCATGAATTGTATGGACCAAACTATCAAGAACAATACCCATATCGAGCCCGGCATAAAGGTAGAGGCGGCGGATGAATGGAGCAGACTTTTCCAGAGATACGACGTGACCGAAACCGCGTGGATCGGCGCTGACGGGATATACTCCTTTGCGCTGGATGGAAACGATGCCTTTGCCGGTGCCACTGACTGCACCAAGACCTTTTTTATTTTCAGCGATACGCTGTTCGGTACCGCAAGCAAGGACGGAAGACACGCGGTGCGAAAGGCTATGCCTAACCATACCTGCGCGATCCTTGAAGGAAACAAGCCCGACACCGCGAGGTGCAGATTTATCTGGGGCAAGGGCGGCAGCTGTACCCTGGACAAAAGCGATCTTGACAACAACGAGAAGAAAAATCTCGTGGGCGCTCCGAAATGGTTCACGGACGGTCTTGTTCTGGGGGATAAGCTGTATCTGTTCTGTTATACCCCTGTCGGACTTGCCAATGACAGGGTGGATATGGCAGTGTTCCCGATCGTACAGGGCAACGCCGATTTTCAGCATTATTCCCTGATCGAAGCCATCCCACAGCTCTGTATGCTGAACCAACAAGGCGAGCTGGCAATAGACTACGGCTACGCCGTGCACGTCAATACAAAAGAAGCGGGAGCGCCCAATCCTGACGGATATATCTACGTCTACGGTGGCGGTCGCGATTACAGCGGTTACGTTTCCCGTATCAAGGCAGAGGATTTTCCCGATTTTTCCAAGCTGAAATACTATGACGGAAGCAAATGGAGCAAAAGCCTTGCAGATTCCGCTGCCGTGATCCGGGGCATATCCCGCGAATACAGTGTGACACCCATTCCCACAGGCCCGAAGGCAGGAAATTACATTGCCATATTCATGGATCAGTGTGTTTCCGGTGATATCGCCTATGCCATTGCCGACACACCGTACGGACCTTTTGGAGATGCCGTTCGTTTTTACCGCGCGCCCGAGGCAGGAAAGGCTGTGTTGGATGCAAACGGCAAAGAGGATACGATATTTACGTATAACGCCAAGGCACATCCCCACCTGTCGGTGGGAAGCCGTTTACTGATCAGCTATAACACCAACGTGTGGAACGGTGACAACACACCCTACTGCTATCACCCGAGGTTCATTTGGCTTGACCTTGAAACGATTTGAGCGCCTGAGTGTCTTCACTCGTTCTTGATTTTTCCAAGGCTTTGTATTATAATAGAATCGTACCATCCCTTATCAGGAGATCATACCATGAAAAAGTTCGCATCACTCATACTGATTCCGATTCTGCTGCTATGCGGATGCACCAATCCCCCGTCCTCCGAGCAGCTTACCGAACAGCAGCCCGAGCAGCCAACTGAATATGAATATCGCATACAAGAAATCACTTATTCCGAGCCGGCTGAGCAATACGCATTTCGTATCAAAACGGACTGCACCGAAACCGCATATGCCCGATACTATTTTGAGTCAGCTGTGGAACACGCAGACAGGGCTGCTTGCATCCAAGCGACCGACAAAATTCTATCAAAACAAAGAACAGCGGATTCCCTGCCCGAGATATACGTTTTCACCGAGCAGACATATCCGGACGTTTACGTGAAAGAGAACAAATTATATTTGGCGTATCAGGACTGGGAATCAGTTGAGTATACAGCCAACGTACTGCTTGCCGCTTACGGTGCATACAGTCATTACGGACTGGCATACGGTTACGCCAATCTGCTTTGCAACACCCCAACCTCAGGCAACACGTTCACCCCGCCGACCTTAGCTGATGCATGTGATCTGAACTTGCTGTGCTTTGACCCGGCATTTGTGTCGGAAGACGATCTTTCCTCAGTCAAATTGATCGCACACAGCTTCGCCCAAGCTTATACCACTGAGAAGGGAGAGGACGCTTTACAGGCATTATTATCCGATTCGGATACAGCGGAAGGAGCAATATCTGTCAGCAGTGCATTGGAAAAATTTTACCGTGACAATGGCTTTGATTATACACCGTCCAATCTTCGCTTCGGGTATGGCGGTCATGCATTCGATTATCTGCTTTTCACCGATTTCGGAACCTTCTATATCAGGAACAATTGGAAGGATATGCACACTCAATATAATCCGCTGGTATATGACGGATTCCTCCACCAAAATTATGGGGACACCAAGGAGTTCTTCCAAATCAATTTAGCGCAAATGAAGCAGTACCAAGAGCTTTTTGCACTTGATTCCTATAACAATGACTTGAGCATCATATTCGCCAACACCAATCTGTCGCAAACTTCTTTTTATCAAGTCAATACGCATACGATATACGTAAAAAACGTTGATTCACTCATGCATGAATATATTCATGCTTTAACGCAACACGTCTCTTCTGCGCAAGCATGGAAAATTGAAGGCTTTGCAAGATATTATTCATACAGATACGATTACTATGGAATGGCTTTATTGAATTGGGATTATAACAATACGGAGAAAACTCCCGAAACAAAATACGTACAAGAGTATCTCGAAAAGATCCAACGTCCCATTGATATGGCAAACGATTACCAAGATGTTGAGAATATCGCCGTATGGTTCTATAGTCTCAGAGATCCTGACGGATCCTACCTTGCCGGCTCTTCATTCGTTCAGTATTTGGTAAACCAATATGGCGATCAAGCTGTGATCAATTCGATTTGCGGTGATCAAACGCCACTGCCGAAAATGTATCATGAATTGGTTCGCGATTGGATCGGACACATCGAAAGCCACTACCAAGATTATAGCAAGTACGAATCATAAAGCAAAGGGCGCAGCCATGCCTACGTCAGGGCTTGCTGCGACCATGGCCGACAAAAGAGATGAAGATCCCCTTCATCTCTTTTTCTTTTGCCAAAATTTTGCATGCACTCTTGCAATGCGCCGCCATATCCATTATAATAAAAACAGCGAATCCCCCAATTCTTTCATGGCAGGAAGGAGATTATATGATTTACGATAAGAATCGAAGCACACCCGAGCTGGATAAGCAGCTTTTTGCAAACCCCACTGCAGAATACCGCGGTACTCCCTTCTGGGCTTGGAACTGCGAGCTTGAAAAGGACGAGCTTTTGCGCCAGATTGATATTTTCAAGCAAATGGGTCTTGGCGGCTTTCATATGCACTGCCGCGACGGCATGTCCACTACCTATCTCTCGGATGATTTTATGGAGCTGGTCAAGGCTTGCACCGATCATGCCGAGAAAAACCAAATGCTTGCATGGCTTTACGACGAGGACAAGTGGCCCTCCGGCTTTGGCGGCGGCTACGTCACACGCGAGGACGCCTATCGGCAAAGATTCCTTACCTTTACCAGCAATCCCGGCTACAAGACGGTCGAAACCTCGGTTCTGATTGCAAAATTCGACGTGGTGCTGGATGAGAACAAGTGCCTGAAATCCTACCGCAAGGTTCAGGACGGCGACGCGATCGAGGGCACGCTGTGGACTGTGTGGCGCGAGCTTGCGGGTAAATCCCCTTGGTACAACAACCAGTCCTACGTAGATACGCTCAACAAAGCAGCTATTGAAAAATTCGTTCAGATCACGCACGAGCGCTACAAGCAAAAGATCGGTGACAGATTCGGCACGGTGGTGCCCGCCATCTTTACCGACGAGCCGCAGTTTATGCGCAAGGGCACGCTTTCCTTTGCAGACAGCAAGCATGACGTACACCTGCCCTGGACCGACGATCTGGAACAAACCTTCAAGGCAGCCTATGGCGATTCTCTGGTCGATCACCTGCCCGAGCTGCTCTGGGATCTGCCCGACGGTCAGATCTCGCTGACCAGATACCACTACCACGACCACGTTTCCGAGCGCTTTGCCAAGGCATTTGCCGATACCTGCGGTGACTGGTGCGATGCCAACGGCATTGCCCTGACCGGACACATGATGGAGGAGCCTACCCTGCACTCCCAGACCGCAGCCATCGGTGATTGCATGCGCTCCTATCGCGCATTCGGCATTCCCGGCATTGATATGCTGTGCGCGCGCTTTGAATTCACCACTGCCAAGCAGTGCCAATCCTCGGTGCACCAGTACGGTCGCCCCGGCATGATGAGTGAGCTTTACGGTGTGACCGGTTGGGATTTTGATTTCCGCGGGCACAAGCTGCACGGCGACTGGCAGGCAGCATTGGGCGTGACCGTGCGCGTGCAGCACCTTTCCTGGGTTTCCATGAAGGGCACGGCAAAGCGCGATTACCCTGCCTCCATTTCCTATCAATCCCCTTGGTACCGTGAATACAGCTACGTGGAGGACCACTTCGGTCGCGTCAACACCGCCCTGACCCGCGGCAAGCCGCTTGTCAAGGTGGGCGTGGTGCATCCCGTGGAAAGCTACTGGCTGCACTGGGGACCCAACGAGCAAACGCAGCTGGTACGCGACAAGCTGGACGGCAATTTCCAGAACGTGACAAGCTGGCTGTTGCGCGGCAACATTGATTTTGACTATATCTGCGAATCCACCCTTCCCGTTCTCTGCCCCACCGCATCCGCACCCCTGCAGGTGGGAGAAATGGCTTATGACGTGATCATCGTGCCCGAGTGCGAAACGCTGCGCTCGACCACGCTTGCGCGCCTGGAGGCATTCCGCGCAGCAGGCGGTAAGCTGGTATTCATGGGAGATGCACCCAAATACGAGGACGCCAAGCCCTCCCTGCGCGGCAAGCAGCTCTTTGAGCAATCGACCCAAATCGCCTTCTCCCGCGGCGCGCTTTTGGAGGAGCTTTACCCGGACCGCACGGTGGAGATCCGCAATTTCAGCGGTGCTTATACCGACAACCTCATTCACCAGATCAGACGCGATACGCATGGCGTATGGCTGTTTATCTCGCACTGCACCGAGCCCTATAACAAGGACGTTGCACGCGAAATGGGCATTCACGTCTACGTCAAGGGAAAGTACAAGCCGCAGCTGTGGGATACGGTCACGGGCGAGATCAAGCCTGTGCGCTACAGCAACCTCACGGGCGGCAAGACGCACGTGATCATGACGCTGCACGATTATGATTCCGCGCTGTTGTATTTTGAGGATACCGACGAGGATTCCTCCCTGGAGCCCAAGGCTGTTGCTGCGCCTACGCCCATTGGCATTGTACGCATGAAGGCAGGCTACGGTACGTGGGCAGACGGCAACGCCAATGCCGATCCGATCGCAAACGTGCCCATGACGGTGCCCTATACGCTTGACGAGCCCAACGTCCTGCTCTTGGATATTGCCAAGTACGCGCTGGATGACCAGCCCCTGTCGGGTCCCGAGGAGATTTTGCGCATCGACGCAACCATCCGCCGCAAACTGGGCTTCCCTGCAGGCAAGGCACAGCCCTGGGTCATTGAAGCCAAGCCCGCTGAGCATACCGTAACGCTGGAGTATACCGTTTACAGCGAGATCGACTACGCAAATCCCGTGCTGGCTCTTGAGGACGCGGAGCTTGCCACCATCATCTGGAACGGGCAGCACGTGGACGCCAAGCCGGACGGCTACTACGTGGACCGCTCGATTGGCAAGGTGGCGCTGCCTCCCCTTGTCAAGGGTGAGAACGTGCTGCGCGTCACCCTGCCCATTGCCGAGCGTTCCAATTGCGAGGCAATGTATCTGCTGGGTCAGTTTGGCGTTAAGGTCGCAGGCAGATGGCTGTGCGTAACTGACCTGCCCGAAGCGCTCGGATTCTCGGATCTGACCTATCAGGGGCTTCCCTTCTATGGCGGTGCGGTGTCCTATCACATCCCCGTATCCTGTGCGCAGGATTGGGATGCCGTGATCAGAGTGCCTCACTATGCCGCTGCTGTCAACACAGTCCAGGTGGACGGACAAAAGCGCGCTGTGGTGGCATATCCGCCCTACCTTGCAGACCTTGGCACGCTCAAGGCAGGACAGCACACCATCAGCGTCACCTCGTACGTCTCGCGCCGCAATTGCTTTGGCGACGTGCACAACGCGGATGAAAAATTCAGCTGGCAGGGCCCTTCTGCATGGGTGACCTCGGGCAGCGAATGGACGTATGAATACCGTCTGCGTCGCACCGGCATTCTGACCACCCCCGAGATTTTCAAGAAATAAGCCTTTGGGCGGCAAATCTTAATTTGTGTTAAGATTTGCCGCCCTCTCTTGACCGTGGGCGGACGAACAATTATAATTAGCACGAGATAATTTGGACCGAGGTAGCACATGAATCAATTGATCTATACACTCAAAAGCTTTTTTACCCATAAGGACTTTTTAGTCAAAGAGGATCTGGTGGGCATGCTGTTCTCCCCCTTGCACCTGTGCCTTTCGGCTTTGCTGCTCGGGCTGATCGTGTTGCTTGCAATCAAGCTGCGCCACTGCAGTCATAAGACCCTTCGCAACCTGATGGCTGTGCTTTGGGCAACCATGACTGTCTGGGAAATCGTTAAGATCATCTGGGAAACGCTTGGCGGCAATCAGATCAGCTTTGAATGGGGCGGCATTCTGCCCTTGTATCCCTGCAGCATTTTCATGTATGCCATGCCGTTTGCACTCTGGGGCAACGAATATATGAAAAAAGCGGGCTGCGGCTACCTTTGCACGCTGGGGCTTTTGGGCGCAGCCATCAATTTCTTTTACCCTGCCAACGTGCTCTCCAATTATTCCTGCCTTTCCTTTGCAGGAGCACACACCATGCTCTTCCATGGTGTCATGCTGTTCTGCTGCATTCTCATGCAGACCTCGGGCTACCACCGCTACACACACATGAACAAGCCCTGGGAGCTCTTGCTGCCCGCCATTCCCACTATGCTGATATCCATTCCCGCAAATATTGTCAACTATTCCCCCATCGGCTCGGATTACATGTTCTTCAAGTGCAATTCCTTCTTTTTGCCCACCTTATTCGGCTGGCTGGAGGATTGGCAATCCACCGTGATTTTGTACGTGCTGTACCTGCTTTTGCCCGTGGTATTTTATCTGCCCGGCATGCTTTACAAACGCGCAAAAGCAAAGGCAGATGCGCAAAAACAAGAGCAGGAACCACTTGTTATCACATAAAAACCGGCAGCGACCGCATGGCGGTCGCTGCCTCTTTTTGCACTTTACACCAAAACAGCGACAAGTTTTGGTATAGTGTGCCAGTTGACTCGGATATATAATCTATGGTAAAATAAATCAACCCAAACATATGCGAGGTGCAGATATGAAAAAAAGAATTTTATCCATTCTGTCTTTGCTGCTGCTTTGCTCCATGCTGCTCGGAATGCTGGCAGCATGCAAGGATCAGCCGCAGGACGACCCCGAGGATACGACACAAGGAACAACGCAAGGAACCGAAGGATCCACCACACCGCCCGAAGCGGAAAAGGATCCTGTACGTGAATCCTTGCTCACCGGCAATTATGCCGCTCTGATTGAAAACGCATACTGGCTCTCCAACGGTGTAAATGCTTACTACACCAACGTTTCCCGTAGCGCGTATGCCATTGAAAACCAGAAGATGAAGTTGACCTACAACTTCGATCCCGAAAAGCCCCAGCAGGTCACCGCATTGACCACGCCCGGCGGCAAGCCCTATATTTCCGATACCATGGACGTTTACGTCAAGATGGATGACGGAAATACCTACTACGCGTCCAAAAGTTCTGCCCCCGGCACGGCGAACATCTATCGTTTTGGCTATTACTACTATGACGTTCATCTGGCAGACCAGGGCTTTACCAACAAGACCGAGTTCACCAACGAAAAGGCGCTCAGACTTGAAGGCTTCAGCCAGTTCCGTGATACCACCGCGCCGGTTATCACTGACGGTGTATTGACCACCACCATTACAAGCTCGGTTGACCCTTACATTTACGGTGGCATCAAGTTCCGCACAGCTGAGGTAAACAATCTTCAGTTGACCATGCGTACCACCAACGTTTCCGAGATTCAGCTTTACGTGAAGCTTGGCTCGGATGAATATACGGACGCCCGTTGGGTAAGGCTCCCCGTGAACACCGACGGTGAGTGGCACACCTATAATTTCGCACTCAACGACCTGACCATCAAAGACTACTCCGATAACAGTACCGTTAACGGTCTTCGTCTTGACTTTGTCGGTGCGGGCGGCGACACGGTTGAGATCAAGGATCTCAAGGTCAACAAGGTCGTCACCGACAACGCGCCTCCCCTGTACCTCGACAGAACCCTGCACGTATATTCCGACAAAATGAACCACGTAGTTCGCATCTGCGCTATGCTGGATACAAACGGCATTGCCGAGATCGGTCAGATCACCGATATCGCAGCAGATACCGTAGAGAAGCTGATCGTCAAGGACGCACAGGGCGAGCATACCTCGCTTGACGGTGTGGATTGGGCAACTGCTGAATACGTCGCTTTTGACATCAAGGGTGCGGGTATCTTCGGCTACATTCTGCTCAAGGATGCCTCCAGCGGCAGCGTGAAGGTGACTCTGGAGGATGGTAAGTACAGAATCGTACAATACACCACTCCCAAAAACGGCACCATTCTTGCTCCCCAGGGCAGCACCGAAAACGATTTCTACATGGGTCAGCGCATCTATACCGACCTCTCCCATGACTTCGAGGCATTCCGCAAGGCAGCCTTTGAGGAAAGAAATCCCCTTTCCCCCGAAAACATCAAGGTAGACACCGAAAAATCTCCCTTGGCAGCATACGCGGGCTATGACGCCATCCGCGGTGCTTACAAGTTCACCATGGAACCCGAATCCAGCTTCAATACCCCTTACTATCAGGTTTGGAACAAGCACTACAATCTGGTCTTTGACATTACCGGTGACGAGCATGACCGCAACCTGTACGTCATGACCTACGCGCACGGCACCTGCCTTGAAAACGGCGTGCTGTTGGGCGAGGGTGACATGCTGCTGCCCGTTCCGCTTGAGGTTTGCAAGAACTTTGCGCACGAGCACGAGGAGCCTTTGTTCGACAACGGTGACGACCGCTACAGCGAGACCTACTTCCCCATGACGCTCAAAACAGGCGAAACCGGTCACTATTCGGTGCTCAACCTGTATCAGAACTGGGGCAACTTCCCGCTCAAGCAGATCTCCTCGATTCAGTTCTTCGCTCCCTATTACCACCTCTCCACCGGTGTTTCCGAGTCCAACTGTATCGCACCTTACTACGTATATCAGAAGGACCTGCAAACTCTGCCTGACCACCGCGCAATGTCTGCTCCCCTTTGGAGTGAGATGGAAGATCCCGCCAATGGCAATCAGCCTCAGCACACCAGCGGCGGTTATCACTATTTCCTGCAGTACACCGATGCAGAAGGCAAACACTATGCAACCGACAATACCCAAAATATTATCAACTCCTACGGTCCGACCTATGCGGACATCGATATGAGCTATATCACGGACGACGGCAAGATCAAGGTAACCTACAACCACATGGAAATGCCGCAGACCGACGAAAACCGCACCTACTACCAGATGACCTACGAGGTACTTGAGGACGTTTCCTTTGAAAACCTCAAGCGTGACTTCTCCTTCTACTCAGTCCGCGGCTTGCTGGGCGACTACGGAGAAATTGGCTATCTGAATGCCGATAACCAGCCTGCATATGCAGACGTTGTGGCAGACGCCAACACGGTTTACTACACGCTGGGCGATCAATATCCCTACTTTGATATGTTCAAGATGGTCAGCGGTTTCACACACGACTACGTCAACGTTGCCTTCTTGGTCAAGGACGCCAAGTTTATCATCGGCGGACAGGAAACAGACGTACCCTTTGTGATTAAGAACGAGCTCAACAAGATCAGCCTGTCGCTGGATCTTGAGCAGGTCACCTTCAAGAAGGGCGACAAGTTCACCATCAACGCGATCATCATGCCTTGGGGCTCGCAGCTGAGCGATTACTCGTCTGCTACCCCCGACAAGAACGTACTGGACGTTCGTCAGAACTCCCTGATCGATCCCGTCAAGCTTGACGTCACCACCGGTGAGGATATCAGCAATCCTTTCCTGCCCATGATCAAGTCCAAGGACAACAAGGCAGAATTCACCATCAGCGGCGGTGAGAACAACATCACCCTGCGCGTATTTGGCTATGATTCTCTCAGCGTTCCCAAGATCTATGAAAAGATTGACGGCAAATGGGTAGAATACAAGGTCAACTCGCTCGGATCTCCCGATACTAAGGGCTACGAGCACTACTATGACGGCTACATGGTTTACTATGATGGCGACGGAACCTTCTCCTACTCCTTCGTGGTTGCCATGGCAGACAAGGCTCGCACCTTCAAGGTTGAGCTTGATAAGGACTTCAAGGGCTGGCCTGAGGACCCCGTTCCCGGTGCAAATCTGCCCCCCGCTCCCGAAGCTCCCCTGACCATTTATTACAATCCCGCACAGCTCATGGATGCCACCGTTACAAGCAGTGGCTTTGGCGAAATCACACTGGCTGAAGACGGCTCTTACCTGCGTCTGTACGGTGACAACACCTCTCCCGAGGCATACTTCACACTGTTCTCGGGTGGCGGCAAGGGCGTGACCGGTCAGTACGTGGCAATTCGCTACCGCACCGTTACCGCCGAGACCGCACAGTTTGGTAACATCGAGTTCTTCTCCGGCACCAAGGGCAGCGGCCCCAGCGGTAATAAGGACTATGCCTTTACCCCCGGCGTGATCGAGGACGGCGAATGGCACGTGATGGTCTTTGACCTGGCAACCTGCCTGCCTGAAGCATTCCCGCCTGCCGAGGACGGCTCCTACAGCGCAAACTACCTGCGCCTGGATGCATTTGGCAAGGTCATGAGCACCGATGCCTATATGGACGTTGCCTGGGTTGGCATGGACGCCTCGCTTGACGAGATTATTGCCGAGTGCCAGGATATCGAAAATATCCAGCTGGTAACGGGATATGCTCAGATCGAGCTTGTACCCACCAAATAAAAGTATCACAAAAGCGCCCGCTTGATAAAAGCGGGCGCTGTTTTTTTATTTTAATATCTTGCCTTGATCTGAACGCGGTACATGCCTGCCAGCGCTTCCTCAACCAGCTCGTCGAAGGGCAGCTTTTGCTCCTCACGCTCAACCTTGTAAAGCTCGGGGCGCGTTCTGGGATGCTTGGGCGTGAACACCGTGCAGCAATCCTCAAAGGGCTGAATCGAGGTTTCAAACGTGCCGATCTTATGCGAGATCTGTACGATCTCCTCCTTGTCCATACCAATGCAAGGACGGAATACGGGCAGATCGGTCATGCAGTTGGTCACGTTGAGTGCCTCCATGGTCTGCGACGCCACCTGTCCCAGACTCTCACCCGTGATCAGTGCACCGCACTTGAACTTGCGCGCAGCACGGTCGGCAATTGCCATCATGTATCTGCGCAAAAGCAGCGTGAAGTAATCCTCCTCACAGGATTTCACCAGTTCCTCCTGAATATGCGTCAGAGAGACCACGTGCACGTTGATATCCCCTGCATAAGAGGACACAATGCCTGCAAGCTCCAGCACCTTTTCTCTGGCACGCTCACTGGTATACGGGAAGGATTCAAAGTGGATCGCCTCCAGCTTGACGCCTCTCTTTGCCATCATATAGCCTGCAACGGGAGAATCAATACCGCCCGAAAGCAGCAGAAGACCTGTGCCGTTGGAGCCAACGGGCATGCCGCCCGCACCCTTGAACTGCCCTGCATGCACGTATGCAAAATGCTCGCGCACCTCAACCTTGACCACGATTTCGGGATGGTGCACGTCCACGCGGATGGGCTGGCAGCAGGAAAGCAGCACACCGCCGATCTCCTGCGCGATCTCCATGGAGTTTTTGCAGAAGTTCTTGTCCGATCTCTTGCCCTCCACCTTGAAGGTGCGCTTGCCGATCAGGAACTGCGGAATATACTCACGCGCGGTCTGCATAATGCTTTCCATGTTCTTTTCGCAAACGGCTGCTCTGGCGATTGCCACAATGCCAAAGGTCTTGCGTGCGGACTCAAACATGCCGTCCATATCGCAAAATTCATCCTTGGGCTCAATATAAATGGTGCTCTGTGCACGGGAAATTTCAAAATTTCCGTAATTGACAGCGCGACGGCGCAGCTCACGGCACAGCATGTCCTCAAAATAGCGCTTGTTTGCGCCCTTGAGCACGATCTCACCGTATTTTAAGAGAAATACTTCCTTCATACAGTCTCCCCTTCTCCGTCTTCCACAAACTCAACCTCTTCGCCAAGCACGGTGGCAATGGCATCGGTTGCCTGCTCCAGCAGCTTTTCGGGCACGTAAACGTCCGAGCCGAACGAGGAAATACCGGTTACGATCTTAACAGCGCTGCCGCTGCCGCGCTCTCTGACCAGATACGGGATCTGCTCAGCCTCCAAAAGGCTGCGCACCATAGAGAGCTGCACGTTGTCATATACCGTGACAAGCAGTGCCTCACCCTGCTCGGCTTTTTTGGGCTGATCGAGTCCAAACAGTTTATCAAACATGATATAATACCTTCCTTACACTTATTCGCCTTGGTAATAGTGGGGGAACAACGCATCCCAGACCTTCTGGCATGCAATGGTGTCTGCAATAGAGGTATGCGGAATACCATCCCAGGCAATGCCCATGGTCTCCATGGCATCTACCAGAGATGCGTGAACTACGTCGGGACGGTGCTCGTGAATGTAACGCACGAACTCGTTTGCACAGCAGCGGGTCTTGTCGTGCAGAGCCTCGCGCTCAGCTGCGGTTTCGTAAATGTACTTGATATGGCTGTAGTCGGTGGAAACGCCGTAGGCGATCAGATTATCGCACTCGGCAAAGATCTCCTTGATGCGCGGGATCAGCTCCTCGAGCGTGGGCGAATCCTGCACCATCTCGGGGGTAATGCCGTGAATCTTTTCGGTTCTCTTCCACTTCTTGTTGCGCACGGGCTTGACAAGCGTATCCATGATCACCTCGCCCAGCGCGTTTGTGATCGAGATCGAGATGATCTCGTCGTGATCATACACACCGGTCAGCTCCAGATCAAAGAACAGCACTCTCTCTCGGCTGTAGCCGTAAGAGGCGTTTCTGTGTGCGTCACCCTCAGCGCGGCGCACCTCCATTTCCTCTTCATAGCAAGCCTTGCACAGCTTTCTTTTGTAGCGGACGTCCTTGCCGCACTTGACGCAGCTCAGCGGCAAACGCACAGCCGTTTTCTTGTCATAGAAGTACATGATCGATTTGTCGTTGCGGATGGTGTACGCAACAGGCTCCTCAATCACCTCATAGTGCATCTGGAACAATCTTTCCTTGGTGTAATAGCCGTAGGTTGCAGCGCGCTTGATGCTCATGCGCTCAATCACGGTGCCGCTCTCCAGCGTCATGGGGTCGGTTTTTGCCGTGGGATAATACCACAGCTCCGGGGGTGCTTCGACCACGCGGGCGGGATCGAAATAGTAGATAATGCTGCCATCCTCATTCTGCTCGTAAGCACAGGGATCACCCGACGGCATCAGATGCATTTGCGTGAGCACGTTGCGGGTCAGATAATTCTTTGCGTCGGCTTCCTTGCGCGTCACCTCACGGATGACCGCACCCGAGCGCAGCTTCATGGTGTTTCTCAAAACCATTCCTCCATATATACAAGTCCACGGGAGCGTCCCGGGACGAAAGTTACGCAATCATATCATTATACCATAGATATGCAAGATAATCAATAGAGAATTTGCCAAAATTATGCGAAAATCAAAAGAGAATGTGTGTACAATCATGAGATTCCCTGCCACAGCGCAAAAATTGCCCGCCGATTACTCGGCGGGCAGGATACGGCATGGGTGTTCCCCTGCCGTCACTTTAACACAGGTGACGGTTCTCTGTGCACTTGTAATGATCGTAACGGGGATCGGTTCAAAGTTACGTGGCTTCTTGGGTCACAGTTTGAATCTTGTCTTCTCTTAATCAGTAAGTAAACCGTATTTGTCCACCACCCGGTCTATCAGCGCAGATAATTCATCATTGCAACGAATAAAATCGCAATCATAAGTGCCTTCTCCTTTATAAAGCGCAATAAAATACTCGTCTCCATCTACCCTGACTTCACCTACCCAGAGAATGTTTTCTTCTGGCAATATACAAATACAATCCTTCTATTGCGATAATTACAAAAATCTGTACAAAATCAAATAAATATGTAAAAAGCATTAGGTTAGTTAACACATCAATGGAATATGCAGCTTCATAAACAATATAAAACAAATATAAAACTAATACTTGTCCCATTAACATTAAAACATCTGAGCCTAAGAGCACAAAATATAGTACAACGGACAGTTTATAAAACTTACAATCGGATCTGCATAACAATTTTCTCGTAGCCAAGATTGCACTGATAAATAACACTGGGGGAATTAATGTCATCAATAAGAACTCTCCCCCCCATACCGAGTAGTTGGCCCTCATGTACCATCCAAACCAAAGGCTAAGCAATGACACAATCACCACTAAAAGATACAATGCAATAATTCCTGCTACCCCTCTGTATTTCTGGCATATTAAATCAATGCTCTTATAAATCATTATGATTAATGCAAGCAATGAGAGCCCCAAGCCCAAATATGCAATGATCACTGTCCATTCCAATACAATTGCAGACCCGATATCATAATTGGGCAAAGCATTTACAACCATCTTCAACCAGGGCATATGGTCAATCACTTGACGGATTATTTCATGAAGACTCATAGCACAGCCTACACTTAAAATATGTTGAGTGCTCGACAATACAACCGCTATGATAACAGCAACAAAACCATCGAAAAAACATTTTAATCCCGTCATTGATCTCCATGCTCCTCTCTCTGTGCAACAACCATTGCCCCATCATAATCATAATAAGTATCACTCACATAATAATAGTAATAATCATTCTTCTCAATAGTCATATCGGCTCTAACAGCATGAGCATACATGAAATTTGCCAAAGTTTTTTCTGCATGATATTCTACTTCGGCTGCAAATGAATTAAAAGATGGATTGGCCGTATGTGTTAATAAAATAGCATACTTTTCATAAATGGTAAGCTCTGCTGGATCCTCGATAGATAATTCGAAAGAATCCAAATCACATATGATTTTCCCAGCTCTCTCGTTATTGGCATTTATAGCCTCTCTAATACGCTGCTCATACTGGCCATTTTCCTCCATACAAGCAGCGAATGCTGTTAGGTTGGATAGTTTACCATTAATAGCACCTGCAGCTATTTTTTCAACATATGTCTGTGCAATCAAATATGGTGCAAATGATTCTGTTCTTGCAAAATATTCAGTTATGGGTATGCTATGAATATTGCTTCCCTCAGTAAGAGTCACCCTCTGGATTTCAGAAGACAACGCTTGTTGATTGGCAACAGTGGCATCATTCAGGCAATTCAAAAGAATAGTATAATTAAACTCTATAAACGGAATAGTTACACCCGGGGTATCGTTATCTGCCATATTATCCACATCGTCATATTCTTGTTCTCGCATTTTTAGCAAACCATAATTATAATTCTGATCATTGTCTACTACAGCATATAAATACCAGTCATCATAAAAGGCATTGACATCCGTTTGACTATCTTCATATTCACCATCATAAAGCATCGTTATACCATAGTCAGTTAGCACTGACGAAAGAGGAACTTCTAACAAATAAAAGCCATCATCCGTGTGAGAAACATCAAACACATCAACTACTTCTGTTGTTGTAAATTCAGAAGCAAATGTTACAACTGTATAAATATCAAAAAACGATTCAACTCCCGTTACTTTATGCTTCACTTTAATTACAGTTTCACCTTCATATTGGCTTGAAATAAAGCCTGATAATGAAACAGAGGATTCATTATTTGAACTGTCTACATAAAATTCAAAATCAGAATTGTCATTTGCCCAATATGAATTTGTTGGATAAACACTGGAGATCTGGGCATTTTTATTTGCTCCAGCTACAATGATGGTATCACTAAACAAAAATTCATCCAATTCAACATAATTCTCCGGAGTCGCCATTCGCCACTCACTTGCGAGATTGAGATAACCGATTTGTAGGTCATACTGACTCGACGTTGCTGCATCACTCGAAGGATAAAGATACTTGTCGTTAAGCGCACTTTTAAAGAAGCATTGACTGTCTGATCCGGAGATGTGCCACTTCTGCGCATCCTCAATCTCCCCGGTACAAGTAGCCATGATTGCAGATTCTGATTGAGCAGTCAAGAATTTATTAGGATGTTGCGTGCTTTGAATCGTATAATAGCCGTCCGGTAACCTAGTAATCTTCCACTCAATCTGATCCTTAATATCCTCAAGTAATCCCGATGTCATGGTAACGCTACTACTCGTCAAATTCCGACTGATAAACGCCCCTGTCTTCCGATTATTGACATAATATATACCAGAATCTATAAGCAAACTGGGCAGCGCCATGCTATTTGTGACCGCTTGACCACCCTTAAAAATCTTCCACAATTGTGCATTGGTCGGTGCACCGTTGCATTGCGTAATGCTAACACAACCTCCTGTGCTTGTAGATGGCGTTGCAGCATACGTGGTTGCCGAACCCACTGCTGTCATCACATAACGCATATCCGATGCCAATACGATTTTAAAAGTAGTAGCATCGTAAGGAACGATCAACCAATCCTGCATTATGTTTGCAGAAGCATCGCTTGCATTTTTCAGCAAAACCAATTTTGATGACAAGTCTGCTGATACAAACACGTTGCTGGTATCTGAATTGGGCGAAAGCTCCAACTTATATGCTCCCGACACAGTACTAACCCTCAAATTAAACGTACGCAGATTTAATGCGGCTGAATCGGGAGCGTGCATAATGTAGTTGCCGGCTCCGCACAGTCCGCTATTGGGAAAGAGAAATCCCCCACTGCTAAGATTTTTCAATTGAATGCTGTCGTTTGCAGAAAGATTTTCAGGCAGCACGTAACCATAAGTAACCGATACGTATGGGCGCAACGAAACAACTGCTTGCTCAGTACTATAAATCGGAGGAATACTTAACAAATAACCATTCCCAACCAAACTGATAGCAAAGCAACCACTGCTTTGTCCGGAATATAAATTGTTGATACAAGACGTAATATCGAATGTGGTGACTGCCGATGTGGAGGACAAAGAAACACGATCAATTTCCGTTTTACCAATTCCATTCAAATCGTTGTATTTTACCATCAACAAATTCAAATCCGAAGCTAATTCCTCTAATTTGACGTCGATGACAACAGAGTGATTCAACGCCATTAACGAGCAAGTATTAAGTGTTGCCGAAATAATTGGCAAGTTCTCAGCAATACTTGGCAAGTGGTTAAGCTTTAAAAGAGCCACTCTTTTGGCGCGGTCGTCCTGACTGATACGAAGGTATTGCTCATTCAAATGACATACCTGCGAAGTGCTTTCCACATACGTATCAGATATTGCAGATGCATAATCTCGGGTCGTAACCGCCGGATCAAGCATGATGGGATATACGCGCGCGGGGTCTTGCATCCATGCAGCGTCAGGCGTATAGGTAATGATGCAGGACTCTCCCTGCACGGTCAGAGTAACGTCAACTGCATATGAAACAGCGCATGCTGAATCCACCAGATAGGGTATACTTACATGATACACCATATCGCCATCATTGTCAAGGAAATCCACACTGTTATCGTCATTGAGTGTTGGGGTCAAGGAACCACATGCAACTTGCATGGAAAAAGACGTCATGTCTGTAGGTGCTGTAATCATGATATCTTCTTCGATCTTGTTCAGAGACACAGAATAACGAACCGACACGTTTTGATCCCTGCCAAAAATATTCTCGTAGACAACCTGATTCGCCACCGACGATAATTCAAAAGCACCGGGATCTGTAATCGGAAGCTTTTGCACAGCGGCAGCAGGAGTGGCTGTCTTCAGCTCGCCCACCACCTGCACCGTGGCTTGCTCGGAAGCAGAAAGGTAAGCGGAACCACCATTGCTTGCATAAGTACTGACCGAGGTTTTAGCAGGCTGCTCTCCTACAAGCGACCAGGACAGCGCATAGTCTCCGGACTCTATGCTAACAGCCGGTGCATTCGAGGTCGTGCCTCCATCAGACATAATGCTTGTATCAGATCGCACACCCGGCTTAGAAAACGATGTTTTAAATCTACCACTTTGACTCCGGTAAGCCTGCGCTACGCGGTCATCTGTCATTCGCAAATCCACATCTATCCAATCGCCCTGCTCATTCTGATAGTGAACGGCTTCAGGATAGGTCACTGCCACAAAAGTTCCATTGGAACAGTAATAGTGCTTTTCAAAAGCAGTGCGCTTTGTGTTATCCTCTGCCAACACGTAAACCGTATCATTCGATATCGGTTCTGTATGCAGCTGCAAAAGCTCCGCAAAAACCGTAATCGGAATAGCGGTAAACAGCAGCCACATCGCTAATAAGACTGTCGCGAATCTAATTTTGGTGTGTTTCATAGCTTTTTCCTTTCTTTGTTTTTTATTTGTTTGTTCATCCTGCAGTTCATGACGGGGGCAATCATAAAACAGCATTCAAAGCAATTTATTTGTACTCGTATTCTCTGGTCATTTCGATTGTATCACAAGAACCTAAGGCATCAAACACTTTCAAAGTAATTAAGGCACGATATTTCCCTGCACCATTTATTGAAAATGTATTGAAAAACGATCCATAAACTTGAGTATTACTATCCGTCCATACGTTATTAGCATATCCAATATCAACATCTGTCCAAAATACTAGGATTTTCTTTTGAATCTTAACCGTAATTTCTGCCCGGGAAAACACCTCTTCTTTCCCATAATACCAAACATCCACTACTGCAGTTTCGGGATCAGTAATAGAGAATACCGCGGTATAATTACTCATATTTAAATAGCGTGGTGAAATCTGCAAGTCAGTAGTGTTTGCCGATACTTGTAGTGAAACCAAATTCAATATTGTGAACAGCAGAAACAGGATAAAAATGTTTTTTCGCAAGGGTTTCATGATATACTCTCCATTTCCTAATAAAAATTCTACTACTTTCCATATTTTCCCCCTCACAATATACAAAGCGTCATATTTTAATATTTTATTCAAAACCCAGGAAAAAATATGTAAATATTATATGAACAAAAAGCGGGTGGACTAGTCCACCCGCTTTTTTAGCATCATTATTCAATAATTAACATGCCGTCAATAATCTTCTGGATTTCTTCAAAAGGCAACTTGGCGCCGTCACATATTTGAAATACATAGTTTCCATTATTCCAGATATAGTATCTTATATTTTCATAATCTACGCAAAGGATCTGTATTTCATTATGATCAAGCATTGTCGAACTACCGCTCTCACCATCAAATCCAATTTCTGCATTGATTAATAATTGATTTAGTGAAAGTATTTTTTGATTCTCATTTGTATATTGATAATATATTCCCGTCAATCTTATTTCTTTGAACTTCAACTCATATCCTTCCGGGATATATGAATAATCATATGTTTGGGTAATGGTTGGAGATGGCTGATTCCCCGGGAATTCAATAACAAAGTTATCCTCGACAAACCGGACAAAGAACTCACGGATTGCATCGCGGTTTGCATAAGCGGTCAATGAGCCAACCACCAAGGCGGCTGCCAATATCAGTGCTGCGATAACAAGCTTTCTTTTCCGAGCTTTGGCTGCAGCCTGCACGTCATATCCAAGCAGATCGCTCATCTTTTGCATATGCTCCGGTGAGCATGCAGCATTTTGCTGACTTTGGGAAAGCTCCAGAGCATACCGTTGGCTAACTCCTGCTATCAAGGCATCCTTTAACAAAATTGCACTTTCACTCACAAGCTCTCCCCCTTTCCAAATTTTTCAAGCAGCTGTTGCTTTCCGCGCCGCAGGCGCGAATATACCGTGGGCTGCGGAAGTCCCGTCAGCTTGGCAATTTGTTCCACGGTCAGCTCGTTGCCGTAACGCAGCAGCAAAACTGTGCTGTATTTGGGATCCATGTCCCTGATAAATGCCACGATCTGTGCATACTTGTCGCGTATATACAGCCTTTCTCCAAAATCCTGCAGGCTTTCTTGGTCGAGCAGCTCACGCGAATCTATTTCAAATGTCTGCTCAGGCTGATCGAGGATCTTGGAAATTTCATGATGCAGCACAGTAAAGACATATGCCTCCAGCTCTGCCCTTGGGCGATCAAAGGGCACGGCATGCGCATAGCGCACAAGCCCCATAAACGCTGCCTGCACAGCATCCTCGGCATCCAGTGTGGGATTGCTGCGCAAAGCGTTTACAAAACGCTGCTTGGCAATTTTCAGCATTGGCTTATGATAGCGCTTATACAGCCTTTCAATCCTCTCGCGATACTGCTCATCCGCCATTGTCAGCAAAAACGAAAGCATGCAATCCCCTCCTCTCTTTCCCCTTATTGTAGCATGCGCACGTGCAACTGTCAACCATGCGCTGCGTAATATGCAACAAAAGCCCGAGACAAAGCTCGGGCTTTTCCTTTATCTGTTCTCCATGGGAACGTATTCCTTGCTCTTGGAGATACAACGGTAGGCGGGACGGATGATCTTATTGGCAGTGATGTACTCTTCCATTCTGTGTGCGCACCAGCCGGACGCGCGGGCAATGGCAAACAGAGGGGTGTACATTTCCACGGGAATATCCAGCATGCGATAGACAAGACCCGAATACATATCCAGGTTTGCGCACATCGGACGCTCCACGCCCTTGAATTCGCAAAAGATCTGCGGCGTCAGGCGTTCCACCTTTTCCAGCAGCTCAAAATCCTTGCCGTATCCCTTTTCGTATGCCAGCTCCTTGGCATATCTCTTAAGAATGACGGCACGGGGGTCGGACAGCGTATATACCGCGTGTCCCATACCGTAGATCAAGCCCGAATGGTCATACACCTCTTTGTTGAGCGCCTTGACCAGAAAATCGGTCAGCTGACCGTCATCCCACGGGTCTGCCACGGTTTGCTTGATGCAATCAAACATGCCCTGCACCTTGATATTCGCACCGCCGTGTCTGGGGCCCTTGAGCGCACCAATGCCGCTCGCAATGGCAGAATAGGTGTCGGTGCCCGAGGAGGAGAGCACGCGCGTTGCAAAGGTGGAGCAGTTACCGCCACCGTGCTCTGCATGCACAACCAGCGCCACGTCCAGAAGTCTTGCTTCTTTTTCGGTGTACGAGGAATCGGGGCGCAGCACGCGCAAGAAATTCTCCGCGGTGGAAAGCCCGTCCACGGGATTATGGATGTTCAGGCTCTCGTCATGGAACGCGCTGCGGTAGACCGCATACGACTGCGCAGCGATCACGGGCAATCTTGCCGTGATCTCCATGCTCTGGCGCATCATGTTATCCAGCGAGGTATCATCGGGATTGGGGTCATAGGAATACAGCGTCAGCACAGCCGTTGCCATTTTATTCATGATCGAGGGGCTGGGCGCCTTGAGCAGAATATCCTCTGTAAAGCGGGGCGGCAGGCGGCGGTATGCCGAAATGACGTCATTAAACTCGGCAAGCTCCGCATCGGTGGGCAGGTGACCGAAGAAGAGCAGGAAGGTGCATTCCTCAAAGCCGAATCTGCCATCTGCAGTAAAGTGCGTAATCAGATCGTTGACGTCGTAGCCGCGATAGCGCAGCACGCCCTCTGCAGCCTCCTTTTCGCCCTCGTTGACCACGTAGCCGTGCGCGTTGCCGATTTTGGTAACGCCTGCGGTCACACCGGTGCCATCCACCTCACGCAAGCCGCGCTTGACGCGGTGGTTATCAAAAGCTTCCTTGGGGATCTTATATGCGGATCTGGACGTTTCGAGCAGATCGTTCATTTCATTTTGAATTTTGGTTTCCTGATCGGGATTCTTATAGGGCATGGGATACACCCCTTTCGTGAAATAAAAGAATAAAGCAGGGATAGTATACCATACTTCCCTGCTTTTTGCAATAGGTTTTGCAATATTTTATTTGTGAACTTTCATATTTCGGCTGTTTTGTGATCGAATCGTGTCTAAATCTGCAAGAATATTTTACTATCATGCAAACTCACTGTCGATCCACAGTGATCACAGCAAAGAAAGTGCCCTCCCAACCGCTCAATCGGTCAGCCACTGCCTGCTTGATCTCGGCTTCACTGAGCTTGCACTCAAAGGGGGCTTCGATATCAAAAATCAGGTTAGTATGCGAGGGACCTGCCACCACGCGGAAATCGTGCATGGAAAGACCTGCATCGATCTCCTTGATCAGCGCACCGGTTCGCTCGCGCAGCGCGTTGACTCGCTCGTCGTTGGTCACAATGGGGTCCATGTGAATGGTGGCGATAATGCCAAGCTCGGCATGCAGTCTCTTTTCAATATTGTCAATGACGTCATGCGTGTGGTACACGTCCGCCTCACCGTCCACCTCCACGTGCAAGGACGCGATATGGTGACCGGGTCCATAGCTGTGCACCATCAGATCGTGAATGCCCAGTGCCTCGGGGTACTCGCCCACCAGCGCCTTGATGCCGTCCACGACCTCCCCGTCGGGTGCCTCGCCCAAAATAGAATTCTTTGTCTCGCCCAGCACGCGAATGCCCGCTATAATGATCAGCACTGAAATGGCAATGCCCACGGCACTATCCAGCCAAGGCAGACCCAGATAGAAGGCTGCGATCTGCGCGGCAAGCACGCCAAGCGTTGCGCCCGCGTCCGAAATGCAGTCGGTAGCCGTGGCGCGCATGACCGAAGAATCGATCTTTTTGGCGATTTTTCTGTTAAAGAAGAACATCCAAAGCTTGACGGCGATCGAAACGCCAAGCACTGCGTAGGTCAACCAGCCCGCGTCACTGACAGAGGCAGGCTCGGTGCTCTGCAAAAGCTCGACCAGCGTGCCGATCGAATCGGTGAACAGCGTCCAACCCACCAAAATGATGATGACCGACACAAGCAAGGACGCCACGTATTCAATTCTTGCATGCCCGAAGGGGTGCTCGCGATCCGCAGGCTTTGCCGCCATGCGAAAGCTGATCAAGGAGACCAGCGAGGAGCCGGCATCGGACAGGTTGTTCATACCGTCCGCCATGATCGAGATCGCACCGAACAGCGCGCCCATCGCGATCTTACCTGCCGCAACCAGCAGATTGAGCACAATGCACACCACGCTGACCATGGTGCCGTATGCCGAGCGTACGCGCGCGTCTTTGACGTCCTCGGGATTTTTAATAAACGTTTTGATCAGTAAGGTAGTCAAGGTTTTCCTCCGAAATTCGAATTATGCTCCCCAGTATTTTTTATCCAGACTGCGCAGCTGAATGGCTTCGGCTACGTGTACGTCGCGAATCATCTCGCTGCCATCCAGGTCCGCGATGGTGCGTGCAACACGCATGACGCGGTCATAGCCTCTTGCAGAAAGCCCCATGGAATCGTATGCCATGCGCAAAAGCTGCCCTGCACTCTCATCGGTCCGGCAGTATTTGCGAATGCCTGCGGCATCCAGCTGTGCGTTGCAGGTGATCTTGTCATCTCCCATGCGCGCCTTGGCAAATTCTCTTGCCGCGATGACGCGCTCACGCACGGTTGCCGAGGTTTCCGCCTTTTCATTGCCGGTGGAAATTTCGTCATAGGAAAGCGAGGGGAGCTCGATCTGAATATCCATTCTGTCAAGCATGGGTCCGCTGATGCGCGAAATATAGCGCTGCACGTCGCCCGCTTTGCAGGTGCACTGTCTGGTCGGGTGTCCGAAATAGCCACAGCGGCAGGGGTTCATAGCGCCCACCAGCATAAACGAGCACGGGAATGTCACGCGTCCGCTGGCGCGCGAAATGGTGACACGGCGGTCCTCCAGCGGCTGGCGCAAAGCATCGGTCACCTGCTTGGGGAACTCGGGAAATTCATCTAAAAACAGCACACCGTGATTTGCCAAGGAAACCTCACCCGGACGAGGATTGGCACCGCCGCCCACAAGCGCCACGGCAGACATCGTGTGATGCGGTGCGCGGAAGGGGCGGATCGACAAAAGCGACGTGCCCTCGGGCAACGTGCCCGTGACCGAATGCACCTTAGTGGTTTCAATTGCCTCCTCAAAGGTCAAGGGCGGCAGAATGGTTGCCAGACGCTTTGCCAGCATGGATTTGCCCGTGCCGGGAGGTCCGATCAGCAAAATATTGTGTCCGCCCGCAGCTGCAATTTCCATGGCGCGCTTTGCAAGCGCCTGCCCTTTGACGTCCGAGAAATCAATGCCGTAGTCAGTGCCTGCCTGTTGCAGCGCAGCATCATCGGGCAGCGTGGGCTGCAAGAGCTTGGTGCCGTTGAGGTGGTCGATAAACTCGCGCATATTGTGCACGCCGTATACCGTAATACCATGCACGGCTGCTGCCTCCTTGGCATTTTGCAGCGGCACGTAAAACTCGGTAAAGCCGGCATCTCTTGCGGCTACGCACATGCTCAGCACACCGCGCACCGCTCTCCACGCGCCCGAGAGCGAAAGCTCGCCCACTACGCACTTGGTTTTCATATCGGTCTCACGGTTGATCACGCCTGCGCAGCGCAAAATACCGGTCAGAATGGCAACGTCAAACTGCGAGCCCTCCTTTTTGCGGTCTGCAGGCGCCAGATTGACCATATATGCCATGCCCGGGAATCGGTATCCGCTATTCTCGCATGCGGTGCGCACGCGCTCCTTAGCCTCCTTGACCGCCATATCCGGCAAGCCAACCAGCTCGAAATCCGGCATTCTGGGCTGACCGTCCGCCTCTACTGTGACGATAAAGCCATCTATGCCGTAAAGCCCGGCACTGTAAATCTCAGATAACATGTCATTCCTCCTGTTCGGGATCGATCGGCTCTATGCTCAGATTGCCCAGCGGCAATCTTGCCGTGATGCGGTAAGTGCCGCACGGCACACTCAAATGCCCACCGTCGGGCGCTCCGCGATACTGCCCCGTGATCGGGTTATGCAGCATAAAATGGCACTGCGCTTGCGTTGCGCCAAAGACCTTGGGGTCAATTTCCAAAATCGCTGTGTAAACGTCACCGTCTGCCGTCAGCCAATAAGCCTGCTCTGCATGCCACGCATTCATGTCGCCTACGATATACCAATCGGGATAGCACAAGCCCTCGGGGGCATCCCCAATGCGCTTGACCTTGACGCAGGGCTGCTCTCCCCGGTGCCATTCAAACACGTATTCACCGCTTTGCTGCACGATAATATCCCCATGCTCCGCTGTACCGAAAAAGCAAAAGCTTTCGCGCTCACCGTCCGGCACAAGTCCTGCAATGCCCATCTGTCCGCGCCACGTACCCGCTTGCTTGAATTGCAAGGTATCTCCGCGATACAGCACAAGCGCAATACGATACGTATCCGCATCGGTTTGCTGCATGCGCAGCGACTCATGCTCCTGCCAGTGGCTGACCAAAAGCGAGCCCGCGCCCGCACCTACGGCAAAGCAGCCTTCCATGCTTGTCTGCTGCTCGCTGTACACGGCAAAAAGCGAAAGATCGGAGCATACGGGCGTGCGAAAATCAAATGCCTTGCCCTCTTCCCCTTGCTTTTCCCAGCAGCAAAAGGAACGCTCGGACGAGGTAGGATAATAGGGTTGAACACATGCTCCGTCAGCCACCTTGCAAACCCATACAAGCTGACCTTCGCTATACCATTGAACCGTGTGCCTTTGCACCTTACTCTGTCCCATGCCGCGCCTCCGATCATACGTTATCACTTTAAGTGTAACACTATTTGAGAAAAAAGTCAAGGTCGCCTTTACAAAAGCGCGCTGCGTATGATATAATATATTTGCATAACACGTTCAAAGGAGGCTTGCATGAAACGCGCAGGTATTCTTCTCCCTCTTTCATCTCTTCCCTCCCCCTACGGCATTGGTACCATGGGGCGCCAGTCTTTCAGATTTATTGATTTTCTGGCAGAGAGCAAGCAGTCGATCTGGCAGCTGCTGCCTATTCATCAGACCAGTTATGGGGATTCCCCCTATCAATCCCCCTCCGCCTTTGCGGGCAATCCATACTTTATTGACCTCGATACCCTGATCGAGGAAGGACTTCTGACCAAAAAGGAGGTCAAGGATCAGCCGCCCACCACCGAATACGTAGATTACGCACACGTTTACTACGTGCGCTATCCTCTTTTGCGTCGCGCATTTGCACGCTTTGATGCGGCAGCCTGCCCCGATTATGAGGATTTCTGCCGCGAAAACGCATTCTGGCTGGATGACTACGCCGCCTTTATGGCAATCAAGGGCACTTATGATTTCAAGGGGCGCAACACCTGGGCACTTGCCGACCGCCGCAAGGACACCATGCCTGCAGACAAGGAGATTGACAAGGCGGAGTGCGACTTTTGGAAATTTTTGCAATACAAGTTCTTTACCCAATGGGAGCGCATGCACGAGTATGCCGCGTCCAAGGGCATCTTGCTTGTGGGTGACATGCCCATCTACGTAGCGGACGACAGCGCGGACGTGTGGGCAAACCCCACCATGTTCTGCCTGAACGCCAAGGGCGTAAGCAAAACGGTTGCCGGTGTGCCGCCCGATTATTTCTCTGCCACGGGCCAGCTTTGGGGCAATCCCCTTTACGACTGGAAGGCGATTAAGCAGGACTCCTTTGGCTGGTGGTATGAGAGATTGCGCGTAGCATTCAAGCTGTTTGATATTGTACGCATCGACCATTTCCGCGGATTCTGCAACTACTGGTCGATTCCCGCAGGCGAGGAAACCGCCATCAACGGCAAATGGAAAAACGGTCCCGGCGCTGCCATGTTTACCGAGCTGGAGCAGAGATTTGGCGGAAAAATGCCCCTGATCGCTGAGGATCTGGGTGCTCTTGACAACAAGGTTTACGCCATGCTGCGCAAGGTGGGCTATCCCGGCATGAAGGTGCTGCAATTCGCCTTTGACAGCGATGAGAGTGACTACCTGCCCAAGAACTACACCGAGAACTGCGTGGTTTACACCGGCACGCACGATAACCGCACCACGCTTGGCTGGCTGAACGATCGCAACTACGAGCAGCGCGTGCGTTTTGAGCGCAGTGTGCCTTCCTATAAGGGTGCCAAGGATCTTGACCGCCTGATCCGCTTTGCACTGGACAGCCGTGCCAATTACTGTATCATTCCCATGCAGGATTATCTTGGCTTGGATGACGCAGCGCGCATCAACACCCCCGGCACGTTGGGAGACAACTGGCAGTGGCGACTTGCCAAGAATTACGACAAGGCTTCAATCAAAAACCACATCCGCAAGCTGACCGAGCAGAGCGGAAGAAATGAATAAAAAAAGGGCGCTTCCATGAGGCTGACAAATTAGCGGAGAATTTCGCAAAAATCAAGGACTGTATCGTTTTGATGCAGTCCTTAATT
The DNA here is from genome assembly GCA_015065285.1 of Oscillospiraceae bacterium. Lineage (GTDB taxonomy): Bacteria > Bacillota > Clostridia > Oscillospirales > CAG-272 > SVQP01. The sequence continues at coordinate 10,565 of SVQP01000012.1, read as the reverse complement.
GCTTTTTTATGAATAGTTGCCGCAGGAACGGGCGATCACAGATCGCCCCTACAAGTGTATGTGCTGTGGCTTTCATACGTAAAACCCAAACAAAAAATAGCCGTAGGGGCGATCTGTGATCGCCCGCACCTGGGGCAATTACTATTTGAAAGTATTGGTTTTTGATAATTTTTCCGTTATTTACGCAGCCCCACGGAAGCGTCCTTTTTTATCCTCTTTTCTTACCACGGCAAACGAATGCGACCGCACGCGCCGCTCCCATGGGCAATCTGCCACTGGAGGAGCTTGCCACGGTGCGCATGGATGCGCCGGGCATCATACAACGAATGAAATAAGCGTTTTTGAGCTTGAGCAGCCCATCCTTGGTGTGCGCCTTCCCTCGCGCCTTTTTGACGTTGCCGTCCAGCACGCAGGCAATGACCTTCCAAAGCACTCTGCCAAGCAACGTCTTGCGGTAATCGCGAAACGGTGATTCCACACTCAGCGGCAAGCGATCGGGTTCGGCAGGCAGCTCCCCGTAAAGCGCTGCAAATGCCGCCTTATCACTCGCAGGCGTTGCGTATGCCTGCACGACCTCTTGGCTATAGGGGCAACTTGCATGCGCACCGTCCACGTGCACGGCTTGCGCAAGCTCTGTATGCTGTGCGTCCTTGGCGATCAGAATCTCATATTCGCCATCCGGCAGCACCCAATCATGCTTGCCGATGTGCCAATAGGAAAGATCCTTGCAGGCAAATTCAAGACTGACGCGCTGCGTTTGCCCTGCTGCAAGAAACACCTTGGCAAAGGCTTTGAGCTCCTTTTTCGGGCGGAACACCTCGCAGGGTGCGTTCTGCACGTACAGCTGCACCACCTCAGCACCGTCGCGCTTGCCCGTATTTGTCACGCTGACGTGGGCAATCACCTTGCCGTCCGCCACCTGTACCTCAAGATCACTGTAGGCAAACTCGGTATAGCTCAGTCCGTGCCCAAACGGATATCGCACGCGCTCGGGATACGCATCGTAATATCTGTAGCCAACGTATACGCTCTCGGCATACACGTCGTGCATGCTGTCGGATTTGAACTGCGCAGCACAATAGCTTTGCTCGCTGTCCGTCAACCACGTCTCGCTCAGCCTACCCGAAGGATTTTGCTCCCCGAACAAAAGCGCAGCACTTGCTTCGCCGCCTCGCATACCGGGCAGATGCATCAGCAGCACGGCAGCCAAGCCTTCCGGTATCTCCACCACACAGCCGCTGTACAACACCAGCACCACCGGCTTGCCATGCGATAGCAGCACACGCAGCTCGGCAAGCTGATCCTCGGGCAATCGCATATGCGCGCGATCCTCGCCCTCGCATTCTTCAAGATCGGTCAAGCCACCGAAATACAAAATTACGTCCGCCGCCTCGGGGGATTTCGCGCATGCAATACCCCTTTTTTCCAGCGCCTGCGCGGGGCTATCCACCTCTGTGGGATTCACCTGGGAGCTGCCTGCGCCCTGATAGCGCATTTGCACAAAGAACGGTCCTGCTGCAAACACGTTGCTCTGCGCGCCAAGCGGCAGCACACCATGATTTTGCAGCAGCACAGCGCTCCTGCATGCCACCTGCTCGGCAAGCGCGGCATGGGCTGCAAAATCAACCTTGCCCACGTCGGGCAAATTCTGCGTGCACCGCTCCACCAACGTCAGCACGCGCTGTGCGCTTGTATCCACGGCACGCGCAATGCTCTCGTCTTTGCGCGCCAGCCGTCTCAGCTGCCGCTGCCTTGCGGCAACCTGCCCCGGCATTTCCAGATCACACCCGGCAAGCAATGCCGCAGGGCGATTTGCAATGCCGCCCCAGTCACTCATAACAACCCCGTCAAAGCCCCAATCACGACGCAAAATATCCTCCAGCAGCGCGCCGCTTTGCGCAGCATGCGTGCCGTTGACCTTGTTGTATGCCGCCATGACGGTATAGGGCTTTGCCTCTTTGACCGCCATTTCAAAGCCGCGCAGCCACACCTCGCGCATGGCGCGCTCGTCTGCTACGCTATTTCCGTAAAAGCGGTTGTGCTCACGTCCGTTGAGCGCAAAGTGTTTCAGGCTGACGCCCACTCCCGTACTCTGCACGCCGCGCACAAACGAGGTGGCGATCTGACCGCTTTGCACGGGATCCTCGGAATAATATTCAAAATTTCTGCCGCACAGCGGATTTCTCTTGAGATTCATGCCCGGCGCCAGCAGCACCTGCGTGCCATAGTGGCGGCACTCCTTGCCAATCGCCTCTCCCACGCGCTCGATCAGCGCGCGATCCCAGCTGCAAGACATGGCAACAGGTACGCAAAACGCGGTGGCATGCACTGCACTTGCAATGGTGACCCCCTTGGCGGCTGCAGCTTTTTGGCAAAGCCCTGCGGGACCGTCAGACAGGCAGATTGAGAAAATCCCCTGCTTTTCAAAGGCATTGGTATACCACATATCCCGCCCTTGCAGCAATTTCACCTTTTGCGCCTGCGTCAAAACGTTTGCGTTCATCATATCTTCTCCCTTAAAAGCACAAGGGGGAGTGGACCAGCCACTCCCCTTTCAGATTTGGTAATATTAATAATCCAGCTCGTTGAGATAATTGTTGACCTTTTCAAGCGCCTTATTGGTGCTTCTTTCCCACTTGGACAGCGTAGAGCCCATCTTGGTGGACTTGCCGGAGAACAAGGGGCGCAGAGCATCACGCAGAGACTGACCGCCGTTGTTCATGATGATATTGGAGCAAGCACCGGAGAAATCGAAGGTCAGAGAATTGTAGATCAGATCCAGCATCTCCTTGGACTCGGGGTTCTGCAAATACTGATAGGAAAGCGCCTTGGAATAGTACGCATCTACCACGGTTGCATAGCTTTCGGATGCCATGCACTCCAGTACTGCGCCCAGCATATCCATGGTTTGCTCATCCGAAATTGCGCTGGAGATACCAACTGCGGTTACCTGGTCCTGTACGTAGGTTGCGTAGTTCTCCTGATGCTCATCAAACTTGGGCATGGGCGCAATACCGTAATCGAATTCTGCCAGGTCGCCAACGTTGGTTTCCAGTGCAAATACCTGCACGGTTGCCATCATGCTCACGCCGTTTGCAAATGCCTTTACGATATCGGTCTTACCGGTATCGTCATACGTAGCACCAATGTACACGTAGGTTGCGGGATTGTTATAAAGCGCCTGCACCTTTTCGCAAAGCTCAACGGTTCTGTCCATCATATCGGTGTTGTAGTACCACTCACCGTTCGTATCCTTGCTGACAAGCTGTACGTTTGCTGCTACGCAATAGGGGTCAACACTGACGGTGTTACCCGTGATCAGACCGAATCTGTCCTTTTCATCCACCTTATTGGGGGTTTCACCAACGTCCAGATACTTGTCTGCGATGATCTGGTTCTGATAATCCAGCGTCCATTCACCGTTATTGACAACCTCGTAAAGGTCGGTCTCACCGATATCCTCAAATACTTCTCTGTTATAAACGGTTACGAACATGTAGCGGAACATGGACAGTGCCAGTGCACCGGATGCCAGATACTGCTTGTTGTTCGGGCCGAAGGATACGATGTCGTTATAGCCCTGCGTCCAGTAATACTTATCAAGGTCAATATACTGGTTGTCGCGCAGGTTGAGGAATTCGCCCTTCAGAACTGCCTGAATGGCAATGTAGGTGGAGTCGGTTACGATATCATAGTCGTTGGAGCCACTCTTGACCGAGGTGCTGTGCTTGGCAACCGGCTCAAGATCCAGGGGCAGATTGAGCGTGACGTTCAATCTGTTTTCAATGCTCATGTTTCTGTTGTATACGGCGCTGCCAACAACGTCACTTTGCGTGTCAGTGTTGGATTCCGCATAGAATTCATCAATTACACCGTACTTATCTCTGGAAAGAATGACGACCTCTTCGCCGCCAAAATCCATCTCGGGGACCTCGTCGATATAGTTGAGATCACCGGTCTGCTCTTCCTGCTGCGCGGGATCCTTGGTTTGCTGCTCGGGATTACTTACGTTCGCACAAGCAACCAGCAAGGAAGACAGCATTAAAGTTGCAAGCAACATGCATAACAATTTTTTCATATTGATATACCTCCGACTGTACTCGTGGGCATACTTCACCCATCCTGTACCCTTCATTTTACACTACATTTCCATTTCTGTCAAGAGCATTCGCTCCACATAAATCTTTTTTGTGCAAAAACACAAATGTCCGCAGGCATTCATGCCTGCGGACAAGTTTTACGGGTATTTGCAAGGTGGGATTACTCCGCCAAAATCTTGGCAATGACCTGCCAGAAGCGTGCGCAGGAGGCAAGATCAAGTCTCTCTGCGGGAGAATGAATGTCCTTCATGTTAGGTCCTACCGAGATCATATCCATCTCGGGGAGTCTGGAGCGGATGATACCGCACTCAAGCCCTGCGTGAATGACGTTGACCTCGGGGGTCTTGCCAAACAGCGCCTTGTAGGCTGCCAGGTATTGATCGCGGATGGGAGACTCCTTGGCATAGCTCCAGCCGGGATAACGGGAGTGGTGTCTTGCACTGCCGCGGCACAGCACAGCAAGTGCATCCAGATCATCGATCGAAGCATCCAGCTGGCTTTCAATTGCGGAGCGGGAGGAGAGCGTGAGGTGCACGCTTCCCTGCTCGGTGCGGATAATGCCCAGATTACGGGAATATTCCACCAATCCCTCGATATTGTTGCTCATGGCAAGCACACCGTTTGCCACCGTGCCCATTGCGCAAATGACACGCGCGGTGCTGTCTGCATCCATGCAGCGCTCGGGTGCAGCTACCGTGTTGCACTGCATAAAGAAGCCTGCATCCTCGGCACACATCTCTTTGATAAACTCGTTGGTCAGCTTTGCTACCTTGGCAGGCATCAGCATCAAGCCCTTACCGCATACCAGTGCCGTGCACTCACGCGGAATGGCATTATCCTTGCTGCCACCCTCAATCAGGCAAAGCCGGAAATCAAATTCCTTGGAGAGCGCGAGCAAAAGTCTGCCCATCAGCTTGTTGGCATTGGCTCTGCCGCGGTGCACGTCCGCACCCGAATGACCGCCTGCAAGACCGCCCAAGCGGATCTCCACAGCCATGCCCTTTGCATCCTCATACGTCACGGGAATGCACAGATCGGTGCGCAATCCTCCCGCACAGCCTGCTGTGACGCAGGACTCCTCCTCGCTGTCCATGTTGATCATACGGGATGCGCTGACGCGCGAATAGTCAAAGCTCTCAGCGCCCAAAAGTCCTACCTCTTCCTCAACGGTAAACAGGCACTCCACGGCAGGGTGGGGCGTCTGCCCGTCCAGAATGGCAAGCATCATGGCAACGGCAATGCCGTCGTCACCGCCAAGCGTGGTGCCCTTGGCACCAAGCCAGCCGTTCTCAACAAACAGCTTGAGCCCGTCACGGGAAAAATCGTGCTCGGTATCGTTGTTCTTCTCGCAAACCATATCGGTATGACCCTGCAAAAGAATGGCAGGACGGTCCTCCAGCCCCTTGGTAGCAGGCGCCTTGATAAACACGTTATTGACCGCATCGCGGTAGCACTCCAGTCCGCGTGCGCGAGCAAAAATGACCAAATAATCCGCAATGGCAGCCTCGTTGCCCGATCCGTGCGGAATGGCACAGATGTCTTCAAAAAACTCAAATAATTTTTTCGGCTCGTAGCCGTTGATGATGTATTCCATAATCTGATCCTGTTCTTATTTTTTTGCTGCGGGCTTAGTGTCCGCGTCACGCGTCAAGCCGCCCGCAACGTCACGGAACTGGCTGATGCTTGAGAGATACTTGCCCGTGCCCATTGCCACGCAGGAAATGGGATTCTTGGCAACCGTGGTCTTGATGCCGGTCACGCGCGTGATCAGCTTATCCAGACCGTAAAGCAAGCTGCCGCCGCCTGCCATATAAATGCCGTTTTTGAGAATATCACCCAAAAGATCCGGCGGTGTGCGCTCGATAATGGCACATACCGAATCCAGAATGGCAGTCACAGGCTCGATCATTGCCTCCATCATTTCCTTGGAGGAAAGCGTGATAACGCGCGGCATGCCCGTGCCAAGGTCACGTCCCTTGACCTGAATGGTTTTGGCTTCACCGTGATCGTACACAGCACCGATCTGAATTTTGATCGCCTCTGCGGTGCGCTCACCGATCAGCAGATTATACTGGCGACGCACGTACTGCATGATCGCCTGATCAAACTTGTCGCCCGCGATCTTGACCGACTCGGAAACCACGATGCCGCCCATAGCAACCACGGCAATATCGGTAGTGCCGCCGCCCACGTCCACGATCATGTTGCCGATGGGTGAATTGATATCCACACCCGCACCCATGAGTGCCGCCTTGGGCTCCTCGATCAAAAAGGTTTTGCGTGCACCCGCCTCGGCTGCCGCATCCAGCACCGCTCTCTCCTCCACCTCGGTAATGCCGGTGGGGACACCGATCATAACACGGGGGCGGAACACGGTTTTACCGCAGGCACGGCGAATAAAGTACTGCAGCATATGCAGCGTGACGTCATACTGACTGATCACGCCATTTTTCAGGGGTCGCATGGTGGTGATATGGTCGGGCGTTCTGCCAATCATGGCAAGCGCCTCCTTACCCACCTTCACCACCTTGTCGGTGGTGGTATCCATGGCGACAACGCTGGGCTCGTTGAGCACGATGCCCTTGCCGTCCACGTGGACCAGCACACTGCACGTACCCAGATCGATACCGATATCGCGACTGAGATTCAGGTTCAACTTTTCAAGCACTTTTATATCCTCCGCACCGTTTGATAGGTGTATATAAACATCCAAGATAATTATACTACACATGCGCACCAAAGTCAATGAAAACCATCAATATTTTCTCGACTTTCACAGCTCCGGCGCGCTTTGTCCGGATGAAAGTTTCGCGTCGCCTTTTTTAGAAAGGCATGGTGGCGTGTGAATGTTGTGATACTTTCCGGTGTAAGCGACGCCACCCGATGCTGAATTTCTGCGAAATCAGCATCCAAAAGGCAACCGACAGTGGCGTGTGAATGTTGTGATGCTTTCCGGTGCAAGTGACGCCACAGATGCTGAATTTCTGCGAAATCAGCATCCAAAAGGCAACCGGCAGCGCCCCGCAAAACGTTTTTTTACACAAACAATAAAGGGAGCTACCTATGCAAGGCAACTCCCTTATTTGATACATTGAGCAAATTCTATCCGTTCTTTTTGGCACCGCTTATTTCATAAAATCCGGTCCGAAGCTGTAAGGCAACAGCTCCGAAAGTGTGACAGTTTTATACGCACCGCCTGCACCGATCAGATAGACCTTGAAATCATCCGGAGCACAGAATTCGCGCAGCACCTGACGGCACACGCCGCAGGGCGGGAAGCTGCCCGCAATCTCCTGTTGATTGCCACCGCAGACCGCGATCGCCTCAAATTCGCGCTCACCCTCACTAACCGCCTTGAAAACCGCCACACGCTCAGCACACACGGTGGGCGTATAGGAGGCATTTTCAATGTTGCAGCCAAGGTATACCTTGCCCGATTTGCCAAGCAGCGCAGCACCTACGCGATAGCCCGAATAGGGCGCGTAAGCCGATTCTCTTGCAGCAATTGCCAGTTCTATGAGTTTTTCGGGAGTCATATCAATTCCCTCCTAATACCTGACCGCCAACGTCTTTTACGCCAAACTCGGCAGCAATGGTAGCAGCCACGGCATCAAAGCCGTAAACAGTGCCGAAATTCTTGCTCTGCATGCCCTTGCGGTACAAAAGCAGCGGCACGTATTCTCTGGTGTGGTCGGTGGTCTTGGTGTATCCCGGATCGCAGCCGTGATCAGCCGTGATCAGCAGCAGATCGTCCTCTTTCATGCGGGGCAAAAATTCGCCCAGGAATGCGTCGAATTCGCTCAGCGCGCGCGCATAACCCACCGCATCGCGACGGTGACCGAACACCATATCAAAATCCACCAAGTTAACAAAGCAAAGCCCTTGGAAATCTCTTCCCTGCAGCTTTGCGGTCATTTCCATGCCCGCCTTGTTGTTGGGGGTATAGAATGCCTCGGTAACACCGCTGCCGGCAAAAATATCCTTGATCTTGCCAACCGCCAGCACGTCATAGCCCGCATCCTTCATGCAGTCCAGCAGCGTCGCCTTGGGTGGCACGAGCGAATAATCATGTCTGCCTGCGGAGCGCACGTAGTTCGGGTATTCCCCTTCAAACGGGCGCGCGATCACGCGACCCACACCGTGCTTGCCAACCAGCAATCCTCTTGCGATCTCGCAGTATTCGTACAGCTGCTCCAGCGGCACAATGCTCTGGTGCGCCGCAATCTGGAATACGCTATCTGCCGAGGTATATACGATCAGCTTGCCGGTCTCTAAGTGCTCTCTGCCATAGTCACGAATGACGTCAGTACCCGAATAGGGCTTGTTGCACAGCACTCCCCTGCCAACCGCCCGGCAGAAGGGCTCCAGCACCTCGGGCGGAAAGCCCTCGGGATAGGTGGGCAGCGGATCATCCGAAACCAGTCCGGCAAGCTCCCAGTGCCCGATGGTGGTATCCTTGCCTGCAGATTTTTCGCGCAATCTGGCATAAGAACCGATGGGCGCATCTACACTCGCCAAGCACTCCACGCCATCAATATTGCCAAGCCCCAGACTTTGCATGTGCGGCACGTGCAGCGCATCCGTCTTGCATACGGTGCCCAGCGTGTTGACGCCCTCGTCACCAAACGAAGGGCTATCCGGACATTGACCGATGCCAAAGCTGTCAAGTACGATCAAAAAAACTCTCTTGCTCATTTTTTCGCCATCTCCACAGCGGTATCCAGCGCGATCTCCATCATCTGGGTGAAGGAATTCTGACGCTCCTCAGCGGTGGTCAGCTCATGTGTGACAAGGCTATCCGAAATGGTGCAAAGGGCTAAACCTCTCTTGCCTGCGCGTGCTGCGTTAAGATACAGTGCAGCTGCTTCCATCTCCACTGCCATAACGCCCATCTTTGCCCACTTCAAGCCGTCGGCAGGATCGTCGTTATAGAAAATATCGGACGAGAGCAGGTTACCTACGTGGTATCTGACGCCCAGCTTCTCAGCTTGCTCAATCGCAGTCTTGAGCAGGGTGTAATCCGCAATGGGGGTCATCTGACCGGGCAGATGATACTGGTCGGCAAAGTTGCCGTTCAGGCACGCACCCTGACCGAACACTACGTCACGGATATGGATATGGGGCTGCAGAGAGCCTGCAGAGCCCACGCGGATGATATTATCCACGTCAAAGAAATTGAACAGCTCATAAGAGTAAATGCCGATCGAGGGCATACCCATGCCGCTTGCCATAACCGAAACCTGAGTGCCCTTGTAGGTGCCGGTGTAGCCATGCACACCGCGCACGTCGTTGACAAGTCTGGCATCTTCAAGGAAGGTCTTGGCAATGAATTCACTTCTCTTGGGGTCACCGGGCATCAGCACGGTTTTCGCAAAGTCCTCAGGCTTTGCATTTATATGGGGAGTCGGGTAAGGCTTGTTGGACATAATCAATTCTCCTTTATATTTTCAAATATTTTATTTCTTTTCGGGGCTTCCCTCCATGAAATATGCAGCCTCCATGTCAGCCATGCACAGCGCATATGCCAAGGGGAACATTTCCAGCGCCTTGCCTACGTTACCCGGGTCCTCGTTGCCCGAAAAGCCCATGTGATAACGGATAGCAAACGCCTCGTCACGCGTCAGGCGCATATATCCGGACAGGATATACACCGATTTTTCACCGTGACCGTAAGGCAGGTTATCCTCAATGGTGTAATACGGCACGCTCTCCCACTTGCCAAATTCATTCTTGACGTTGCGGAACGAGGTTTTGTAGAAATTGACCTTGCAGATATCGTGCAGCAACGCTGCAATGGCAATGCTTTCCTCGGAATAGGAAATGCCGTAAACCTCCTTCATTCGGGGACGGTTCATAATATCGTGCAGGCATTCGTATACGTTCAGGCTGTGGCGCAAAAGACCGCCCTCATAGCTGCCGTGATAGCGCGTGCTTGCGGGGGCTGTGAAAAAATCGCTTGCGTCCGAATCCAGAAAAGCCAGCAGCTTATCCGCACCCTCACGCTTGATATACGTGTTGTAGATCTCCAAAAATTTCTGTTTATCCTCATGCAGTTGCATCATTGCACCTCCAAAGCGTTGTCTTCCATTATTATTTTAGCATATTTTTATGAAAAAGTAAAGGGCTTTTTGCAAGTGTATCAAAAAGCAGAAGCGCTGCAGCTTCTGCTCTTTATATTAATGAGATTGCTCTATCACGATCTCTTTTCCCGTGACCTCATCGCGGAAACGGAATCTGCGCAGATCCCCCATGCTCTTTCCTTTGCCGATATAGGTACAGGGCTTGCCCTCACTATCCATCGGCCATTCGGACGATTGCGGCCAGCATGGATATCCCTTTTCGCTCTTGAAAGCCTCCTTGATCTTTGCCTTGATCGCCTTGACACGCTCGGCCTTTTTCATGGTGTCGGGGAAAAGAGGAATGATATGCTTTTGAATATACTTCTCGGAATTCCCGCCTTCCAGA
>SVQP01000063.1 GCA_015065285.1 Oscillospiraceae bacterium | reverse complement strand
AAAGTTTTCAATAACTTCGCTCATGGTTTTTTCTACCTCCTCAATTATATCGCGCGGTGTTGAGGCACCTGCCGCGATCCCCACCCTTTGGTGAGTAAACGGTCCATACGCAGAAAGCTGTGCAGCATTTTCTACCAGGTAGGTATCGGGACACGCACTCTTGCTGATATGGTACAGTTTTGTCGAATTTGAACTGCTCCGACTTCCTATGACAATCATGCAATCACACGCGCTCGCAAGGCTTGCAACCTCTTTCTGGCGAATTTCCGTGATACTACATATTGTATCAAAAATTATCGGATTTGTATATAGTTTTTTGATAAATTCTTTTGTTTTCAACCATTCGCCCAATTTTTGGGTTGTTTGAGCCACTATAATTGGTACTTTTGCGCATACCTCTTGCCACTTTTCAGGGGTCAGAATGCGCTCAAGCTCCTCTTGGTCCGAAAACACGATTTTTTGTCCGTCAAAACGGGAGAGAAAGCCCTCCACCTCCGGGTGATCCTCGGTGCCCAACACAAACAAAACGTGATCCTCTTTGTTGTGCTCCGCGACGATTTTATGAATCTTGCGCACAAACGAGCAGGTGCAATCCACAAAGGAAAAATACGGATTCTGCTCGTGGCACCGCTCAAGCATTGCCTCGGTTTCCTTGGTCATACCGTGCGCACGGACAAACACCTTGACAGGTGCCTGCTCACACGCCTCTTTGCAAAGCTGTGCAAGATCGCTCTCCTTGGCAATGCCAACGCCCTGCGCAGCAAGTCTTGCAATATACGTATCGTTATGGATCAGTCTGCCCAGCGTAAAGATGCGCGTGCCGGGTGCATGCTCGGCAATCTCGCGCTCCACCGATTCAGCTGCCTTTCCCACGCCAAAGCAAAAGCCTGCGTGCTTGGCTACAATGACTTCCCTGTTCATGCGCGCTTCTCCTTTGCAAGAAATTCCTCGCCCAGCGAGCAGATGCGATCAAATACCTTTTGCGTGATCTCGGCATATTCCGCCGTGCCGGTTTGCTGCGAGGCGTACTCCTCATACGACATAGGTTTGCCGACGATAATATCAACGCGACGACCGAACTTGTATTTATAATCCTTCATGCAAAGATAGCAAGGCAATATAGTCGCATGCGTGCGGCTTGCGATCATGCCGATGCCGTGGCGGATCTCGGTCTTTCTGGGATTGACGCCCACGTAGCGGTGGCCCTGCGGGAAAATGCCCACGCTCTTGCCGTCTTTGAGCATGGCAATGCTCTTTTTGATGGCGGAAACGTCTCCCCCATTGCGGTCCACGGGAAACGCGCCCAGCCCCTTGATCAGCCAATTGAGCAAGGGAATCCTGAAAAGCTCCTTTTTTGCCATGAAGTGCGGCTGCTGGCGCTTGGTTGCAGCACACAGAAAAATGGGATCGGAAAACACGGTGTGATTTCCGCAGATGATATACGGTCCATCGGACGCGTCCGGCTCGTTTTCAGCTCCGTGAACGTGCACGCGAAACAGCCACATAAAAGGCTTACGAAGCACGCCGTGGAACACCTTATAAAAGCCACTCTTCATATCACAGATTCTCCAGCTTATCGCCCAGCTTTTCCTTGATGAACACAAGCAGGCTCTCAAGGCTTTCCTCAAACGTCAAACCGGAATTGTCATACATCACAGCATCCTCTGCGGGAACGGCAGGCGCGATCTCTCTGCCCGCGTCCTGCGCGTCGCGTGCCATCATTTCCTCCATAACCTGCTCAAAGGTCACCTGCTGCCCCTTCTCGGTCAGCTCGATATAGCGGCGCTTTGCACGGGTCTCGGGAGACGCGGTCATGAAGATCTTCAGATCGGCATTGGGCAGAATGACCGTACCGATATCTCTGCCGTCCATGATCACGCTGTTCTTACGTGCGATCTCCTTCTGGGTCTCAAGCAAAAAGGCTCTGACCTCGGGAATCTTGGAAACTCCGGAGGCATACATGGAGATCTCGGGCTCGCGAATGCGATCTCCGGGATTGACACCGTTGAGATAAATGTTCTGTACGCCATCCTCAAACTTGACCTCAATGTGAATTTCGGGAAGCAACGCACAGACTGCGGGCACGTCATCGGCAGCAAAGCCGTGATCGCGTACGTAGAGCCCTACGGTGCGGTACATAGCACCCGTATCCACGTAAACGATGCCCAGCTTCTTGGCAATGGCTTTGGAAAGCGTTGTTTTACCGGCTCCGCCCGGTCCGTCAATGGCAATCTGAATCATGATAACCTCCAAAATAATCAATCTGTAGCGGCACTCTCACCTGCCAGGTGTCCCGTAGAAAAGGCAATCTGTAAATTAAAGCCGCCTGTATAGGCGTCCACGTCCAGCACCTCGCCTGCAAAGTAGAGCCCCGAGACAAGACGGGATTCCATGCTGGCGGGCTTTACCTGCTTGACGTCCACACCGCCCTTGGTGACGATGGCTTCGTCGATGGGTCGGAAACCGGTCATTCTGAGTGAGAAGCCCTTGAGCAGCGCGACCAGTGCATGGCGCTGTTCTGCAGTGATTGAGTTGACCTTTTTTCTGGGATCGATACCCGAGCGCTCCACCACCACGTCAATCATTTTCTGCGGCAGCAGGTCGCCAAGGCTGTTGATAAAGTCCTTGTTCTGATACTTGGAAAAATCGGAAAGCAAGCGCGCGTCCAGCATTTTTTCATCCAGCGCGGGCTTGAGATCAATATAGCATGTGTATTTGTCGGGTGCAATATCCGGCAGATGCGCGGATGCGCTGAGAATCATGGGTCCGGTCAAGCCGAAATGCGTAAACATCATTTCCCCGAAATCGCGGTACACCACCTTGCCCGAGGCATTTTCCTTAACGGTCAGCCCCACGTTGCGCAAAGAAAGCCCCTGCATGGCGCGGCAGTCCTTCCCTTCACAGGTAATGGGAACCAGCGAAGGGATCAACGGCGTGACGGTATGCCCTGCCTGAAGTGCAAGACGATAGCCGTCTCCGTCAGAGCCTGTCAGCGGGTAGGATTTGCCGCCCGTGCACACAATCACGCGGTCAAATTCATAAGATTTTCCGGTGCGCAAGCCGCACACACGGTCATTCTCCAGCACAAGCGCACTGACGCGCTCGTTGATAATCTTAACGCCTGCATCCAGCACGGCGCGCTTCATGGCGTTGACAATATCGATCGCCTTATCCGACTCCGGGAAAACGCGGTTGCCGCGCTCGGTTTTGAGCGGCACGCCAAGATTTTCAAAATATGCCTTGGTATCGGCTGTGGTAAAGGCAGCCAGGGCACTGTACAAAAAGCGCGGATTGGTGGGCACGTTGGCAAGAAAGGTATCTCTGTCGCAATCGTTGGTCACGTTGCATCTGCCCTTGCCCGTAATGCGCAGCTTTTTGCCAAGGCGCTCGTTGCGCTCAAACAGCGTTACGTCCGCGCCCATATTGGCAGCAGCCACTGCCGCCATCATCCCCGCAGCACCGCCGCCTACGACAGCGACACGCACGGGGGAAAAATCACAATAATCCATATTTACTGCTGGGTCTTATCGTAGATGTCGTATTCATCCCAAAGAACCTCAAGCTGGCGCAGTCTCTCGGTTACCTGCTCCTGGCAAGCACGGGAAACGGCAACCACAAGCGCATTCAGCACGCTCAGGGGTGCAACCAGGGAATCCACAAACGAAGCCATGTCGCTCTGTGCAACCAGCAGCTGGTCTGCACTTGCTGCCAGAGGAGATTCCACACTGTCGGTCAGGCAGATGATGTCCGCCCCGTTTTTGTGCGCGTACTCGGCTGCCTTGATAATTCTCTTGGAATATCTGGGGAAGCTGATTGCGACCAGCACGTCACCCTCTCCTACGCTGAGCATCTGCTCAAACACCTCGGCACCCGATGCGGTTTGTACCAGTCTGACGTTGCTGAAGATCATGCGCAACGAATGGTCCAAAAAGCTTGCAAGCGTGGACGAGGAGCGCACACCCAGAATATAAATATTCTTAGCTCCGACAATACTGCCAACCGCCGCTTCAAACGCTTCGCGGTCAATGCCCTCCAGTGTTTTGCGGATCTTTTCAGCATCCGATTCCAGCACCTTGGAAAGCACGTCTCCCTTACCGATCAGGTTATTGGTGACCTCGATACGCTGGAAGGAGGTCAGCTTGGTGCGGATCAGCTCCTGCAAGGATTTCTGAAATTCAGGATAGCCCTCATAGCCAAGCTCAATGACAAAGCGCACAACAGTGGACTCGGAAACGCCAACGGCACGTCCGAGCTTGGATGCGGTCATGTAAGCCGCCTTGTCATATTCCTGCAAAATATATTTTGCGATCAGCTTTTGTCCCTTGGAAAAGCTGCTCATATTCTCTTCAAGAAGTCTTAAAATGTCTCTTTTCACAACAGATTCCCTTTCTGCCATCAAGTTTAGAGCCGTAAAGCACCAATCTTAATTATACACCCGTATTCCTTTTGTGTCAAGGGTTTTTGCAAGTCTTTGACGTGAAAGTTGCATTTTACAGCAAAAAGGGCGAACGCCTCGTCCGCCCCTTTCGGGTCTTGATTTATTTTTGTTGGTATTCCCGTGCCAGCATCGAATACGTGCCCACGGTGCGGTACGCGCCCTTGACCAGCATGGATTCGCGTCGCTCGCCCTCGAATTTCATGCCAATGCGCTCCATGAGCCTGCAGGAGCGATCGTTCCCTTTTAAGTATCTTGCCTCGATCCTGTGCAGCTTCAGTGCCACAAATCCAAAGCGCACCACCTCGCGCACCGCCTCGGTTGCGTAACCCTTGCCGCAAAAATCAGGATGAAAGACATACCCGATCTCGCCCGCATCGTTGGGATAATCAAATCGGGTAAAGCCGCACGAGCCGATCACGCGCCCGCTCTTTTTCTCTACCACTGCCCAGTCAAAATAGTCGCCCACGCTGTATCTCTGCCCAATGTAGCGCAGATAATCGGTGGTATAGGCAAGGCTTTGGTGCGGCGTCCAGGTCAGATACTCGGTCACGTCTTCACGTCGGGAATATGCGTATATGTCATCCTTATCGGACACAAGCATTTTGCGCAAGATCAACCGCTCGGTCTCCAAGGTGGGGATTTTAGAAAAAATTCGATAGATATTTTCCTTTTTCACAAGCATGGGCTCCTTTGATCGTCATATTCTCATTATAACGGATGCCGCGCCCTTTTGCAAGCACGTGCGCAAAATTCTTTGAAAAATGTTGTGCACAGCGGTGACAAAAGCAGAGTTTTATGGTATAATGGTAGGGATATCAACAAAAAGGAGGGATGGCAGTGACAGAGCAGCTCAATCGCGTGATGGTACCGGTGCTGCTGGGCAGCAATGCAAAGGCAATACGCATAGCACACATGCTGTATCTGCGCTATGACGTGGTCTCGCATCTGTACAGCACACGCCCTGTTCTCCTTCCCTACCTGCTCTCTTACGTGCGCGTTGTGCGTGTGCCCGACTATATGCAGGGAGAGCTTTTGTGTCGGGATCTGGTCAGCTTTGCAGCCGAGTACCCCGATCTTTTATTCTGCCTGATCCCCTGTACCGAGCAGGGCAAGGCATTCTGCATGGCGTACACCAAGGAGCTGGAGCCCTACTACATCATTCCCGAGCCCGAGCAGCTGTGCCGCGGAACACTATCCTATCTTACCAAGGAGGAATTGCCGATATGAGGCTTGCACAACTGATCAGCGATCTGCAATTCTCCTGCACTCAACCGATACCGGACGCTGAAATTACGTATATCTGCCACGATTCCCGCAAGGCGGGTCCCGATGCACTGTTCGTCTGTATCTGCGGCTACGTCAGTGACGGGCACAATTACGCCATGGCAGCCTATTCCAATGGCGCGCGCGTATTCGTAGCGCAAAAGCCGCTTACCTTGCCTGCCGACGCAACTGTGCTGACGGTAGAGGATTCACGCATCGCGCTTGCCGAGCTTGCAGCCGTGCTGCACGACAATCCCGCAGACAAGCTGCACGTCATCGGCATTACGGGCACCAAGGGTAAAACCACCACGGCGCTCATGATCCACGGCATGCTTGAGCAGCTTGCCATCCCCTCTGCTTACATAGGCACCAACGGCATTGATTTCGGTGGCAGACACTACGCCACGGTCAATTCCACCCCCGAAAGCCTGGATCTGCACGAATATATGGCGCAGATGGTGGAATGCGGGATCAGGTACGTGGTCATGGAGGTCTCCTCGCAGGCACTCAAGCTGCACCGTGTGCACGGCATTCGCTTTGATACCTGTATTTTCACCAATCTCTACCCCGATCACATCGGCGGTGTGGAGCACGCTGACATGGATGAATACAAGTCCTGCAAGCGTATGCTGTTCCACCTCCCCGGTATTCAGAACATCCTGTGCAACGCGGATGACCCCGAAGCAAAATTCATGACAGGCGGTGCTGCCGCACCCGTGACAACTTACGGCAAGGGCAGACGCTGCGCATGGCGCGCAAGCCGCGTCAAGGCAAAGATCTGCTATCGCGTGCCCGGTACGTCATTTGTTTGCCACACTCCGGACGGACAAGCCCTGCCCGTGCAAATCCCCTTCCCCGGAGATTACAGCGTTTACAACGCGCTGTGCGCGCTGGCTGTTTGCGAAAAGCTTGGATTGGATCTTGCGGAGTGCATCGCAGCACTGGCGCACGTGCGCGTCAAAGGGCGCTTTGAGCCGGTGTTTCTGCCAAGCAGACCGGACAGTACGTTTATCATTGATTATGCGCACAACGGCGCCTCCTTGCGCGCAGTGCTGACCTCTCTGCGTGTCTACAAGCCAAAGCGCCTGATCTGCTTGTTTGGCTCTGTGGGTGACCGCACGCAAATGCGTCGCGCTGAGCTGGGAGCTGTGGCAAGCGAGCTTGCCGATCTTTCGATCCTGACCGCGGATAACCCCGGAAACGAATCCCCCGACAAGATCATCTCGGAAATTGCGCAGGCATTTACCCACGATCGCTACGTTTGCATTCCCGACCGCGCAGAAGCGATTGCCTATGCCGTCAGAGAAGCCGGCAAGGGTGACGTGATCGTGCTGGCGGGAAAGGGGCACGAGGCTTATCAATACGTGCGCGGCAAATACCTGCCCTTTTCAGAGCGCGAGATCTTAATGGAAGCGGCCAAGCTGCTGTAACGCAAGCCCGGTGCGCGCCGAATCCTTTCGCTTATCAATTGCAATCGACAAAAAAGGACTCCTGCGTTTGCAGGAGTCCTTTATTTCTGTTATGTTGATTACTTTCTGGTGCCCTGCTTGAACATCATGAGCATGTCGTCCAGATCGTCATCGGGAGCCTTTCTTGCGGGCTCCTGAACGGGGATCGCCTTAGCCTCTCTCTTGGGCTCCAGGGAGATCTTACCGGGGTTCTGGTTGTCATCCTTCTTATCAAAGCCGGTAGCGATGATGGTGATTCTCATCTCGTCTTCCAGTTCAGGGTCGAAGCCTACGCCCCAAATAACGCTTGCATCGGGATGAGCCTCGTTTGCGATCATGGTGGAAGCCAGATCCACGTCCTCCAGACCTACGTCGGGAGATACCATGATGCTGATCAGAACGCCGCGAGCGCCCT
>SVQP01000062.1 GCA_015065285.1 Oscillospiraceae bacterium | reverse complement strand
CCTCCAAATATGTTTTTTTAGTTTTGACTGGCAGGTCAAACTAATTATATCATATTTGGAGGATTTCCTCTCATCGGCAAAGCCTTTATTGAACCACGCGACTATCGCGTGGTTTTCTTTTTCCAATACAAAAGGGCAACCGCCTTTGCGGTTGCCCTTTGGGATTGATACAATTGAAAATTACTGGTTAACAGCTGCCTCGACCAGCGCGCCCAACTGTGCGCGCAGCTCTCTGAACTGCTCGATATCGGTGTTATATTCACCGATACTTGTGGTCCACTTGTTGATGATGGCATTGACTACGTCCTTGCCATACTTCTCTTCCAGAATGGTCAGGTACTCATAGTCCTCGATACCGTCGCGCACACACTCAAGACGGATGCAGCCGATAGGCTCGGGCTGTGCAAAGTATGCGCCGCTGTAAAGCAGGATACCGTTACTGTACACGTTGACACCCAGAGAGGTGTTGACCTCATGCAGCACGTCCATACCAAGCAGGAACTCATCCTCGGTTGCCACGTACCACTTGGTGGAGCCATTATCCCAGTCGTTGACCAGGTAATACAGGAAGCCATCAACGTTATACAGCTTCTGCTGCCAGAACATGGTGCGCACGTTGACTGCATCGGTATTGACGGTCAGAGTGATTTCGGGATCCTGAGGTCTTCTGGTAACGTACCACCAAAGCTCATCTCCGCCCTCTTGTTCCTTCCACATACGCTCTCTGAACGAGCCAAGCTTGATCTCGTTGATAATCGAGCACTCGTAGGTCAGCTCACGGTCGCCGTACCACTCTGCAAAGGTGTTGTAGAAGAAGGTCTTGGGGCACCATGCGGTGACGTATTCGGAAACGTAGGAGAAGTAGTCGCCGCCGGGCACGTTATAGTTGACGTGCATGGGCGCGATCAGATGATAGCCGGGGAAGTTTTCAGCCAGCATCTTACCGTAGTTGTTGATATCATCCAGACGCTGAACAGTCAGCGGCTCATCTACGGGATAGAAGTATGCCTTATCCAGCCATTCCTGCTTCTGAGACAGGAATTCATACGCACGGGAAACGTTGGTCGCATTCATCTCCTTGGTCCAGCCAAGCGTCTGGAATGCAACGACTCTGGGGTTATCCAGATACTCTACAATACCGTTTGCCGAGAACGAGCCATCCTCATTATTGAAGGGCAGGCTGTATGCGCAAACGCGGTTGGCAAGCAGATAATCATAGTATGCCCAAGGCAGATTCTTGCCGGCAGCATTGGTCAACTCGCCATTCCAGTCATAGTAGGATACGTATACGTTGAAGGCATTCAAATCCATCAGCGTCTTGCAGGAGGATGCTTCGGGCAGCTCGAAGTTCCAGACGTATGCAAACACGGTTGCCTTCTTGACCTCGTTGCCGCTCTGATCCACAACCGTAAGGGTTGCGCTGTATTCACCCGCTGCGCTGTCAGGCTTGGAGGTTGCCTTGATTACAAACGCCTGGTTTTCACCCGCCTTGATATCAAAGCCATCATACTTTTGCAGCACAGGGATCTGGCTGCTTGCAGCGTTGCCGCCGTTTGCCCAGTCAAGATAGAACTGGTTGGGCGTGTAGGAGACGGGAGGCAGTGCCTCGATGACTCGCTCGCCCTCAACGTTGAAGTAGTAGCCCCAGAACAGCTCAGTGGTCAGCGTATCACCGTTTGCATTGGTAAAGTCGGACACGTAAACCTTCAGACCCTGCGCGCCATTTTCGGAGCCGAGCAGGAACTGGCAGCCCTCGATCTCGTTCTTTGCAAGCTGGATCTGGTAAGTTACCTTACCGTTGGACTGGTTGGTAGCCTGAGGAGTACGGTTATACAGATGGTCGAACCACAGAGAAAGACTTGCATCCTCGTGCTCAGCCGATTCGGGGGTATAGCTATCGTAATTTGTCGTGGGCTTGGTAACAGCATTCAGCAGCTTATCCGCCTCTGCCTTGCCCTGCTCACTTGCGTGAATACCGACCTGATCCCAGTCAATATCCAGCATTTTGTAATATGCCTCATCGCTCTCCAAGAACTGGATCTCTGCGATATGCAGCGTCTCACCTGCTGCCAGCGCACCGGTCATATAGTCAAAGCGGAAGCCGTTGACAGTGCCGGTCCATCCCTCGAAGGAGGATAGATCGAACAACACGTACTGCCAATCGTTATGAGACAGATCATAGGAAGACGTGGTCAGCATGTCTGCAGTAGGAGCTGCCACCTTGCCTGCATAGAAGAACAGCTCAAAGGTGCCGTTGCTGCAGCTGATATTTCTGACCTTAAGCATGACGTATTTGAAATCGTCCGCACTGATCGACTTGACGCCCGCAGCCTTGTAGAACTTTTTCATGCCGAATTCCACAAAGGGGTCGTTGGTCGCACCGGTGGTGGTCAGAGCAGCATACTGCTCGCCATCCTCGTCGGTCTCAACAGTCACGGTCAGATTGCTGGGCCCGGTGAACAGCTTGCCAAGTGCGGTTGCGTCAACAGCGTTAAAGTCTACAACCACGCTCTTGGACTCGGGAGCGGGCTCCTCGGTGGTCGCATCGGTGGTCGGAGCCTCGGTAGTAGGCTCTTCGGTGGTATCTCCCTGAGTGGTTTCACCCTGGGTAGTACCCTCTTGCGTGGATTCACCCTGCGTGGTCTGATCCTCGCCGGGACCTTCGGGAGTGCAAGCAGCCAGCGAGCAAGCAAGCATGACGCAAGCAAGCATGAGTGCCAGCAGCATTAAGGGAAGGGATTTTCTCATAAAAGTGCCTCTTTTTCTTTTAAATTAGTTGCCGGAGAAGAGCGCTTCAACGTCTTCCTCGGTGTGGAAAAATGCGATGTAGCCAATATCAATGCTCTCGCCGCTCTCAATAAAGCCAAGACCCAAGCGCAGATAGCCAAGAGATGCCGCGTTTGCATCATATGCGCCTGCAAGGATGCCGATATTGATCACGACATAGCCCCATTCGTCACCCGTCTCGTACAGCACGTCACCCAGGTAGTCGCCTGCGCCGGTTGCCGCATTGCCCTCGGTGCCCAGATACAGCTTCAGATCATATTCCATAGCGGAACGGTACTGAATGACCATGACGTTATCAACGGGGGTATCCTTCTTGATCACGTAGAAATAGGGATCCCAGATGGGGTTTTTATCCTCCTGGATCAGTGCGGTAACGCTGCCATCCTCGTTCTTGACAAGACCGGCAAAGTCACTGTAGTCCTGATTTTCGGGAGTGGACGCCTCGATCATGGCATCCGCATCGATAAAGGTAACTGCCGCAGCCATAACCTGCTCACGGGTGGGACCTTGCGCAACGGGTGCATCGGTCTCTTGCTCGGTCGTGGGTGCATCGGTCGTGGGCTCTTCGGTAGTAGGTGCTTCGGTGGTAGGTGCTTCGGTGGTGGGCTCTTCGGTAGTAGTGGGAGCCTCTGTGGTGATTTCCTCAGTGGTTTCGGGAGTTTCGGAGGTCTGGTTGCATGCTGCCATGCAAAGCAGCATGGACAAAATCAACGCAGCAATAATCCAACGCTTCATAAATTCACCTCATATAAATTTGTGGTAATTTCATCATACCATACTTGCACCGCAATTGCAACGGTTTTTTTAAATCTTTTAATTGACAAATTGCGCTCCGTACAGAGAAGCGTAGAATCCGCCCCTCTCAAGCAGCTGCTCATGCGTGCCGCTTTCGATGATATTGCCGTCCTTGACGACCAGAATATTATCCGCGTGCTGAACGGTGGAAAGCCTGTGCGCGATAACAAAGCAGGTCTTTCCCTTCATCAATGCCATCATGGCATCCTGAATCTGGTGCTCTGTGCGGCTGTCCACGTTAGAGGTTGCTTCATCCAGAATCAGCATAGGTGCACGTGAGAGCATGGCGCGCGCGATGGTGATCAGCTGTCTTTGTCCCTTGGACAAGTTCACGCCACCGTCTGCGAGCTTGGTTTGATAGCCGTTTGGCAAGGACATGATAAAATGATGGATCTTGGCGCTCTTGGCTGCCTCCACCACTTCCTCGTCGGTTGCATCCTCACGCCCGTAGGCAATGTTGTCGCGGATGGTACCGCCAAACAGCCACGTATCCTGCAGCACCATGGTAAAGCTTTTGCGCAGGCTGTCACGCGTAGCATCCGTGATGGGAATACCGTCAAACGTAATCTGCCCCGCGTCAATATCGTAAAATCGCATGAGCAGATTGATAATGGTGGTTTTGCCCGCGCCGGTAGGACCGACGATGGCAACCGTTTGCCCCGGCTCAACCTTGACCGAGAGCCCGTGCAAGATCTGCTTTTCGGGCACGTAGCCAAACTCGACCCGATGCAGCGTGACCTGTCCCTTGGCATCCAGCTCCACGGCATCCGGCTTGTCCGCAGGCTCGGGATCCTGATCAATGACACCGAACACGCGCTCGGCTGCCGACAAGGCACTTTGCAGCTCGCTGAAAATATTGGCAAACTCGTTGATCGGTCCTGCAAACTTGCGCGCGTACTGCACAAACGAGCCCACGTCGCCAAGCTTGATCACAAACAAGGGATGAATGGCAGTGCCGCCCAGCGAGAACATATAAAAGATACTGCCAAGCAGCGTGATCAGCGCAATGGAAAGATTGCTGACAAAGTTGACCGTGGGGCCAATGACAGAGCCGTGATAATCCGCCTTGTAATATGCCTCGCACGCCTCTTGATTACGCAGATCAAAGCGATCGGTGATGACCTGCTCCTTACCGTAGGTGCGGATGGTCTTTTGACCCGACAGCATTTCCTCGGCAAAGCCGTTGAGCTCGCCAAGCTTGGCAGATCTCTTACGGAACAGGGGGCGGATGTGCGTGGATTTATACTTGGTAAAAATCAAAGAGATAGGCACGGTAATGACGAAAACGCAAATCAGTACCGGTGAGATGGTCAGCATCATGATAAACGAGCCCACAATGGTAATGCTGTTGGCACACACCTGCAGCACGTCGTTGGAAAGAGATGCGTTGACCGTATCAATATCGTAGGACAGGCGGCTGACGATCTCACCCGTCTGGTGAGAATCAAAGAATCCGACCGGCAGATCGGTCAGGTGGTCAAACACCTCCTTGCGCATGGTATACGTGATGCGCTGGCTGAGATTGACCATAACCACCGACAAAATATAAGACAAAATGCCGGAGGCTGCGTAAAATGCGATCATCAGACCGCAGAACAGAAATACGCGCTCGAAATTGACCTCGCCCGGTCCTACGATCTCATCAATGGCAAGACCCGAAAGCTTGGGACCCGCAAGTGCGAGCAGGTTGGCAGAGATCATTAAGAACAGTGCCAGAATCACAAGCCCGGGATAGCGGAACAAATAGCGCGTGATGCGCCAGAGCACTCTTGCGCGCTGCTTGCCCGTCATGGGGGTTTTTGCAGGGGTGGGTTGTTTATTCAAGCAAAGCACCTCCCATCTGCGAATCGCGGATCTCGCGATAGACCGGACAATTCTCCAGCAGCTGCTCATGCGTGCCGCTGCCAATGACCTTGCCCTCATCCAGAACAAGAATCAGATCGGCATGCATGACCGAGCTGACGCGCTGCGCCACGACCACTGTGGTGGTATTTGCAAAGCTCTTTCGCAGATTTTGTCGCAGCGCGGCATCGGTCTTGTAGTCAAGAGCCGAGGACGCGTCGTCCAGAATCAGGATCTCGGGGTTGCCCGCCAAGGCGCGCGCGATCAGCAATCTCTGCTTCTGACCGCCCGAGATATTGGTACCCTTGCTGGTCAACATATGCTCGCACCCCTCGGGGAATGCAGAGATAAATTCCTCTGCCTGCGCCGTACGAATGGCGCAGGTCAGCGACGCGTCGTCAATTTCTCTGCCAAAGCAGATGTTTTCTCTGACCGTATCCGCATACAGAAAATCATTCTGCATGGCAGTACCGAAGTGGGAGCAAAGCTCCTCGTGATCCATGGTGCGCACGTTTTTGCCGCCTATGTAAATATTGCCGCGGTCGGGATCGTAATTGCGAAGCAAAAGCCGCAAAAGCGTGCTCTTGCCGCTGCCTGTCGCACCAATGATGCCCAGCGTTGCACCGCGCGGCAGCGAAAACGAGATATTTTGCAGATCGTCCTGCTCCTTATTGTAAGAAAAGCTGACGTCTTCAAACACAATGTGATCCGAGGACGGGTGCGCCGCGCATGCAGGCTGGGCACCAAGCTCCTCGGGCGCGGACATGACCTGCCCGATACGGTTTGCAGATGCCATGCACTTGGTAGTCATGATAAAAATACGGTTGATGACGATCATGGCATTGGAGATCAGCGTAAAATACTGGATAAAGGAGATAATTCTTCCCTGCATGGACAGTGACTCGTTTACCAAAAACGCACCGACAAGCACCACCGCCACAAGTCCTGCGTTGAGCAGGATGGTGATAAGCGGATTGGTCAGCGCCATGGTCAGCGACGCGCGCTTTTCGCACTTGACAAGCGCACGGTTGACCCCGTCGAATCGTTCTCTTTCATATTCCTTTTTGGAAAGTGCCTTGATCACGCGAATGCCGCCAATGTCCTCGCGCACCACGCGCACCATATTGTCACCTGCCTGCTGGCTGGCTGAATACAACGGCACACCGCGACGCGAAATGAAGAACACCGAAACACCGATAAAGGGCAAAAGGCACACCATCACGGTTGCCAAGCGCCAATCCAGAAAATACGACATGGCAATGCCGCCCACCAAAAGAATGGGCGCACGCACACCGATACGCTGGATCATACCCAAAAAATGGTGAATATTATACGTATCCGAGGTCAGTCTGGTCTCCAGCTCGGGAATGCCGAATGCATCGGTCTGCCCGGGAGAGAGGCGCATGGTTTTGGCAAACAGATCGTGTCTGACCGCCTGTGCAGCATTCTTTGCCACGCGTGCAGCCATGCGGTTTGCTACAATGTTGAGCACCAGTGCCGCTACCGCGCAAAGCAGCATCACACCTCCCCAGATGAACACGGGAGTCAGATTGCCGTTTGGCAACTCAGGTGTGGGCTTGTTAGCAGGCACCACCACGTCCAGCATGTGAGACAAAATATAAGGCAACGCAAGCTCTGCAAGCGTGCCCGCAACCTTAATACAAAAACCGATCAGGAGAGAGAATCCGAACGGTTTCAAATATTTGATGACAAGCTTCAAAGAGTCCCACTCCTTTCAAAAAAACATACATTTATTATATAATAGATTTCAGATTTTGTCAACGAATTGTCGGTTTTTATCAATAAAAGAAAAATCGCGCACACCCCTTTGTGTCATCCTGCCTGCGGCAACAAATCCGGTAAGGGTCGGCACCTTGACGACCCGCCACGCGAACGCATCGGGCGCGCACCCCACTATGTGTCATCCTGCCTGCGGCAATAACCTCGGTAGGGGTCGGCACCTTGACGACCCGCCACGCGAACGCATCGGGCGCGCACCCCTTTACGTGTCATCCTGAGCGAGAAAACATCCCTGTGCGGATGTTTTCGAGTCGAACTTTCAAAAATCTGCAAAAAATTGCTGATTTTTGAAAGTCAAAGCGCAAGGATTGCGCTTTGAGGATCTGGAAACGGTTTGCAACACGCGAAAAAAGCCTCCCCTTTAGGGGAGGGGGACCGCAGTGAAGCGGCGCAGCGTGCCGCTTCGCGATTGCGGTGGAGGGGTTGCCTCCCTTTTAAGGGAGGTGGCAAATGCTGCGGCATTTGCC
>SVQP01000011.1 GCA_015065285.1 Oscillospiraceae bacterium | reverse complement strand
TGTGTCATCCTGAGCGAGGTCGCAGAGCGACCGAGTCGAACTTTTGCGGGTCGAATATTTCGCGGCAGAGCCGCGAAATTGAGCGAGCAAAAGCGCAAGTGCTCGCTTATGCGAGCCGCAGCGGGATCTGCGAGGGGTTTGCAAGACGTCTGCTTAGCCAAAGTAACCAATGCCTCTCCCGCCGGGCAGAGGGGGACCGCAGTGAGCGAAAGCGAACAGCGGTGGAGTGGGTCACCGTATGGACGCTCTTTCACCAATTAATCGATCCCACATGATAGGAAAAGAGAACCCTTCGGCAAATGCCGAAGCATTTGCCACCTCCCTTAAAAGGGAGGCAACCCCTCCACCGCAATCGCGAAGCGGCACGCTGCGCCGCTTCACTGCGGTCCCCCTCCCCTGAAGGGGCGGCTTTTTCGCGTGTTGTAAACCGTTTCCCAGATCCCGCGCTGCGCGCGCCCTTCGGGTTCGACTGCGCGCGAACACCACAACGCGGTGTCCGCGCTCCGCTCAGGATGACACAAAGGGGGGAGGCTTTGCCAAAGTAATTTTGTGTAGGGGAGGCGTTTCGCCTCCCGCACGCGATCAGAGCGGATCAGCGTTCGGGTGACGTGATCAAAAACCGCTTGCGTATCGGACCGCCGAGGACGTCGGTCCCTACAAGGGAATCATAAACCGCCTCCCAGATCCTCAAAGCGCAATCCTTGCGCTTTGACTTTCAAAAATCAGCAATTCGTTGCAGATTTTTGAAAGTTCGACGCGCAAACACCCGCACAGGGATGTTTTCTCGCTCAGGATGACACAAAGGGGGGACGCTCAACCGTACCCTTTTGCCCGCATTCTCCTACCGTCATTTTGCAGACCGAAACGCCCCTATGCCATCAATTTGCAAAATGCCACCTCCCTCCCGGAGGGAGGCTTTTTTCGCGTGTCATAAACCGTTTCCCAGATCCTCAAAGCGCAATCCTTGCGCTTTGACTTTCAAAAACCAGCAAATTATTGCAGGTTTTTGAAAGTTCGACGCGCAAACACCCACACCGGGGTGTTTGCTTGCTCAGGATGACACAAAAGGGGATGCACGTCCTCGCGTCTTCGCTCAGGATGACACTTAGTGGGGCGCTCCGCTCCGGATGACACGTAAGGATCTCCAAAAATCCGCCTATTACGAAAGATTTGACAACTATGCAATTCTGTGATATAATGTCCTTTGACGAGATTTTTTCAAGGGAGGTACACTATGAAGCATTCCTTTCTCAGAATCCTTTGCCTTTTTTTTGGACTTATCATGCTGCTTTCCGCCTGCACCGCTGCTCCGGACGAGCCAAGCGAGACTGAGACCGAAACAGAAACCGAGCAACAGACCGAGCCCGCTCCCCAATATCTGATTCCCGATGCCAAGCGCATTGATTTTTCTACCTTTTCGCCCGAGCTTTTTGAAGCCGCATTTGTTCGCGGTGTTGCCGCTGAGCCCGTGCTGTGCGAGGACGGAGTGCAATTCGTGGGAACCAGAGAATCCCGCACGCCCACCATCAAATGGTACATCGACCGCATGTACGAGGCGGCAGGCTATCCCATAGCCAACGGTGAGGACAGCCATATTCCCTTCACCCCCGACGAGATCAAGGTGATCGTGCTCAAGGTGCAAGCCGAATGGGGCGGTGCTTTTAAGATGATATACAAGGCAGGTCCTGAAAACACCAAAAAGAGTAATCTTTCCATGACGCAGATCTATGGCGGTGACTCCGAGTTCTTTGGTGAGCGCGTCTCGCAGTACGTCATTTTTGAAGCTGACGAGAGCACCGAGAAATGGAACACGCGTTTTTACGATTTCTTCACCTTTGAATACACCAACTATGTGCAAGAGGGTGACGTTTTCCTCTTGGAGCAGATGGCTTTCTGCGCAGATCGTGCGGAGGCTGAGGAGTACATTGCCCAAGACCGCGGTGAGATCACTCCCCCGCCCGCGGTGGAGGAAGGATACTACGTTTGCCTGTACGAGGATCGCCTGCACCTGCCAGACGACAACGTCAAGGGCGTCTGCTTCTCCTCCTTGGATGAGGCTATTGCGCTTTGCGACAAGCAAAAGCAATACGGCTATCGCGTTGCCAATGAAAAAGGTGAGATCGTTTACACACCCTATTCCCTGCTCCAGTGCAATTTGCTGCGCGAGGGAAATTACATCACGGTATATGCCAGAAAAGAAAAATTCAAGTACGGGGATTCCTGCACCAATCCCGGCATCAATCACCGTCCGCACAGAACTAGCTGCGACCGCTTGGTAGACTGGATTTTGTACCGCGCAGGCTTTACCGATCAGCCGCTGGTGCAGGGTTGCGTGGTCAGCAATCTTGTTGACTGGTGCGAGCAAATGGGATTTGAAAAGATCACCAATCCCAAGGCACTCAAGGCAGGCGACATCATTTTTGTGCGTCCTGCATCTGACGGTGGACCTCAGCACACGTTCATGCTGGCATCCGATGCCAAGGGCGGTCAGGCTTTGCGCTACGACCACGGCTCGGACCACCGCATTATGTCCAAGCAGCCCACCAACGAGCCAATCTCGTACGGTGACGCTCCTTTCATCGTTGCCTACAGACCCGTTGCGACCGAGCAAAACAACGTATATTACAGTGACCTTTACGCAAACTGATTGATCCAAGCACCGCATGCCGAGGGCATGCGGTGCTTTTTTCATATCCGCCCCCCTTTTTTCATATATTGGGAACAGATGGAGGGCTTATGAAAAAACGCTTGATTTCTTTTCTGCTACTCATATTTCTCTTGCCCGTAGGGTGCGCGCAAAAGCACCCCTCTGCCGAGCAAATTCTCTGCGCTCTGACGCAAAACGAGATTGGCTTGCCCGCAGGGCAGATCTATCTTGCCTCTGCCCCGCCCGATCAGGCAGCCTACCTTTCCCCCGAGCTGATATCGGCTATGTACGCAGGGGGAGAGCTGCCATGGCAGCTCTCCCTTTGCGAAGATTACGGAATATTTTTAAGCTCTGCGCAGCATCCTTGCGAGTTCGCAGTGTTCCTTTGCTACTCGCGCAGCGATACTGATCTGCTATCCGCCATGTGTCATGCCCGGCTGGACGCGTTGCGTGCGCATTACAAGGGCACGGCATACGCGCACTACACCGACTCGGCACTTGTGGCTGTGGTGGGCAGATACGTGCTTTTGCTGGTCAGCTGTGACCCCGAGAACGCGCTGAAGGTAGCGCGGCAGGTCATTTAGCAAAGCAAGGTGATCACGTAATAGATCACACCCCACACAGCACCGCTGACCACACCGTACAGAAGCACCGGTCCTGCCACGGTAAAGATCTTGGCTCCCACACCAAGCACCAAGCCCTCTGACTTGGCATCAAGCGCGGGGGATGCCACTGCGTTGGCAAATCCCGTAATGGGTACCAGTGTGCCTGCCCCCGCATGCTTGGCGATATTGTCGAACACACCAAGCCCGGTCAGCAGCACGGCAAGAGCAACCAGCGTCACGGATACAAGCGTGGCGCTGTTTTGCTGCTCCATGCCGCACACGTCACCGTACAGCCACAGCAATCCCTGCGCCAGTGTGCAGATCCCGCCCCCGAACACAAAGGCTTTGACACAATCCTTTGCCACGGGTGAGCGGGGCGCGCGCGATTCTGCATATTTGCGATATTGCTTTTTATCCATATTCATAATCGACGACCGTTCCTCTCTCTCTGTCTGATACGCCCATAGTATGCGCCAAAAAGCCGCTGCAGTATGCAGCGGCTTTTTTGTCAATTACAGGTATCTTTGCATGATTTCAACGTTCTTTTGCTCAAAATCGATCATGTCGCGGCACAGTCGCAGCGCCTTTTCGGGCACGTGGCAGTTCTCATATTCGCGCAGCAGCTTGACCGATTCGGTCACGTTCATATTGCTGCCCTCGATCACCATTTCGGCAAGGTGCGAGGTATCCGAATCCATTAAAGTGTTGATGCCAATGCCTGCCTTGGCAGTCATTTTTTGCAAAAGACCTATCTCCTTTGCCTGCTCCCCAAGCTCGCACAAATACGATTCCGCTTGGTTCGCATAACCCTCGTAGCCGTCCAGCTGGGCGGTCAGATCGCGTCGCAGCTCGCTGTCCGCCACCTTAGGCAGAAGAGAGAGCAGCGCCTGCGAGCCCATTTTCGCGTTTTTATATATTCCTTCCAGCAAGGCGCTCGTCATCTGCGCGCTCTGGTTTTCCTCTTTGATCGTGCTTTGCATAACGTCCTCCAAAAATATTGTTGTATGCTCAGTATGCCTCGCAAAATCGGTTTTTATGTAAAAAAGCGACCTGCATTTGGCAGGTCGCTTAAATTCAATGATTGACGTAATGCTTGGCAAGACCGCCCTCGCTGGTCTCGCGGTATTCGCTCTTGAGGTGAATGCCGGTTTCATACATGGTTTTGACCACGGTGTCAAACGGGATCTTGCTCATGCCGGTCAGGAAATTTGCCAAGGAAAGCGCGTTGATAGCACGCATGGCAGCAACCGCGTTGCGCTCGATGCAAGGGATCTGCACAAGTCCGTTGATGGGGTCGCAGGTCAAACCCAGATGGTGCTCCATTGCCACCTCTGCGGCATATTCGATCTGTTCAATGCCCATGCCAAACAGCTCGGCAAGTGCTGCTGCAGCCATGGAGCATGCGCTTCCGATCTCTGCCTGGCAGCCGCATTCCGCACCGCTGATGGACGCGTTTGTTTTAATAATATTGCCGATCAAGCCGCCAGTTGCCAGTGCGCGGAAGATCTGCTCATCCGAAAAGCCCTTTTGCTCCTGCATATACTTGAGCACAGCGGGCACAACACCGCACGCACCGCACGTAGGAGCCGTAACGATCTCACCGCCGCTTGCGTTTTCCTCGCCCACTGCAAACGCGTAAGCGCAGACCAATCTGTTCTCTCTGGTTTGTGCAGATTCGTCGATATGGCGCTGGTTATACAGATAGTGCGCCTTGCGCGTGACATGCAATCCGCCGCCAAGCTCGCCCTTGGTGCGCAGTCCTCTGCCCATGCAGTCCTCCATGGTCAGCCACATATCCGAAAGGTACTCCCAGATCTCGGGGCCCTCCACCATTTCCACGTAATCGGGCAGGCGCATATCATGCTCGGTGCAATATGCCGCAATCTCATCAAAGGTGGAGTGCGGATAGATCGACTTGGTCTCAAGCGGACCTTGTCCATCAAACAAAATGCTGCCGCCGCCCACGCTATACACGCGTGCAAACCCGATCTGCGCCCCGTTCTTGAACGCGACAAAATCCACTGTGTTGGGATGCACGGGTGTGGGGCTGGTCTTATCAAAGATCATTTCGGTTCTGTCCTCGCCAAGCGCCTCCAGGATGACCGCATCGGTCATATGCCCCTTACCGGTCAGTGCCAGCGAGCCATACAGCACCACGCGGAACGCGTCCGCCTCGGGATATTGCGCCTTAAACTGGGTTGCCGCCTTAAAAGGCCCCATAGTATGCGAGCTGGATGGCCCTCTGCCCGCCTTGTATAATTCTCTGATGCTTTCCATAAACCGCACCGTCCTTTTTGTTTCTACCATCATCATAGCACAAAACCGCGTGCAAATCAAGGGGGGATTGGAAAATATATGACCGCGTCAAAAAGGGGCTGCCGATGGCAGCCCCTTGATTCTGATATGCGTTTATTCTTGCTCGATCGCAGCCTTCTGCGTCAGTACCGAGTGGAAGAATTCGGGATCAAATTTGGCGCGGCGGTCATAGGTGTAAAGACCGTTGACCTCCTGCTCCACGTCGGTCAGCTGCGTGTAGCACAGACCGCCCATGTTGGGATGGAACAAAATCGCCTCGGAAAGCCCCTTGAAGCGCGCCTTGAAGCCCTGCTCGTCCGTGGGTGCCTGCCCGTAGCCCCAGCCGATATTGCGATCGGCATCCGACCACAAGGTTCCGCCATACTCACTGACAAACGTGCAATTGCACCAGCATCTGTACTTCTCTTCCTTATAGTGCCCTACCACGTGTCCGTGCACGTCGATCTTCTCTCCCTGAGCCAAGGGTGCAAGTCTTTGCGCAAAGGTCTCGGGGTTCTGATCGTAATCGTGCAAATCAAAAATGTCGGTCAGCTCGTCCTGGTGTACCCAGCCCGATGCATCGATGTAAATTCTCGTGGGGTCATAGCCGCGGGTCATGGCTGCCAGCGTCTTCATAAACAGCTTGTTCTGATTGGGTGCGCTCTCATTGATGGGGCACCAACCGATGATGGCAGGATGGTTGAAATCTCTTTCCATGATCTCGTGCCATTCGGGCAGGAAATTCTCAAACACCTCGGTGCGGGAGGAATCCTGCACCCAGTTTGCATGCTCGCCCCAAACGATATAACCCTTTTGGTCACAGTAAGAAAGGAACAGCGGCTCAAATACCTTCTGGTGCAGTCTTGCACCGTTAAATCCCATTGCCATGGAGCGATCCACGTCGGCATACAGCTCCTCGACCGAGGAAGCGGTGTAAATACCATCCGGGTAGAAACCCTGATCCAGTACGAGTCTCATAAAGACCGGCTTATGGTTGAGGTACATGATGCCCTTGCGGCACTCCACACATCTCATGCCAAAGTAGCTCTTTGCCACGTCGTCACCGCACACGATCTCCAGGTCATACAGTCTGCCGTTGCCAACCTCCCAAAGGTGCAACTCGGAAAGCTGCATGCGCAGCGTGCACTTGCCACCGTGGGCTGTGCCCTTTGCACTGCCGACCACCTTGCCACCGTAAGATGCGGTCAGTTCAACAGGCGTATTCTCCCCACCCTTAACGTGCAGCTCGGCAGTCAGGGTGCAATCATCAATAACCGTAAAGTAACGTGCGCTCTGCAAATATACCTCGGGCACGCATTCCAGCCATACCGTCTGCCAGATACCGGTAGTTCTGGTATAGAAGCAGCCAAACGAGCCATACTGCGGGCTCTGCTTACCTGCGGGTTGAATGCCGGAGCGCAGATCATCGATTGCGCGAATGGTGATGGTGTTCTCACCCTCTAGCAGCGCCTTGGTAATATCTACGGTAAAGGACACGTAACCGCCGATGTGATAATCGATCCACTGACCGTTTACCCAAACGTCCGACTTATAGTCGCACGCACCCACGTGCAAAAGCACTCTCTTGCCACCCTGCCAGCCTTCGGGCAGTGTGACCTTCTTGCGGTACCATACGCAATTGCAAAAATCGGTATCGCCAATGCCGGAGAGTACGCTCTCACGGCAGAAGGGGACGGTGATCTGCTCGGTATATGCCGCATCACCGGCAAAGCCGCGTGCTTCACCGCTTTGTGCGCGGTCGGTCATGTATTCCCAAGGTCCGTTGAGGTTAAGCCAGTTGTCTCTGACCAGTTGAGGGCGCGGATATTCCGCGCGGGGGATGTTGTGTTGCATAGCAGTGTCCTTTCACTTTATATCAATTTTTATTTTTCCATAATGCAAGGGAGACCTTGCGGTCTCCCTTGGCTTTATTTCACGCTTTATTCGGGCATGATCAGGCCGTAGGTGCCATCCTGTCTTCTATATACAACGCACGTGTGGCGCGTTTCATCGTCCACAAAGACGAAGAACTGGTGTCCGATCAGGTTCATCTGCAGAATTGCCTCCTCGGGCGACATGGGCTTATAGGGGAAGGTTTTGGTGCGGATGATCACATCCTCCTCTTCCTCCAGATCCTCCGGGAAGAATTCCTCGATGGGGAAGGCATCCTCGCGCAGTCTCTTTGCAAGGCGCGTCTTATTCTTGCGAATCTGACGCTCGATCGCATCAATTGACTGATCAAGTGCATCTCTGAACGAATCTGCACCTACCTCACTGCGGAACAGCGTTCCCTGTGCGTTGATCGTGATTTCCAAGGTGGACACGTTACGCTTACGGCTGAGCGTAACGGTTGCGTCAGGCTCGACCTTAAAATATCGATCAAGCTTGGCGAGCTTCTTTTCAATCATGGCTTTCGTGTCTTGATACACGTTGATTTGTCTGCCGATAATGTTGGTCTTCATAAGTGCCACCTCCTGTATATTGCAGCATCCGGGACGATTTCCCTTCTCTCTGCAATTTCATTATAACATATGCTTGTGAATTTGTAAAGTATTTACCATGAATTTTTTTACATAACATCTTTCCTTGTGCACTATGCTATATTCCATCGATTTCCGGATTGTTGTGTTTTTGCCCTTGAAAGGCTGCTTTGTAAGGGCTTTTTTGTGTATTGTAACAAAAGTGCAAAATCGGTCAATACTGTATTGACTTTTCCCCAAATCGTGGTATAATTAACACGTTAATCGTTAACTGACTAATTATTTTTGTGGAGGTCTGTTCCGTGCAAGAAAACCAAGCTTTACACCATGGGGAATCCGACAAAGCACACGCAGTCATCAAGCAATTCGTACAAGCCGACCGATTACACCGCCAGGCAGTGGAAGCCACCGTTACGGCGCAAACCGGTCTGCACCGCTCGCAGCATATGCTGCTCATGCGCCTTTCGCGCGGCTGCATCCCCTCGCAAAAGCAGCTGGCAAAGGATCTGAACGTCAGTCCCGCAGCCATTGCCGTCTCGCTCAAAAAGCTGGAGGCGGACGGCTATATCACCAAGGATGCCGATCTTGACGACTGCAGATGCAACCGCATTGCCCTGACCGAAAAGGGGCATGGCGTCATTACAAAAACCTGCTCGCTGTTCGGCTCGATCGACCGCACCATGGTCGAGGGCTTTGACGACGCTGAGCTGGATGCTTTGCTGACAGCGCTTGAGCGAATTGAGCAAAACCTGCAGAAATTTCTTGAAAATCCCCAATAACCCCTCAGAAAGGAATCCCTTGTTATGAAACGTTGGCTGAAATACGTAAAACCGTATCTGCCCTACTTTATCCTCGGCCCGCTTTGTATGATCATCGAAGTGGTGGGCGAGGTGCTTATGCCCAAATATCTGGCACAGATTATCAACTTCGGCACTGCCTACCAGGCACTGCGCGCCTTCAAGATGCCTGTATACAACGGCACGTGGTCCACTCTGACCTTGCCCGAGGAGATTGGCGACCTGATGCCCACCTCTATCATTTTCATGATTTGCGTGTGCGGCATGATCGTGCTGACTGCCCTTTTGATGATGGCAGGCGGCGTTGGCGGTGCATACTTTGGCGCAAAGGCTGCCGTGTTCTTTGCATCCGACATTCGTCGCGACGTATATGCAAAGGTACAGAGCTTCTCCTTTGCCAACATCGATAAATTCTCCACCGGCTCGCTGGTCACCCGTCTGACCAACGACATCACCCAGATGCAGAACTTTGTCAATGCGCTTTTGCGTATGGCACTGCGCTCGCCCGGTATGCTGATCGGTGGCTTGGTCATGGCGATCACACTCAAGCCCAGCCTTTCGATCGTGCTGGCTGTCACCATTCCTTCCATGCTGCTCTGCATTCTGCTGATCGTCACGCGCGGCTTTTCCATGTTCGCCAAGGTGCAGGAGCGCATTGACGGACTTAACAACACAGTTCAGGAAAGCATTACCAACGTGCGCGTGGTCAAATCCTTCGTGCGCGAAAATCAAGAGACCGACAAGTTCAAGAGCGCCAACAGAGATCTGCGTACCACGGGTACCAACGCGGTCAAGATCATGATCACGCTCTCACCCGTCATGACCCTGTTCATGAATGCGACCATCATTGCCGTGCTTTGGTTTGGCGGTCACATGGTTGTGGACGGCATGCCGATCGGTGACCTTTCCGCATTTATCACCTACGTCAACCAGATCCTGAGCTCCTTGATGATGGTTACCTTCCTTCTGATGATGTCCTCCAGAGCACTTGCCTCCTGCAAGAGAGTGGGTGAGGTGCTGGATGAGAAGTTGGATCTTGACGACGCTGACGCAAAATGCCCCGAGCAGACTGTGGAGCGCGGTGAGATCGAATTCAAGAACGTTTGCTTCCGCTATTTCAAGCACAGCGAGGATCGCGTACTCTCGGATATCAATCTGACCATCAAGGCAGGCTCTACCGTGGGCATTATCGGTCCTACCGGCTGCGGCAAGACCTCGTTGGTTTCCATGATCCCCCGCCTTTACGACGTGGATGAGGGTCAGGTGCTGGTGGACGGTGTGGACGTGCGCGACTATTCGCTTTACAATCTGCGCGAGGGCGTTGGCATGGTGCTGCAAAAGAACGTGCTGTTCTCGGGTACGATTGAGGAAAATCTGCGCTGGGGTAATCAGGATGCAACCGACGAGCAGATCCGCACGGCAGCAGATCATGCACAGGCACATAAATTCGTGCAGAATTTCCCCGACGGTTACCAGACCAACCTTGATCAGGGCGGTACCAACGTCTCGGGCGGTCAGAAGCAGCGCCTTTGCATTGCACGCGCACTGCTCAAGAACCCCAAGATTCTGATTCTGGACGACTCGACAAGTGCGGTGGATACCGCAACCGAGGCGCAGATCCGTCAGGCGTTTGCTAACGAGCTCAAGGACTCTACCAAGATCATTATCGCACAGCGTATCTCGTCGGTCATGGATGCCGATTATATCGTGGTCATGGACCAGGGTGAGATCACCGGCATCGGCACGCACGCCCAGCTGCTGGAATCCAATGAAGAATACAAGGAAATTTATATCTCGCAAATGGAAAGCAAGCAAAATCAAGCCACTGCTCCCGTTGCAGCTGCTAAGGAGGTGACGGCATAATGGCAAAGCGTAACCTTGAAAGCCTGCAAAAACAGTATTCCAAATCCTCACACGGCGGTCCGGGCGCAGGTCCTCGCGGTGGTGGTCCCCGTGGCGGCGGTCCTCGCGGCAGAGGCATGGGCGGCAAGCCCAAGAACGCGGGGCAAACCATTGCGCGCCTTTTGAAGTACCTCAAGCCGCATACGGCAGCGCTGATCCTTGTGCTGATCTGCATGCTGACGCACACCGTCACCGCGCTGATCGGCTCTTACCTGCTCTCCCCTGTTATCAACCACATTGCAAGCATTCCCATGGAAGAAGATGCCAGCATCTTTACACAGCTTGCAGACAACGTCATTACAGCGCTGATGAACACAGCGCCCATCAGTGCACTGACAGATGCGCTGGGCCTTTCGGGACCCTTCCCTTACCTCTTAGCATCTCTGATCATTTTCGTGGTCGTTTACGGTCTTGGCATTATCGCCTCCTATACGCAGGCAAGACTGATGGTGCACATCACGCAATCCTCGCTGGAAAAGCTGCGTAACGACCTGTTTGAAAAGCTGCAGAGATTGCCCGTTCGCTACTTTGACGCAAATCCCACGGGCGAAACCATGAGCCGCTTTACCAACGACGTGGATAACATTGACCACATGCTCTCCAACACCCTGACCTCGCTGATCTCGGGTGCGATCACACTGATCGGAACCTTTGTCTTTATGCTGACCACCAACGTCTGGCTGACACTGATCACCATTGCCTTTATTCCGATCTTCGGTCTTGGCGGGGCTGTGCTGGCAAAGCGCTCCCGTAAGTTCTACAAGGAGCAGCAGGCAGCGCTGGGCGCGGTCAACGGCTACATTGAAGAAACCGTTTCGGGTCAGAAGGTCATCAAGGTATTCAACCACGAGCAGGAGTGCGAAGAAGAATTCGGTCTGCTCAACCGCGATTTGCGCGGCAAGCAATACAAAGCCATGTTCTGGGGCGGTATTATGGGTCCTATCATGGGCAACACCAGCCAAATCACCTTTGCCTTTACCCTTGGCGTGGGTGGCATTATGATGCTGCTGACCGGCTTTACCCCCGGTGAGCTGACCGTTTTTGCCAACTATTCCAAGCAGTTCTCCTTCCCCATTACCAATATCTCGCAGCAAATGACTACCGTGTTCTCCGCACTTGCGGGTGCTGAGCGTGTATTTGCTGTAATGGACCAGGAGCCCGAGGCTCCCGATCCCGAAGGCGCGATCGATGAAAACACCCCCGGTCATACCGGCATTGCGGGCGACGTGGTATTCGAGAACGTGACCTTTGGTTACGTGCCCGAAAAGACGGTGCTCAAGAACATTTCGCTCTACGCGCATCCCGGTCAGAAGATCGCGTTTGTCGGCTCAACCGGTGCGGGCAAAACTACCATTACCAACCTGCTCAATCGATTCTACGACATTGAATCGGGCAGCATTACCATTGACGGCATTGACATCAAGCAATACTCGCGCGACTATCTGCGCAAGAATATTGCCATGGTGCTGCAGGATACCCACCTGTTTACCGGTACCGTGATGGAAAACATCCGCTACGGCAGACCCGATGCGACCGATGAAGAGGTCATAGCCGCTGCAAAGACTGCCAGCGCGCACAGCTTTATCATGCGACTGGAAAACGGCTACCAGACCCGCCTGGAGGGCGACGGTGCAAACCTTTCTCAGGGTCAGCGCCAGCTGCTCAACATTGCGCGCGCAGCCCTTTCCAAGGCTCCCATTCTGGTACTGGACGAGGCAACCTCCTCGGTAGATACAAGAACCGAGCGCCATATCGAGCACGGTATGGACAGACTGATGAAGAACCGTACTACCTTCGTCATTGCCCACCGCCTTTCCACAGTGCGCAACTCCAATGCCATTATGGTACTGGAGCAGGGTGAGATCATCGAGCGCGGTGACCACGATGCCCTCTTAGAAATGAAGGGCAGATACTACGAGCTCTACACAGGTGTCAAGGAGCTTGACTGACAAATGAAAAAAGGGCGTCCGAAGCGGACGCCCTTTGATTTTGTTCCTATATTACTTTACTGCCTTCTTGAGCAGGTTGCCCTTCTTCTTGTTCAGGATCTTGTTCAGGATCAGAACAATGCAAACGACTACTGCAGCATCATCGGGATTGGCGATGTCTACAGAGTAAGCCTCAAGCAGCGAGACCAGGCTCTTCTTGGTGATGTCTGCGATCTTTTCACCGTTGTTGGTGATGTGATATTCCTTGGAAAGGAAGTTGCCGGAGATATCCCAGCCCAGCTTCTTGACCTTGAACTTCTGGTTGACCAAGGACAGCTTCTTCTTGAGCTTGGCTACCTTCTTCTTGCCCAGCTTGATCACGAAGCCCTTGTTGAAAATACCGTTGTATTCCAGAATGGTTGCTACCTTTTTGCCTTGCGCATCGTACAAAAAGATCTTGCCGTCATTGAAGAATACGCCCTTTTCGCTGGTGAATACGGTGTTCTGCTCTGCATCGGTAATTGCGGTTTTGCCCTTTAAGGACAGCTTTTCCTGAACGTACAGTTCCATGTGTATGTCTCCCATAAAATGATAAATATTGGGGTTTCCCCTGATCAAATTTTAACACCAAATTCAAGAATAGTCAACAGTTTTCGCCAAGAAACCAAACATTTTTTTCACAAAAAACCGCTCTCGGTTCTCACCGAGAGCGGTTTTACTTATTCAGCTGTCTTTAGTTCAAAATGGGATTGCCGTTGGCATCCTTTGCCTTGCCGGTAAATGCCTGAATTGCGCGAATAACAGGCCAAACCCAAGCCGCAAGACCAACTACAATACCAATCGGAACAGCCAAAAGGGCAGCAAGTCCTCCCGTGAGAAGAGTAAGGATGCCTACTGCAATTCCCACAGGGAATGCCATCAGCATTACGCCGAGTGTAATACAAATGGAAGCAATACCGCCTCCAACTTTTCCTAAATAAAACTGGTCAACACCCCAGTTGCCCAAGAAAATTGCAAGCAAACCGGTTGCCACCTTACTCTTGCTGGAAACGCAGGGCTTCACTTCACTTTCGTACTCTACGTATTCCTGAAAATCTGCCATAATAACCTCCAAATGTAATTCAGTATACGTGTATTATATATCTTTTGCCGAAATATGTCAATGTTTTACCCACTCTTTGCGGATAATTCAGAAAAATTTTTCAAATATTTTCGCCAAGCCTATTGACACGCGGAACGCATTCTGCTATAATGTGAATATAACAAGCGTTCGCTTGACCGCTTTTGGAGGTATATCATGAAATCATATCCCCCGCGCCGACTAAATGATGAGAAGCTGGAAAAGCTGATATGGTTCTTGCCCGGCTTGGCATCCGTCCTTTTGATCATATTTATTGGTATTTTGTATATCACGCCCTTTATTCTGATCGGCGCCGCGCTGTTCTACATGCACGGTTGGATCGCTTTTTTGGTGCCGGTGCTTGGCGTTGCGGCTGCAGTGACGGCTGTTTTGCTGGTCATTGCGCATTACAGATCCAAATCCATGCGCATGATCCGTCGTGCTTGCAAAAAGCAGGGGTATCGGCTCAAGGTCAGACACAACGAGCTGACCACCGCGTTCTTTGCGCGCAAGGGTCCCGATATGATCATTGACGCGGGCGAAGAGGTTTTTGCAGTCAAATATATGCCGCTGCTGATCCGTAAAACCCAGGTCACCTTTAACCGCACGCATGCCACCATGCAGAGCACGCTGCGCTTTTTCACCAAGCCCATGTTCCTCTTCCCCGTCAAGAAAAAGCTCAAATTTGAGACGGACGATATTTTCGTGCGCCCCGATCAAAAGCTGGTCAAGGTCATGCTGTTCTGCCCCACACCCGTGCGCGTATACGGCTTTAAGGAGCCTGATGAAAAAGGTGCGGGCATTGTGCAGGACGATTATAAGCCCGACGTGACCGGTATGACCATGGTGGTGCAGGCTTCCAGCTACGGAAACAAGGCGCGCATGGTCACGCTCAAGCCGCTGGAGACCGATTACAAGGAATTTGAGATGGACAACGGCATGCAGGACATTTGGGGCACCTACGTCTTTGGTGGCTTTGTCTTTGCCAATTGGTTGGAGCGTTTGGAATTCGAGCGCGAGGTCAAGAAAGAAAAAGCACACCGCCAGAGCAAAAACGCATGGGAGAAATACCGTCACGGATAAGTCTTGCCGCACGGCAAACTCAAATTTGCGAAAGTTTTGATCAAACTTTTCAAAAGTTTGCAGGTCGAGGGCGGTGCCCTCGTCGCGCCCGCAGGCGCGAAACCTGACCACGCTGTTTTAATTTGCGAAGCAAATACGTTCTTCTTTTGCAGCTGCTTGCTCAAAAAGAACGCAAACGGTTTTCTCACATAAACAGCAAAGGGAGTTACCTATGCAAGGTAGCTCCCTTATTTATTACATTGAGATAATTCTCTCCGTTCTTTTTGGCAAAATTGCCGCAAAAGAAGAACGTATTTGCTTCGCAAATTAAAACGGCGTTATGCGGGGCTCTGCCCCGCCCCCGCGACCTTTTTAAAAAAAGGTCGATCAAAAACTTTCGTGAGTTTTGGGCGTCCTATCTGATTACAGCACCTTCGCCAAGAAATTCTTGAGGCGGTCACTCTTGGGGGCATCAAAAATTTCTGCAGGAGTTCCCTGTTCCACGATCACGCCGCCATCCATAAATACCACACGCGTAGCAACCTCACGGGCAAAGCCCATTTCGTGCGTGACCACCAGCATGGTCATGCCCTTGCGCGCCAGATCCTTCATAACCTCCAGTACCTCGCCTACCATTTCGGGGTCGAGTGCCGAGGTCGGCTCGTCAAACAGCATGACGTCAGGCTCCATGCACAGCGCGCGCACAATGGCAATTCTCTGCTTTTGTCCGCCCGAGAGCTGGCTGGGATACGCCTCGGCACGATCGGCAAGCCCTACCGTTTGCAAAAGCTCCATAGCTTTTTCCTCTGCCTGTGCGCGGCTCTTTTTCAGCAGCTTTCTGGGTGCGAGCGTCATATTCTTGAGCACAGTCATGTGCGGGAACAAATTGAAATGCTGGAACACCATGCCCATCTTCTGACGGTGCAGGTTAATGTTGGTCTTTCTGTCCATCAGATCCACGCCACCTACCAGGATCTGCCCCGAGGTGGGGGTCTCCAGCAGGTTCAGAGAGCGCAAAAGCGTGGATTTACCGCTACCCGAAGGCCCGATAATCACCACAACCTCGCCACGGCTGACGTCCATATCCACGCCGTCCAGCGCGTGTACGCCGCCATCATAATGCTTGGCAAGGCCTCTGACACTGATAATCGTATCATTACCGTTCACTCTTACGCAACCTCCTTTCCAGCATGCCAACCAGCTTGGTCAGCCCAAGCACCAGCACAAAATAGATCAATGCCACCGCCAAAAGCGGCATAAAGTTACTGTAGGTTTGCGAGCGGATCTTGATGCCGCCGCGCGTCAGGTCCGCAACACCAATGTAGAATGCAACCGAGGTCTCCTTGAGCAGCGTGATAAACTCGTTACACAAGGAAGGCAGCACCACCTTGAATGCCTGCGGAATGACAATGTGCCACATGGTGGGCCAGAAGCCAAAGCCAAGTGATCTGCCCGCTTCGGTTTGCCCCTGATCGATGGACATGATACCGCCGCGGATGATCTCGGATACGTACGCGCCCGAGTTCAAGCCAAAGCACAGCACCGCTGCCGGGAACTTTTCAATACCCACGGGCAAAAGCAGCACGAAATAGATAATAAGCAGCTGCACCATAACGGGAGTGCCGCGAATGGCGGAAATATACAGCCCGGCCACCTTATCCAGATAATACAGCTTGTCGGTCTTATCATGCACAATGCGGATCAGCGCAGTAACAACACCCAGCACAATACCCAGCAAAAGCGCAAGCGCAGTGATTGCCAGCGTATTGCCAAGGCCCTCTACCAGATACAACCAACGGTTTTTCTCAATGAAATTGCGGTAAAACTCATCGCCAAGGTCATTGAACTTTTGCTGCAAGGGAGAGGAGGTATCCGGAATTTCGGAATCGTAGTTGGACATACCAAAGCACTGGTTGATACCGTTACGGAAGGTGTTGTCGTTTTCAATCGACACAGTCTCACCGTTCATGGTAAAGGACATGGTATTTTTGATATCATCCTTGACCGTTACGTAGCCGCCAAGCAAAGCGTCGATCGCCTCGTCGGACAGATACATCACGGGCTGCTCCGCACGGGTATCGTAGAAATACACGTCAACCTCACCGCTGACGTACTCCTGTGCCTCGAGCAGAGACTTGACGTAGCCCTCCACGTGGATCTGAATACCCGTGGCATTGACCTTTTTGCCTTGCTCTTGTCTCTTCTGTGCGTATTCCATGACCGAAACGAACAGATCATTCTTGTGCGCCTCGTACATGCCGCGAACGTCGGGTGTGGTGTACTTGACGCGCGCTACAAATTCGCGCGCAGCCCCCGGCTGGACGGAAAGCACCTGAATGGTGGTGTTCTCTACCGTATATACAGAGCACTCTGCACCCGCGGTGGGCAGAGATGCCAACGTTTGCTCAATATAGGTCTGTGCCTGCTCAGGGGTCAGCTCCAGATCACTTTGACGGTTTGCAATGGCATCCGCCACAAACACGCCCGCGACCAGCAAGATGCATATCCCAACCAGACTCAGGTTGATGATCAGTCTTTTTTTCTTTTGCGGTAAAGGCTGTTTCATGTAAGCGTTCCTTTCACAACTTCTCTTCTGAACCTCAAAAAACATGGGATGGTTTCCCATCCCACGTTTTCGGATGACCTTTGGGTCTTACTTGATGTACTTTGCGATGATTGCGTCGATGGTACCGTCAGCGGTCAGATCCTTGATTGCCTGGTCGATCTTAGCCAGCAGCTCGGAGTTGCCCTTCTTTACGCAGATCGCATAGTCCTCGTTTGCATAAGCGGTCTCCAGAATGTTCAGACCTTTGTTTGCAGCTACCAGAGCCTTAGCGGGCTCGTTATCGATGATCACGCAGTCAACGTCGCCGCCCAGCAGAGCCAGAACTGCTTCGTTACCGTTGGAGTAGGTGGTAACGTTCTCGGCGCCGAAATCACCGGTTGCATAAATGTCGCCGGTGGTGCCCAGCTGAACGCCTACCTTGTAGGATGCGCCCTCTGCATACAGGTCGTCAGCGCAGGTAATGGAAGAGCCTTCCTTTACGATGATGGACTGAACACCGTTTGCATAAGAGATGGAGAAATCAACTTCTTTCTGACGGTCCTCGGTTACGGTCATGCCTGCCATACCGAAATCAACCGAGCCTTCGTTTACTGCAGTGATGATGGAATCAAATTCCATATCCACGATCTCAAGGGTCATGCCCAGCTTTTCTGCAATTGCAGCTGCGATCTCAGCGTCGATACCTACGATCTGGTCGCCATCGTAGAATTCATAAGGCTGGAAGTATGCGTTGGTAGCCATCTTGATCACTGCGGGTGCAGGAGCTTCGGTGGTCGCTTCTTCGGTGGTGGGAGCTTCGGTGGTAGTCTCTTCGGGAGTATCGTTCTCGCAAGAGGTGAATACGGCGATACCGGTCATAACCAGCATCAGAGCCAACATCATAGCAATAATCTTTTTCATGGTAATCTCCTTCTTGGCGTCGGTGACGCCGCTTGATTGAATGTGTGTATAATTATACATTCAAATTCACGGTTTGTCAACCCTTTTTTGCTCAAATAGTGTACAAATATCCCTATTTTCTCAGATTTATTTTGTGCATTTTGCCATTTGAATGAATATTCCATGTTTTTATTCATGCATTTATACATTTTTAATGAATATTGCATGCCCCTACACGCAAAAAAGCTCCGCAGAGTTCCCTCTGCGGAGCTTACCAAATACATATGATCCGGGGTTTATTTCAAAAGAAATATCAATAGTTATCAGCCTTGATCTCGAAGTATGCCTGAGGATGTGCGCATACGGGGCACATGCCGGGAGCAGACTTACCAATGACTACGTGACCGCAGTTACGGCAAACCCAGATAGCCTCACCGTCCTTGGAGAACACGATCTTGTTCTCTACGTTGCCAAGCAGCTTTCTATATCTTTCCTCATGCTCCTTTTCGATCTTGCCAACAGCCTCGAACAGGTATGCAAGACGGGTAAAGCCC
The DNA here is from genome assembly GCA_015065285.1 of Oscillospiraceae bacterium. Lineage (GTDB taxonomy): Bacteria > Bacillota > Clostridia > Oscillospirales > CAG-272 > SVQP01. The sequence goes on along the minus strand of SVQP01000011.1, from coordinate 26,385 downwards.
TCTTCACGAGCGGTCTTTGCAAAGCCGGCATACATGTCGGTCCACTCATAGTTCTCGCCCTCTGCAGCGTCCAGCAGGTTGGTTGCAGTGTCCGGAATATCGCCGCCGTGCAGCTCCTTGAACCACAGCTTTGCGTGCTCTTTTTCGTTGTTTGCGGTTTCTTCAAAGATCGCTGCGATCTGCTCGTAGCCTTCTTTTCTTGCCTTGGATGCATAATAGGTGTACTTATTTCTTGCCTGGGATTCGCCTGCAAATGCAGCCATCAAATTCTTTTCGGTTTGAGATCCTCTGAGTTCCATGTGTGAAATTCTCCTTTTTATTTAAATATTATTTTTTAATTGGGTCTTCGCATAACAGCTCGGGCACAGCCCGAAAAATTGAACGTGGCAGGATTCGATCAAGCCACCCGATACACCGACAGCACTCTTTTCCAACTGCTCGGTATCAGGCAGATCCACGTCACTGACTGCTCCGCAGGTGCGGCACACCATGTGCGCGTGCTTGCAAAGCGTGATGTCAAAGCAATCCGAGCTGCCTGCCAACACAAGGCGCTGCAACTCCCCGCTCTCAGCAGCTTCTGCCAGAACGCGGAATACGGTTGCTCTTGAGACCGATGGATCCTGCGCGTGTACAGTTTCAAGGACAGCGCTTGCCGTGGGATGATCCAACGCAGACACGGCTTGCATGACAAGCTCTGTTTGATGGGTCTTTCTCGTTCTCATAGATGCTCCTTATTAAGATTGTGTCTTAATTATATCACATCCCATGAATTTGTCAATAGCTTTTATGAATTTTTCTCAAAAAATTTTTACCGTTCTACCCAATTCACGTCAGGCAGCTCATCGCTTGTCTCCTCGGGCGGAATTTCCTCATCCGCTTCCCCGTCGCGCAGCTTTTTATAGCGCACACCCTGATATGTGCCGACCACCGCAAGTCCAAGCCCTGCCTTTGCCGTCCATTCCACGGCGCGCTGCAGCTTGAGTGTGACCTCTTCAACAGAGGGCAGCGCCTCGGGGTACATAAAGTCCTCTTGCTCATCCGCTTTTTGCTCCATGAGCTCGCAGAATTCCTTTTCCAAAAGCAAACCGGATATTGTGACCGGGCAGACGATGCAAATCACGATCAAGATAGAGCCCGCAATGATCAGCGCCTTGATCAGGTGCTTTCTTTGCGCATCGCGCTTGGAAAAGGCGCACATTGCCACGGGCACGGCACACGTCAGTACCAGCGGCACGGTATACCCTGCGGTGATGACGATCCAGCCCCAATCGGATTCCTTTTCCTCAATCAGCTCATCCTGCTTTTCGGCAAACTTACCGTTGATCATATCCAAAGACACAACCAAAAGAACGCTCAGTATGAGAATACCCAGCACCACGCGGATCCAATCAAATCCGATCTTACTTTTCTTTTGATTGGGCGATTTTTCTGTTTTCGAAAGGCTTGCTTGATTCTTATTTGCCATCAAAGGATCCTCCTTCGTTGCATATTCAATATATTATACCACGTTTTACGTGCTTTGTCCAGTACTGAAGAAAAATTCCCCTGCAAGCGTTGACACTTTTGTGCGCGTGTGATATAATACGGGCAGAAAGGAAGGCGAGCGTATGGCAGAAGCAAAGAAAAAGATTCAGGGCAGCTGCGAGAGCTGCGAATTTTACGATTACGACGAGGAATACGACGCATACGTTTGTCTGGTTTCTCTGGACGAGGACGATATGTGCGATTTTCTCTCGCGCAACACGGGCTATTGCCCTTATTACCGCTTTTACGATGAATATAAAAGTGTGCAAAAGCAAAACTGAAAGGTCGGGAATCATCTCCCGACCTTTTCTTTTTCCTTTTCTTTTTCAAGTCTTTGCTTGTTTGCCGCCTCGATCCAGCGCATAGCACCCGTGACCACGATAATGGCAACCGCAATACCCGTGCAGATCTTGACTGCAACCAGCATGTTATCCAAGAACAGCGCCTGCTCGCCGCTGAACAAATAAAACATGGTGTAATACAGCCTGCTTCCCGGCACCAGCGGCAGCAGCGTGGGGATCATAAACACCGTGGTGGGTGTTTTGAGCACGCGCGCCATGATCTCACAATACACGCAAGGGATGGCGGTTGCTACCATGTTGGTGATGAGCGGATCGACTCCGAATTTATCTCCGATCAGCATCAGCGCACAGGAAATCATGCTGCCTATCATTGCAAAGAGCAGCTTTTTGGGCGGCACGTCAAAGATAACGGCAATGCCAAGCAGCGCGACCGTGCAGGAGATCAGACCGTTGAGAACCTGTAACCAGCTCATAAGATCCCTCCTATCGTCAGCCATGCAAGACCGTAGCCCGCAGCAATGATTGCCGCTGTGAACAGTGCCTGCACAAAGCGCAAAAGCCCCGATACCATGTCTCCACCAAACAGATCGCGCAGTGACGTCCACAGCGCAAGCCCCGGGATCATGAGCATAATGGTACCGATCATGATCATATCCGGATGTGCCCCCGGTATCAGCGCGCCAAGCCCCAGCGCAGCCGCGCCCGATAAAAATGCGGTGATAAAGGTACGCAGCGTCCCGTTGACCTTTGCGGGTGTGTGGCGGTTGATCAGCATGATCAGCACACCGATGGCAGCTGCGATCAGCCCGTCCGCCCAGCCTCCGCCAAAGAACATGGCAAATCCGCCTGCCGCAATGGCAGCGCTTACATACATGATAACGGATGAATACGTCACGCAGGCGCAGATCCGCTTGACCTCGTCCTTGACCTCCCAAGGATCCTCGGGGGCTGCGCAAAGTCTGCGTGAGAGTGCATTGAGCTTTTCAATACGGATAAGGCTGTTGCCAATGTTCCCCACCTTGCGGATCTGGGTATAGTGGTCACCGTTGGGTCCCTCCACCGTAACACCGATCAGCACCACGATTGAGAACACGTCCACGTCGTGCGCACCGTAAGCTAAGCACAGTCTCTCCACCGTGTCCTCTACGCGGCGCACCTCCGCGCCCGCCTCCAAAAGGCGGCAGCCAATATCCAGCACAGTATCCAACACGTCGTCGTAATCATACGGCAGGACGGTGCTGCTTATCTCTTGTGTCATATATTTGATCTCTTTCTGCATATTTTGATTTATAAGATGAGTATATCACAATCCCGTACACTTGTCAAACACAACTTTACAAAATGTTCACCACTGCGCGGACATATTCCGATATAATATCACTAATAGTATGCTTTTGTGAGGTGTTTTTTTAATTGTTCGAAAAAACAGTATTACTTGAGAAGATCAAGGAATCATTTGCATCGGTGCTGCCGGTCACGCTGATCACGGTGCTGCTGGTCCTGACCGTCTCTCCCGTGGATGCCGGCGTGCTGCTCTCGTTTTTGCTGGGGGCTGTGCTGCTGATCGTGGGAATGGGGCTGTTCTCACTGGGATCGGACATGTCCATGATTCCCATGGGCGAGTACATCGGTGCGCAAATGACCAAATCCAAAAAGATTTGGCTTGTGGTCTTCCTTTCCTTCTTCGTCGGATTTCTGGCAACCATTTGCGAGCCCGATTTGCAGGTGCTGGCAACCTACGTGCCCAACATCAATCCCTTGGTGCTGACCTGGTCGGTCGGACTTGGCGTAGGCATTTTCCTGGTTTTGGCAATGCTGCGCATTCTGTTCAAGGTCAATCTTTCCCTGCTTTTGTGGATATGCTACATCGGTGTATTCATCATGGCATTCTTTATCAACCCCAACTTCTGGGCGGTTGCCTTTGACTCGGGCGGTGTGACCACAGGCCCCATGACCGTGCCCTTTATCATGGCGCTTGGCGTGGGCGTTGCCTCCAGCCGTTCGGACGGTGGAGCGGACAAGGACTGCTTTGGTCTGGTCGCGCTTTCCTCTGTAGGTCCGATCTCGGCGGTGCTGATCCTTGGTTTGATCGTGGGCGGTGACCTCGTCCCCCCCGATATGACCCCCGAGGTGGTGCACAACTCCCAGGCAATCGCGCTGAATTTCCTTTCCGAATTCCCCCACTATCTCTGGGAGGTTCTGCTGGCGCTCGGACCGATCTCCGCAGCCTTCTTCGTTTTCTATTTCATTTGTGCCAAAAAGCCGGAGAATGCAATGACCAAGCGCACGCTCTGGAAAATTCTTGTCGGACTTGGCTATACTTACATAGGTCTTGTGCTGTTCTTGCTGGGTGCAAACGTGGGATTTTCCCCCTGCGGGTATCTGCTCGGGCAAGGACTTGCCAACCCAGACAAGGGCTTTTGGCGATTGATTATCATTCCCATCGGTGCCGTAGTCGGTTACTTTATCGTGCAGGCTGAACCCGCGGTACACGTGCTGACCAAGCAGGTCAACTCTGTTACCGCAGGCGCGATCTCGCGCAAGGTGGTGCTGCGCTGCCTTTCCATCGGTGTTTCCTGCTCGGTGGCTCTTGCGCTTTTGCGTGTGCTGACCGGTGTGAGCATTATGTGGTTTTTGATCCCCGGCTACGCAATTGCGCTGCTGCTCACCATCATCGTGCCCTCCCCCTTCCCCTCCATCGCGTTTGACGCGGGCGGTGTGGCGTCGGGTCCCATGACTGCAGCATTCCTTTTGCCCTTTGCCATGGGCGCTTGTAAGGCAGTGGATGGCAATGCCGCAACCGATGCGTTCGGTGTGGTGGCTTTCGTTGCCATGACGCCTCTGATCGCGGTGCAGATCCCCGGTCTGATCTGGCATATCCGCAACCTGACTGCCAAGAAGCAGCCTGCCGAGGCACAGTTTGTTCCCATTGATGAAGACATCATCGATCTGTAAGAGGTATAAAATATATGAAAGAGCTGAATCTGTTAATGATTATTGCGCGCGAGAAGGATCATGCAGCCTACAAGAAATATTTTTCGCGCAACAAGCTTGCCGCCTATGCAACCGTGCCTTGTCACGGTACGGCACAAAATAAAACGCTGGATCTGCTTGGCATTGAGCAGACAGAAAAGATCATGCTGACTGCCGTGGTTGGCAAGCAGCAGACAAGGGACGTACTCGCAACATTGCCCGATCAGATGGAGATTGATATTCCCGGTCGCGGCATCGGATTGGTGATCCCCTTGAACAGCATGGGTGGCGCACACTCCATGCAGGTTCTGACCGGAAGCACCGAAGCAGAGGAAAGAGAGGTTGTAAAAATGGAATTCAATACACATCTGATCGTAGCCATTCTCAATAAGGGCTGCTCCGACGTTGCTATGGAGGCAGCACGCGCCGCAGGCGCGGGCGGTGGCACGGTGATCCGCGCCAAGGGCACCTACGGCAAGGGCGACGAGCATTTCTTTGGCGTGACGCTTGCAGAGGAAAAGGACACGGTGCTGATCGTGACCACCGAGGAGCAGCGTCGCCCCATCATGCAGGCGCTGATCAATCAGGGCAAGGAAAAGCCGGAGCTTGGCACCGTAACCTTCTCCCTTCCCGTATCCGACACCATGGGTCTGCGTCTGGATCGCAGATTCAACAGTTAATGATCCATAAAAAAGGAGCTTCCGCGGAAGGGCGTGCAAAATTAGCGGTAAATCGAAATTAGGGGCTGAGTCATTCACTCAGCCCTTTTCTTGTACTATTTTGTCTATGAATTTGATTAGTTTTGCAAGAGAATGTCCGTTTTGGTGAGGGAGCGTCCGCATGATGCACCTCATCCACCGCAACCGCGTCGATCATTTCGCGGATTTCCCGCGAAATATCTCTCCGCTGCGGTCCCCCTTCCCCAGCGGGGCAAGGCTTTCTGCGCGCATCCTTTTCGTTAGGTTGACCGTTACGGTGAAGGCAATGATTGTGTCCGTCTTGCTTTCTCTTATCGATAAGGACAACCGAAATAAGCCTTGCCCCGCTGGGGAAGGGGGACCGCAGCGGAAGAAAAACGCGAATACTTGGAGCGATTTTCTGACGCGGTTGCGGTGGATGAGGTGCATCACACGGACGCTCTTTCACATCTTCGCAAATGCAATAGGGGCTGAGTTGATGACTCAGCTCCTTTTTTATATGCAAAAAACAAAGAAAAAGCCCCGCGCAAGGCGGGGCGAGGATTACTTGATATATTCTGCGAGATCATACTTGTTCAGATACTTATAGAAATACTCCATGTAATATTCTTTGTTCTCCTCAAAGTCCTTCCATACAACAGATATAAGGTGATATGCTTCCACAATATATTTTTCACATTCCTCAACATTACCAAGCTTTTTATAGCAAGCGGCAATGCACTGAAGAAAACTCCAATGGAACGTTTGCATACCTTCCCAAAGATATTGTTCTGCAGGATTATCATAGTAGTCTGTCAAAAGGAACGTCGTAAGCACATGAAGTCCTTCCTGATAGCATTTCAACGCTTCGGGAATATAATCATCGGATGTGTAATCGCGGAACTTAACATCGGGATGCTGATCCATAAAGAACCATGCGTTGCCTTCCTCCATACAAGCTTGGTATAAGCCTTGCAGATGATGGCATCTCGACATAGTCGCTCCATTGAGTTTATCTCTTCCTGACAACCGAAAAGCAAATGCCCAATCACGAAGATCATATTCACGAGGAAGGGATTCCAATACAGATTTTGCTTTTTGATATTCGCCTTTTTTGAGATACGCTGCTGCTTGAATATCTTTTACGTTGCAGACTCTAATAAAATCGTTGCTCTCTGTAATGATTTTTTGAGAAAGTTCAATCATTTCATCCAAGCATGAAGTATCTCCCTTGTCGCGCAAATTGTATTCGTATGCGTCCAAAAGCGCTGTGAGCAATTCTTCGTTTCCCGGATATTCTCGCAAAGCACCCTTCATGATTTCAATATACTTTTGGGTATCATCAAAGAAATAATCCCAAGCATCATCAATAATCTTTTGAATCTTTGCTTTCATTTCACGAACATCGTAATCAAAGAGAATATCCATGGAAACCTCGAAATATCCTGCGATAACCGGTATCATTTCCATATCGGGATACGTCAGACCACTCTCCCATTTACTTACCGCTTGCGGAGAAACAGAAAGAACGGAGGCAAGAGCTTCTTGAGTAATCCCTTTCTTTTTTCTGAGTTCCCGTATCTTGTTGCCTATATTGATATTGGTCATAAGAAACCTCCAATTTTTATTGTGATGCGCTTCACTGATATAAGTATAGCACAAAACAAGGATAATTCAACAACGCTATATTAGAATAAATTCAACTTATAGTTAAGTTGGTTGAGTGACACGCATATCCATTGACAGCACATAGTTTCCGCTTTCCCAACGCTTACGTCTGGGGCAAGCATAGCGCGTGGCAGTCCTCGCACCATCGGGCAGAAGCCCGAACCCACTATCCGCAGAGGAATGGCAAGTCGTAGGGCGGGGGCTTGCTCCCGCCGAAAGAATGCTTTTCATAAATCAAAAACGGACGACCGATGGTCGCCCCTGCAAAATGAATGATCGTTTTATGAAAACGAAGCGGCGGGAGCAAGCCCCCGCCCTACGTTATTAAGGGCACCTCTAAAAACTCATCGCGCGGTGAGCGGTTTTTAGAGATGCCCTTAAATTGATTTTTCCGCCAAGAATGCAGAGAGAAGCTCCTTTTCTTTTTATTCCAATATGCCGGCATGGCGCAAAAGCGCGATGATCTCTTTTTCGTATTCCTCTTGGTGGTCAAGATAGCTCATGCCGTGCGGTGAGCCCTCAAAAAGACAAAGCCTTTTGTATTCCGAGCTGCAGGCTGCATAGTTACGCTCGGAATTGGCAGGGCGCACAAAATCATCCGCAAGCCCATGGGCAAACAACGTGGGCAGCTTTGCATGCCGCAGCTGCTTTTCCACGTCCGCATCCCCCAAGAAGGCACCGCCGTAAATGCGGCAAAGCAGGCTTGCCACGGGCAGCACGATGGGCACGGGCAAGTGCATATCCTCTTTGAGCACCTGTGCGATCTGATCCTTGGCACTGGCATAGCCGCAATCTCCGATGACCGCCTTGACCTGCACCGGCAGATCCGGCAGACAGGATGCAAGCAGCACGGTGGAGCAGCCCATGGAAACACCGTCGAAGATAATGCTGTGATGCTCTCCGTAGCGCTCTACCAGATATTTTGCCCAATCGCGCACGTCATATTGCTCCTTGGCGCCAAAGGTCAGATAATCCCCTTCGCTATCCCCGTGTGCGCGCTGACACACGATCAGCATAGCAATATTTCTCTTGGCATAAAAATCAAATACACAGCCGAAATCCATCTCACCCTTGCTGTGATATCCATGAACTAAAATCACGGTTGCACGGGGATTTTCGGGTGCGAACAGCTTAGCGCACAGCCGATGCCCGTCATGCGAGGTAATATACACCTTTTCATGCGGTGCAGTATCCAGTGCAGCCCAGCCCGCCTTGACGATCTCGACCTGACGCTCAAAGCCCTTTTTGCGAAGTCCCTCCAGAAAAGCATCCTGATGATCGGGTGAAGGGTCGCTTCTGCCAAACGATTTTTTAAACAGCTTATGGATATACGGTGCTGCGATTGCCGTGCCGACAGCCGCTGCTGCCACCACTACACCCGCACCGATCAGAGTATAATGAAATGTGTTCATTGCAAGCAATGCTCCTTAGAAATAAACAGTCAGGAAAGCTGCACGCCGTGCGCATGCTCTCCGATCACCAGATTCGCCTCTTGGTGCGTGCTCAGGCGCTTGCCGTTGAAATACAAGCCGTCAATGCGAACGTCTCGCACGTCCTGTCCCGGAGCAAGTCCTCTGAATACCGAGCACGGCATAGGCATGGGTGCATCGGTGAGCACGTAAATATTTTTGAACAGAATATCATGCACGCAGCCATGCAAGCCATCCTTGGAAAACAACCCCATATCGTAAAGTGCCACGTTGAGCAGCACGGGCTGCTGCGCAGGTTCAGTGGAGCGATATTGCTGCTCCTCGCTTTGCTGGTGCAGATCGCTCTGCTGATGCTGCGTGTACTCCACGCGGATATTCTCAAAGCAAACGTGGCTGATCTCGGCACGGTTGTGGTGCTGAATATCCAGCTGAATGGTAGAGCCGTGGATCACGTCGCAATCCGAGAACAAAATATGGTAAAATGCGGGCGCGTTGGTCTCGGCACCGATCTCAAGTGCTCTGCCCCAATCGCACCACAGCACACATCTCTCTACCGTGATATTGCGATTGCACATGTCATCCCAGCCACAAATGCCCTTGATTACCATGCAGTCGTCAAAATTGCGCAAGAAGCATCCGCGCACGCTGACGTTTTGGCAGTTGAACAGGTCAATGCCGTCCGAATTATATCTCCACATTCCAATGCACTTGACGTTTTCGATTGAAACGTTCTCACAGCCTGCGGCAATCATGGCAAACGAAGCGCTATCGCGGCAGATGACACCTTCTACGTGCACGTTTGTGCAACGATAAAAACGCAGATTGCCGCGCAGCACGCGATGCGCGTGCATAAAGGAGCGAATACCCTGACTGTCGCGCGGAATGGGCTTTTCATAATCCAGCGCCAGAAGCGAGGTCTCATCCGTTCTCTCCTCTCGGCTGCCGTCAATGATGCCGTTGCCGATGATACGGATATTCTCGGCACAGATGGCGTAAAACGAGCCGTATACCACCGCGCCCGAATCGATATACACAGTATCGTTATCAGTCAGCTCGATCGAGCCGATATGGTGCTCACCACCCGCAAAGCGATAGGTGGTGCGCAAGCCGTCACTTTCCTTGATGGGATTGACGAAAATATGCAGTGCATTGTGGTGCCCGTCCGCCTCGACCGTGTACTGTCCGCAGCCCGGCAGCGTAAAAGTGGCGGTGCTTTGCGCAAGCGCAACGCTGACGCTGCGGGAAAGCGGGCGCACAAGCACGTGCGAGGGGGGCGTTTGCCAGGTCACACTGACCGTGACCTCCTCATCCGCCTCGACCGACAAAAAGCCTGCAAGCTCGGTTTGCTCCAAGGGGCGCTGATGCCCGGGCCAGGAGCGATTGAACGGCATGGCGGAAACACGCGCGCAATAGGGTTTGACGCTTCTTTGATTGATGGTAACACTGCAGCCCTCAAAGACCTGCTGTCCTACGGGAAATACGGGAATTCGAATCATAAGGTTACCTCACCTTCTCAAAATTCACGGTATCGCAATATTATACTATTTATTATATCACAAATCTGCTGCGAATGCAACAAAGACTTGCATCAAGAATGCTCTTTTGCGCATTTTTTACCGTTTTTTTGCCTTCAAAACCAAAAACGGACGGAGATTTTCTCCGTCCGCTCATTTTATAAGTGATTCTCTGCCCACTCGCGAAAGGCGCGGTGTGCGCCCGGGATGGGATATTTGCTGCCAAGCTCCTGCACGGTGGCGGCACACAAGTTGCCCTTGGCAACAGAGGCATCCTTGACGCGCAAAGCATAGCCGGTCATGTGCCACTCAAGGTGGGTGAAAATATGCTTGGCAAAAAGCTCCTCCTCCGCCTCCAGCACCTCAAAGCCCAAGGCTTTTGCATGCAGCACCGCCTCATCACAGCTCATCTTGCCCTCGATCTGATAAAACTCATACATGCCTGCCAGCAAGCCGCTCTGCTCTCTTTGGTGCAGCACCACGCGCTCTGCGTCGTGCAAAAGCAGCACGGTCATGGGAATCTGCTTTCTCGGCTTTGCCTTGGCACGCACGGGCAAAAGATCGGTCTTATTTTGTGCCATGGCACTGCAAAACGCCTGCAGGGGGCATGCGTGGCATCTCGCCTCGCCTGCCGGCACGCAAACGGTTGCACCCAGCTCGATCAGCGCCTGGGTAAACTCCCCTGCGCTCTCTTGGGGAATCATGGCGGCAACGTCCTCTCTCGCCGCCCTTTGCACCGACGGCTGCAGAATATCCTGCTCACAGCCACGCAATCTTGCCCACACGCGCATGACGTTGCCGTCCACTGCGGGCGCAGGACGACCGAACGCAATGGAGGAAATGGCACCTGCTGTATATGCACCGATGCCGCAAAGCTTTTGCAGCTCTGCCGCATCCGCAGGCAGCTCTCCGCCATACTCGGCACAGATCTGCCTTGCCGCCTTTTGCAGATTACGGGCACGACTGTAATATCCCAGCCCCTCCCACAGCTTGAGCAGCTTTTGCTCGGGAACCTCTGCAAGTGCGCGCACGTCGGGAATCTCACGCATAAAGCGCTCAAAATACGGTTTGACCGCCTCCACGCGGGTTTGCTGCAGCATAATTTCCGAGATCCACACGCGATAGGGCGTGATCTCTGTGCGCCACGGCAGATCTCTGGCATTCTGACGGTACCAGATCAGCAGCGGCTGCACCATGGATACAGGTAAGCTCATAGCATCAAAGCCCCGCAAATTTTTCGCAAGCCAGCTTGTACTGCGTGCGCGAGATGGGAATCAGATCCCCGTTTCTCATGGTATACTCGCGGTTGCTGATGCGGCTGGTATGTCTCAGATTGACGCTGTAGGAGCGATGGCAGCGGAAGAAAATATCCGCAGGCAGCTTTTCGCAAAACGACTCGAAGCTGCCCATAAACGTATACTGCTGCCCGTCGCGCGCATATACCACAATGTCATGCTTCTGGCTTTCCAGATACAGAATATCATCGTATTCCACCATGACGTGCCCCAGCTTTCGGTCACTGATAACAAGTCCCGGCTGCTTTTCCATCTTTTCAAGGCAAAGCCCGATGGCGCGGCGCAGCTTGATAGGATCAATGGGCTTGGTCAGGTAGGTCAGCGGATACACCTCATAGGCATCCAGCGCAAACTCGGCACTGGACGTAATAAAAATGATATTGACGCGGCTGCCCGCACGGCGCAGCTCGGTAGCAAATTCAAGTCCGGTGCGCTTATCCATCACGATATCCAGCAGCAAAAGCGTATATTCGCATTTGCGCATGGCTGCCTGCAGCTCCTCGGTAGAAGAAAAGCAATCGGTGCGGTGGGTAATACCCTTTTCATCCAGCACCTTATCCAAAAGCTCCTTGGCACGCTCGGAAAAGACCGATTCATCGTCACAAATCGCTGTATAAAACATCAGACATCCTCCTCTGATAATTTTTGAAAATATTCCTGCCCGGGCATGCAAAGCACAAGGCTTGCATACAGCCTTTTGACAGGTGGGATCTGCAAGATCCCCCACAAAAGCATGACCCCGGACAAGTTCAAGATCACGTCGTCAATATCCCCATTGCCTCTTGCGCTGACATACTGCGCAAGCTCCACCGCCACAATGCACGCAGCACTGATGCCAAGCACGCCGTACCATTTTCCCGTCCACTTGGCGCACAATGGCAGAAACAATGCAAAGGGGCAAAACAGTACAAGGTTGCCGCCCACGTTCCAGACTGCCTGCAAAAACAGTCCGCGGCTGTCAAACATGCTGCTCACAAACGCAACAATGATGCGGAACGGAATGAGATTGATGGTGCGCACCGCCTCGGGCTCGCGGTCAAACCATACGCTGTCAAACAGCACCACATCCAAAAGCAGCACGCAATAAAGCCCGAAAATGGCAGCGCAGGTGGGCAGCATGACACGCCTTGTGTGCGCCTCGCCCACGCAGATCAGTCTGCCGCCGATATATAAGGCGATACAAACGGGAAGCAGCCAGATCAGCTTGATAAATGGTGAGAGCGTCATCAAGGGCTCGCACACGGCATACCCCACTCCAAGCAGCACGGCAACAATATAAAGCGTTTTGCCCGGTCCCGACCAAATCGGTGTTTGTACACGCGTACCCATCCGCCTGTCCCCCTTTTCCTTCAGAATATATCTTATTATAGCAGATTGACTTTGATTTGTCTACAAAAACGCAAGAAATTTCTCACAAGCCCTTGACAAACGCACTCGTCGGTGCTACACTTAACATATCAGGAAAAAAGGAGAAAGTGCATGTTTTTTGCGTTCGTTTGCAGCGATAGCTTCCTTTATTATTACGCTTTTGCGATGTAATAAAGGTATTTTTTGCTGCCGAGTCATACGTGAAATGAACCTGTATTTTTTGACACGCCGCAGTAAAAGCTGCGGTATTTTTGTTTTTAATCAGCACCCCCCAAGGAGGAACTCACCATGATCGCCGTACTCAAGCCCGGCACGACCGAACAACAAATTCAAAGCCTGACAGAATGGATCCGCTCTCAGGGTCTGACCACCCACCTTTCGGCAGGTCGATATCAGACCATCGTAGGTCTTGTAGGCGATACCTCGCGCATTGACGAGGATCTGCTGGGCAGCCTTTCTTACGTGGAAACGGTCAAGCGGATCAGTGAGCCCTTCAAGAGCGCCAACAGAAAGTTTCACCCCGATAACAGCGTCATCCGCGCGGGAAACACCCTTGTGGGCGACGGCAACTTTGCCGTAATTGCAGGTCCTTGCTCGGTGGAGGGCGAGGAGCAGGTGGCAGAGATTGCGCGCGCGGTCAAGGCAAGCGGTGCTACCATGCTGCGCGGCGGTGCTTTCAAGCCCCGCACCTCCCCTTACGATTTTCAGGGTCTGAAGGCGGACGGCATTGAGATTTTGCTGCACGCAAAAAAGGAGACCGGCTTGCCCATCGTCTCCGAGATCATGAATGCCAATCACCTGCCCATGTTTGAAGAGGTGGACGTGATCCAGGTTGGCGCGCGCAACATGCAGAATTTCGAGCTGCTCAAGGAGCTTGGCAAAACCGATAAGACCATTCTGCTCAAGCGCGGTCTTGCCGCAACGCTCAAGGAATTTCTCATGTCTGCCGAGTACATTATGGCAGGCGGCAACGAGAACGTCATTCTCTGCGAGCGCGGCATCCGCACCTATGAAACCTATACGCGCAACACGCTGGATCTTTCTGCTGTGCCCGTGCTGCACGAGCTGACTCACCTGCCCGTAATCGTGGACCCCAGCCACGCAACCGGATCTGCAAAGCTGGTTGAGCCTATGGCGCTGGCTGCCGCTGCCGCAGGCGCGGACGGTTTGATGATCGAGGTGCACAACGACCCCACGCACGCCATGTGTGACGGTGCGCAGTCGCTGACCCCCGAGCAATTTGACAAAACCATGCGCCACGTCCACCTGATTCTGGACGCAATTTCGGATATCGAACACTAAGGAGCCCCTTTTATGACAATTGGAATTTGCGGTCTTGGCTTGATCGGTGGATCGGCTGCCAAGGCTTACAAGCAAAACGCGCCCGACGTGCGTGTGTTGGGCTATGACAAAAACCCCACCTCGCAAAGCTATGCCCTGCTTTGCGGCATGATTGACGGCACGCTGGACAAGGATACGCTGCCCGAATGCGACCTTGTGCTGATTGCGCTCTACCCCGATGCTGCGGTGACTTATATGCAGGAAATTGCCCCCTTGCTAAAAAAGGATTGCGTGCTCATGGACCTTTGCGGTGTCAAGCAGCAGGTGTGCTCCATCGGCTTTGCTCTGGCAGAGCAGTACGGCTTTTGCTTTGTGGGCGGTCACCCCATGGCGGGCACGCACAATTCGGGCATCAAATACACCAAAGCCAACCTGTTTGCAGGCGCACCCATGGTCATCGTGCCCCCGACTTACGAGGATATTTTGTTGCTCGACCGCATCAAGCACCTGCTCTCTCCCATGGGCTTTGGCTCGATCACGGTCAGCACCGCCGAGGAGCACGACCGCATGATCGCCTTTACCTCGCAGCTTGCGCACGTGGTCTCCAACGCATACGTCAAAAGCCCCACCGCACGCTCGCACAAGGGCTTTTCGGCAGGCAGCTACAAGGATATGACCCGCGTGGCTTGGCTGAACGAATATATGTGGAGCGAGCTTTTCTTACAAAACGACCAACCCCTGCTTTATGAAATTGACAGCCTGATTGCCTCGCTGACCAAATACCGCGATGCGATTGCAAACGGCGACAAGGATACGCTGCGGCAGCTTCTGGCAGACGGAAGAATTGCCAAAGAACAGATTGACGGAAGGAAGACAAGCAAATGATCACCATTCCCGTACAAGCCTCCAAGCCCTACTCGGTGCATATCGGACACGGACTGCTCGCCAAGGCAGGCGATCTTGCCGCAAAGGTGCTTTGTCCTTGCCGCGCGCTGATTGTAAGCGACGACAACGTCTCACCCCTTTATGCAGATGCGCTGGCGCAATCGCTGCAAGCTGCTGGCTTTGTGCCCGAGCTTTACGTGGTGGCGCACGGTGAGGGCTCCAAATCCCTGCAGACGCTGGCAGATTTGCTTGAGCATATGGCAGCGCAAAAATACACGCGCACCGATGCCATGTTTGCACTTGGCGGTGGTGTAGTGGGCGATCTCTGCGGCTTTGCGGCATCGGTGTACCTGCGCGGCATTCCCTTTGTGCAGATTCCCACCACGCTGCTGGCTTGCGTGGACAGCTCGGTTGGCGGCAAGACCGCTATCAATCTGACTGCCGGAAAAAATCTGGCAGGTGCTTTCTATCAACCAAGCCTTGTGATCTGCGACCCCGACACGCTGCGCTCCCTGCCCCCCGAAATTCTTTCGGACGGCTGCGCGGAGGTGATCAAATACGGTGTGATCAACGACCGCGAGCTTTTCTGCATGCTCAAGCAAGGCACCTCGCCCGCCTGCGAGTGCGTCATTGCCCGTTGCGTGCAAAACAAGCGCGACGTGGTAGAACAGGATGAATTTGACACAGGGCTGCGCCAGCTGCTCAATCTGGGGCACACGGTGGCGCATGCCATTGAAAAATGCTCGGATTTCGCCATCTCTCACGGCTCGGCTGTTGCCATTGGCAGTGTAACGATCATGCGTGCCGCCGTTGCGCGGGGGCTTTGCCCTGCCAAGGATCTGGACGCGCTGATCGCGCTGACAGCGCAGCTGGGGCTTCCCACAAGCTGCGAATACAGTGCCGAGCAGTTGGCAAATGCCGCACTTTCTGATAAAAAGCGTACGGGCGGCAGCATCACTTTAGTGGTACCGTATGCCATTGGTGATTCGCGCCTTTGCAAAATTCCCGCTTCCGAGCTGCAGGCTTGGTTTGCTGCAGGGCTTATTTAAGAGGTGGCATATGCAAGTTACACTACGCACCCCAAAGCCGCGCGGCACACTGCCCGCATTCCCTTCAAAATCCGAAGCGCACAGATACCTGATCTGCGCTGCCCTTGCAAACGCGCCCACGCACGTGGTGTGCGCGCAAAGCAACGACGATATTGACGCAACAGTCTCCTGCCTTTGCGCCCTTGGTGCAGGCATTACGCGCACCGAGCAAGGCTTTTGGGTTATGCCCATTGATCGCGTGCCCGACACAGCAGACATGGACTGCTCCGAATCCGGCTCCACCCTGCGCTTTTTGCTGCCCGTGATCTGTGCCCTTGGCGCACGTGCGCGCATGACGATGCACGGCAGACTTCCAAAGCGCCCGCTCTCCCCTCTTTACGAGCTTTTGTGCGAGCACGGTGCCACCATCTCCCCCAAGGGCTCCAATCCCTTGGAGATTTCGGGCAAGCTGCAGGGAGCAGACTTTTTGATTGCAGCCAACGTTTCCTCGCAATATATCAGCGGACTTTTGTTCGCGCTCCCCTTACTTGACCTTGATACGCCTGCCACCGTCCGCTTGGTCGGGCAGGTGGAATCCCGTCCGTATCTGGACATGACCATTGCCGCACTTGCAGCCTTTGGCATTGCGGTAGAGGAGCATGACGGTGTGCTGAGCATACCCGCGCACAGCCGCTACGTCGCCCCCTCTGCCCCCGTGGTGGGTGGAGACTGGTCGGGTGCTGCCCCTTGGCTTTGCATGGGGGCTGTGGGCAAGCACGCGCTCTGCGTGACGGGGCTTGACCCCGCTTCTACCCAAGGTGACCGCGCCATTCTCTCGGTGCTCTCGCGCATGGGTGCCGACGTGCAGGTGGACGAGGCGGCGCAGACCGTGACCGTTTCTCCCGCGCCCTTGCACGGTATTGACCTGGATGCCTCGCAGATTCCCGATCTTGTGCCGGTGATTGCCGCAACTGCGGCACTGGCACAGGGTACCACACGCATTACGGGCGCAGGCAGACTGCGCATCAAGGAATCCGACAGACTTGCCACTACCACCGCGGTGCTGCGCGCACTGGGTGCTGACGTTCGCGAAACCGATGACGGTCTTGTCATTGTGGGCAAGCCGACGCTTGATGGCGGCACGGTGCAATCCTTTGGAGACCACCGCATTGCCATGACCGCAGCAGTTGCCTCACTTGGCTGCCAAGCCCCCGTCACGATCGAGGATGCGCAAGCAGTGGCAAAATCCTACCCCACCTTCTGGGAGCAGCTTGACCTGCTCTGCCAAACACACTGAAAGGAGCTTTCTATGCCCCATCCATACGGAAATAATATCAAGCTGGATATTCGCGGCGGCTCGCACGATCCCGAGATCTCCATGACGCTTTCGGGTCTGCCCGCAGGCATTGCCGTGGATACGGACGTGCTGCAGACGTTTATGGCACGTCGCGCACCCGGGCAGAATGCCTGGTCCACCCCACGCAAAGAGGCGGATCAGCCGCATTTCAAAAGCGGCATGATCAAGGGAGAGGACGGCTTGCTTTATACCGACGGCTCGCCCATCGAGGCAGTCATTTACAATACCAATACCCGCTCACAGGACTATGCTTTCGACGTTCCCCGCCCGGGGCACGCCGATCTTGCCGCGCGCCTGAAATACGGGGAAGCGGTGGATCTGCGCGGTGGCGGACACTTCTCGGGACGCTTGACCGCACTGATGTGCACAGCGGGCGGCATCTGCCTGCAACATCTTGCCACCAAGGGCATCCGCATCGGTGCGCACGCGCTGTGTATCGGCGGTGTATATGATGCTCCCCTGCACCCCACGGACAATGGCTTTACAGATTTCGACCATCTGGCACAGCGCGATTTTCCCACGCTCGACTATTCCTCGGGAGAAAGAATGAAGGCTGTTATAGCAGAGGCTCGCGCCGATGGCGACTCGGTTGGCGGGTTGATCGAATGCAGGGTCTCGGGCGCGCCCGCAGGCCTTGGCGAGCACATGTTCCGCTCGGTGGAAAGCGCCATTTCCGAGGCTGTGTGGGGCATTCCCGCAGTCAAGGGCATTTCGTTTGGCGCAGGCTTTGACGTGGCAAATATGCGCGGCTCGGAAAACAACGATCACTTTTACACCAATGGCTCAAGCATCTATACCGCCAACAATCGCGCAGGCGGAATCTTAGGCGGCATGACCTACGGGGAGCCCATCCTCTTTACCGTTGCCATCAAGCCCACGCCCTCGATCGCCAAGGAGCAGAAAAGCATCAGCTTCTCCCGCATGGAAAATACCACGCTCAAA
This sequence comes from Oscillospiraceae bacterium, assembly GCA_015065285.1. Taxonomy (GTDB): domain Bacteria; phylum Bacillota; class Clostridia; order Oscillospirales; family CAG-272; genus SVQP01. Next base: position 8,141 of record SVQP01000011.1, on the reverse strand, counting down.
ATAGAGGGCAGACACGACCCCTGCATTGTGCCCCGTGCCGTACCCGTGGTCGAGGCGGCTGCCGCGCTTGCCGTGACCGATCTTTTACTTGACCTGTAAAGGAGCTTTTATGTATTATTTACCTACCGATTTTTTGGTTTTAACCGCTATTCGCGACAAAAAGACCGCGCTTGACGCGCTGCTGGAAGCTGCGTGTGCTTCTCTTCCCTATCCGCTCTCCAAGGGTGCGCTGGCATTCTCCTTGGGCAAGCTGTGTGCGGGCGGCTATATCGAGGGCTACACGCTGACTGACAAGGGCGCTGCATTTTTTAAGACCAACAAGAAATTCTTAGAGAGTCGCGCCAAGGCAAACACACGCATGTGCGCACTGCTTTGTGCTGAGCAGCTCGAGGGCGAGATCACCCCTTACGAGCTTTCCGACGCGGCATATACCGAGGCTTGCGATGCACTTCGCCGCAAATACAGCATTCCCTCTCCCGAGATGACAGTCGAGAACTTTGACGGGGCGCTGTACCTGTGCTTTGGCAATTCCTCTTTTGAAGAGGACGACGAGGATACACTTGTCGCGCAAAACAAGATCAAGGTATCCCCCGACTCGCTCTGCGACCTTTGCCACACCTTCCTTGATTATTTTGAACAGGGCGGACACCGCAAATGCTGCCTGTATGCAGAAGGTGCGCCCGCATTCGTTGCAACGGTCAGCAGAAACGAGGGCAGCACGCGCCTGAATATTACCAGAATTCTTTACAACCGTCAACGCTTTATCGGCAAGCGCGACAGCAATCTTGACTACGCGCAGTGCGGTGAATTCGCCTTTGATCGCACCGCAAACGATATTGAGATCAAATTTGTTTATGCTATGATGCAGGCAGAGCATCAATTTGGCGGTGACTTCCCCTACGGAGCAGTTACCGCGCTTATGGTGATTTGACATGGGAAAATACTATCTGATCGGCGAGCATCTCTCGCACAGCTTTTCCCCTCAGGTGCACGCCATGCTGGGCAACCCCGATTACTCACTCAAGGAGCTTGCTCCCGAGGCAGTGGGCGAATTTCTTTGGCATGGTGACTATCAGGGCTTGAACGTGACCATTCCCTACAAGCAGACCGTGATTCCGTACTTGGACGAGCTGACCCCCGCCGCTGCAAAGCTGGGTGCGGTCAACACCATCACGCGTCGACCGGACGGCACGCTGCTTGGAGACAACACAGACTATTTCGGCTTTTCCTATGCTCTGCAGTCCGCAGGCATTGCGCTCGCGCAAAGACACGTGTTGATTCTGGGCTCGGGCGGTGCTGCCAAGACTGCTGTGGCGGTTGCCAAGGATCAGGGAGCCGCTTCGGTCACTGTGGTTTCCCGTTCGGGAAAGATCCATTACGAAAACGTTTACGACTTGTGCGAAAACGCGCAGGTCATAGTCAACTGCACCCCCGTGGGCATGTATCCGAAATCGGGGCACTCCCCCATTGATCTTGCGAAATTCCCCCACCTTTGCGGTGCGGTGGATATGATCTACAACCCCGCGCGCACCGTATTCATGGCGCAAGCCGAGCAACTGGGGCTGCCGCGTACCAACGGGCTTTCCATGCTGGTCTCGCAGGCGGCAGCAGGACACGAGCGCTTTACGGGCGCACCCATTGATCCCGCGCAGATCGCGCGCATCATGCGCGCGTTTGCAAACGAAAGCGCAAACGTTGTGCTGATCGGCATGCCGGGTTGCGGCAAAAGCACGGTGGGAGAAGCCCTTGCACACGCTACGGGCAAAAGGCTTGTAGATACCGATGCGCTGATCGTGCAAAAGGCGGGCATGAGCATTCCCGAGATCTTTGCCACACAGGGCGAGGACGCATTCCGCGCGCTGGAGCACGAGGTGATTTGCGAGGTTGGCATGGGGCACGGGCAGATCATTGCCACGGGCGGCGGCGTTGTCACCCGCCCCGAAAACCGTTACCCCTTGCGGCAGAACGCAACCGTGATCTGGCTGCAGCGTCCCATTGAGCATCTTCCCCGCGAGGGCAGACCTCTCTCCCTTATCACTGATCTGACACAGATGTACCGCGTGCGCGAGCCGCTTTATCGCGCGTTTTGCGATGCAGCAATTCCTAACCGGGGCACACCCGATGCGGTGGCAGCCCGTATTCTGGAGGCACTTTCATGAAATTTTTAGTCATTAACGGTCCCAATCTCAATCTGCTGGGCAGACGCGAGCCTGCCATTTACGGCAATAAATCCTACGCGGCACTTTGTGAGCATATCCAAAAAACAGCTGCCGAGCTTGGCATTGAGGCAGAGATCATGCAAAGCAATCACGAGGGTGTGATCGTGGACGCCATTCAGGATGCCATTGACCGCTATGACGGCATTGTAATCAACCCTGCCGCCTACACCCACACAAGCGTTGCCATTGCGGATGCGATTGCCGCAGTGGAGATCCCCACTGCCGAGGTGCACCTTTCCGACGTGGACAACCGGGAAGCCTTTCGCCGCATCTCCTACGTCACGCACGTTTGCGTTGTGCGTGTGACGGGGCTTGGCTTTGACAGCTACTCCGAGGCAATGAAGCAGCTTGCCGCATACATTTCTCAAAACAGTTGACAGCGAACACCCAATTTGTTATAATAAACTTAACATAATATGGAGGATACGCCAATGAAACACAGATTTTTACCCGCGCTTGCCCTGTTTCTTTGCTCTTTGATGCTGATGACAGCGTGCGACAGCGGATCTGCTCCTGCAGAAACCACGGCGCCCGAGACAGATGCACCTACAGAGCAAAGCACCCAAGCAACGACAGAAGCGACCACCGAAACACCCACAGAAGCCCCCACAGAAATTGCTACCGAGGAGGAAACCATTGTGCCAAACGACGGAAAGCCCAAGAAATTCTTCACACTGAGCTTTGACGACGGCATTACGCAGGATCTGCGCGTGATTGAGATTCTCAAGAAATACGACGTCAAGTGCATCTCGTTCAATATCAACACAGGCCTTTACGGCGCAAACTGGGATTGGGTCGGTCCCGCAATCGGTGACCCCAGCATTCCCCACCAGCGCTTTACCAAGGAAGAGCTGGAGACCGGCATTTACGACGGCTATGAGGTACTGGTGCACACCATGAGCCACCCCTCCTTGAAGAATTACGACAAGTCCGCCAACAGAATCAAAAAAGAGGTTGGCAAGGATGCGGATAACATTGAAGAGCTGACCGGCGTGCGCCCCGTTGGCATGGCTTGGCCGGGTGGTGACACCGAATACACCGACAAGACCATTGAAATGGTGCTGGAGCACACCGACATCCGCTTTGCGCGCGGCACCACCTCGACCTACAATTACGAGCTGCCCGAGTACTTTATGAAGTGGATGCCCACCTGCTCGGCAATTGATCCCCAGTGCCTGACGCTTGCGCAGAATTTTATTGACGCAGAGTGCACCGAGGATATGCTGTTCTACGTTTGGGGGCATGCTTACGAGCTGGACCTGAACGGCGGCAAGGGATACGAGACCTTTGAGCAGCTTGTCAAGATGATGAGCGAGGCAGAGGACGTTTACCTTGTGACCAATACCGAGTTCTATAACATCTACAAGGATCAGATCCCCTCTTGGAAAGAGGCTGAATAATGCAAAGCAAAAGGGCTGACGCGACGCGTCAGCCCTTTTTGTTTGATCTGTTATCTTTATCTTTTTTCTTTTATTGGATCTTTAATCGTTGATCAGCCAAAGAATGCTCTTGCGCATATAGCGGGCAAAGATCCACGTCAAAACCGCAAGATACAACGCCGTGGCAAGCAGCAAAGCAATCAGCACGTGCCATGGGTTGCACACGATCCAGCGACCGACGATCAAGCGATACGCCGTGATCCCCGCGCCGTACAAAAGCAGCGCACTGCACAGGGATACGCCCAACCGCAGCACGTATTCGTAAAGCAGCATGGCAAAAATACGCCAACGCGACACACCGAACAGCTGCAAAAAGCCGATCTCTCTTTTTCTGTAGAATAGCTCGACATCCACCTTGGAGCGGATGAAAATGCAGAACAGGACAAAGCAAATGGCAAATATCCCGAGCAAAAAGAACGACATGGTGCTGAAATACTCCTGCATATTGCGCCCCATGCGGTCAAGCGCGTTAATACCTGTGACGCGCTCCTGCCCACGGATGGCATCCTTGAAGGCATTCCATGCGTCGCGGTCGTCGTAAAGCCCCGGATAGTATCCGATCACCCGATTGTTTTCCTCGGACTCCTGCAGCGTGCCGATCTCGGCAAGCAGATCGTAATCCATATAAATATGCTTGCCGTAATTGCCGTTGTAGTAGGGGTCGCTGCGGTAATTGGTCAAAAAGCTGTCGCTGCGATCGGCGTCATAGGTCTTGGCGTCAAGCGAATACAGAATGCCCGATACGGTCAGCGTCTTTCCCATAAACGCGATTTCCGTGCCGATCTTGGCTGCATACTCCGCGTCGGTGGCGCAATCGCTCAGATATTCCCTGCTGACCAGCACCTCGTCCCGCGTTTTCGGATAGCTGCCATATTGGATCATATCGTCCAGTGCAAGCACCGAGGCGGTCGGCGCGGGGAGGTACAACGCGCTGACGCCGTCCTGCTCTGCGTTGTACTGCTTGTATATCTTGCATTTCTCCGCATACTTGGGATCTAACTTGTCAAACGCCTCGCGGTTGATCTGAAAGGCGTCGTAGGCATAGCCCTGCTTGGCGTATCCCATATACTCGTCGCCAAAGCTATTTTGCAGCGTGGATATTGCAAACAAAAGCAGAAATACCAGTGCAAAGGAGATGTACGCGGTGGGCCTGATGCGTGTAAATCTGCGTTTGATGACAAAGGGCAGCATCCGCATCCCCTTGATCTTGTCCCCTTTTGCCTGCAAAGCGCCACCCTGCGGGATGGGATTTTGGGTGACCTTATCGATCTTACCGTACAGTAAATGGATGCAGGCATGACAAAGGTGGTCAAAGCATTGCTCGTGGGTCGCCACGATGACCGTTCTCCCCTCACCTGCAAGGCTTGCAAGCAGCTCGGCGATAATAGCGGAGTTTTTCTTATCCAGGGACGCCGTCGGCTCATCCGCCAAAATCACCTGTGGATCACGCAAAAGGCAACGCACCACCGCCACGCGCTGCCGCTCGCCGCCCGAAAGCTCGCCGGGGTACTTATGCAACAACGTCTCGATGCCCACACGGCGGGCAAGCATCTCGATTTTTGGAAGGTCGTCACACACAAGCCGCAAATTGTCAAGCACGCTTGCGTCGCCAAGCAGCAGGCTATATTGGAAAATATAGCCCATGCGCAGCGTTGGCTGCTTGACGATCTCTCCCTCAAAGCTTTTTTCCACACCACCGATGATATTGAGCAGTGTGGTTTTGCCGCAGCCGCTAACGCCCTTGATCACGTATAGCTTGCCCGGCTCAAAGGTATAGCTGACACGGTCCAACACGACTCTGTCATACTGCTTTGTGATATTATCAAGCCTTAACATTGCCGCACCTCCTATATCAGATCCCGCGCGCTGACGATATTTTCATACCACGTGCGGTATCGCAGCGGACGCAACAGCAAATGCGAAAGCGCGAAGCAGGACAAGCAAAGCAAAAGCAGATACAAAGCCAGCAGCACGGGATTATACGAAAACAGTTGGAACTTGAAGATCATATAGTGCGCGTTGATGGCATTGCCCGCAAGCGTCAGCAAAAACGCGCCTCCCATGCAGCAAAGCCCTATGACCAGCAGCCTTGCAATGCTTACGTTGACAAAGCAGGAGATCACGCGCCCCAAGGGATATCCCGCATAGTTGAACACCGAAATAAACTTACTGTTATAGGATATCTCGGTTTTTTGAATATTGATAAAGAATAGCACCGAGAACAACAAAATCAGCAAGGACGTGGGCAAAAGCAGCATGCTCATATTGGAAAACAGGCTTTCCAGCTCGTAGTTGCGCCATCCCGGCTCAATTCTTGCCCCGAGAGATTGCAGCTCCTCTGCACTTTGCTCGTAAAATTGCATCATATCACCGTAGGAATCGAAATACACCTTATACGTGCGCTTATCCCCCGTGGCGTGATACAACGGATCTTGCGAAAGCTCCCGCGCAAGCGAGCTGCTGATGAAATAGACGTTCCGCAGCGCCTGCCGCTCCTGCTTGGTCTCATACTTGAAGTTCCCTGCATTGGTGGCGTTGAGATACTCCGCCTGCATGGCGTCCAGGTCTCCTAAAACACCCACCACCTCCAGCTCGGTCTCTCCGATCGGGAACAGATCGTATTTCAGCTTTTTACCGATCACGCGCTCCAGGTGCCGCGGGCTGAGCTGCTCTGCCATCTGCTTGGTGATAATGATCTGATCGGGACCTGTAAAGTACTCTCCCAAGATCAAGCAGTCCACAAGCCCGAAATCCTCTGCCTTGTCGGGCAGCACGAAGGGATACACGCTTTTGGTATATGCCTCCATGCCCTCGATAATGCCGCCGCCGTGCTGTATGGGATGATATACGTCGGGCTGGCTTGCCTTGCAGTTAAAGGCGACGTCCGACACACCCTTGCCCGCGCGGATATACTCCAGCGCAGCCGTCCCGTCCCCCGTGGTCTCGACGTGCAGCATGTTGATCTTATAGGCAAACTCTACGCTGGCGTTGGTCTTGTTGGTGGGCGTGTCCGCCAAGAAGCACAACGTGAACGCGAGCAGCAAAAACACGGCGAAAAGCACCTCTGCGCGGCGGTTTTTCCGCTTGGAGCCAAACCATTTGCGCAAAAGCCTGCGCAGCACTCTGCCGCTTTTCTCTGCGACAGGCTCACCCTTTTTCGACCTGTGCCCCGTCGGCTTGCCCTTGGCTTGCTTGGCGTACGGCTTTTTCTCGGCGGGGGCAGCGGGGGCATCCAAGTAGCGATGCTCCTTTTCAAATTCCAGCACGTGATCCGCATACTGCCATGCAACCTGATCATGCGACGCGCATACGACCAGACAATCCCGGCTAAGCTCGGCAAGCAGCGCGAACACACTTTGCTTATTTTGCTCGTCCAACGCCGCGGTCGGCTCGTCGAGCAGCAATATCTTTTTCTTGCTAAGCAGGGCGCGCGCCAACACCAAACGCTGCCGCTCGCCGCCCGACAGTGACAGGGGCAATTGCTTTTCCTTGCCCGCCAGACCAAAGCGCGCCAGCACCTGCGTAATGGCTTGCGCATCCTGCTTGACTAAATACAAATTATCCCACACGTTGAGATAATCCACAAAAAACGGGTCTTGGGTGATATACTCGGTATATGCTCCAAGCGACGCCGTATCAATTTGTCCGACAAACGGCGTACCGTTTATCACGATCTCCCCCGCCTCAAAGGGCAGCAAGCCGCAAAGCACGTTGAGCAGGGTGGTTTTTCCGCAGCCGCTCTCGCCGTATAGCAGATAAAAGCCACTGTCGGAAAAATCATAAGAAAAGTCGTGCAAAACGGACAGTGTGCCGTATGCCTTGGATATGTTTTTACAGTAAATCATACTTCATTCTCCGTCATCAATGTGCATGCCGTTTTGCGTGGCAGCATCACCAACCGTTTCCGGGTTAATACTCCGCATGCTCCAGACGCTCCAGGCATACCGCAAGCCTTGCAAGATCCACGCCCGCAATGACCTTGTCGTCATATTCGGTGTTTTCAAACAGAAAGTCGCAGTTGTCAAGCACGCCCTGCTCAATGCGTTTGAGCTCGTCATATAACTCGATCTGCTCCTCTGTTGCCTCGCCCGCATCGATCATGTCGGAAAGCTGGCTAAAGCCAAACGGCTTATCGGCGTCCTCATATAATACGTCAATGTGTATGGCGGCAATGGTGCCGAGATGTGCAACATATCCGACTTGGAAGGTATATCCATCCACGTAGTCATATTCGACAGCGTTGGTTCCCAAGCTTTTGTTTTCCACAAGCATACCGGAGGATGCAACGGAGCCATACGGTCCCGCCTTGCAAGGGTCTTTTTGGTTCAATGCCTGACGTATGAGCGAAAAGAACAAATCCTCATCTATTGTTTGCAGCTCAATATCATCCTTGCCAAGTGCGAGCAGTTCTTCTACCGTCATATGCTCCTTTGCATTATAGCCCAAGAGATTGGAGATAGTTTCCATGTCCTCCCCTCTGCCC